>NZ_JBYSWZ010000002.1:669515-674089 GCF_058781685.1 Burkholderia sp. FW306-1C-G01B
TCGCTTCTTCGCTTCTTCGCTTCTTCGCTTCTTCGCTTCTTCGCTTCTTCGCTTCTTCGCTTCTTCGCTTCTTCGCTTCTTCGCTGCTTCGCTTCCGTGCTCCGACGTCGACGCATTCGCGTGCGCCCATGCCACGTCGCGGGCTTTCCCCTCTTCCTTTTCCGAATTGGAGCGCAAGATCTGGAGCGCGCCGGCGCATGAACGTCGCTAGACTGGATTCATCAACTCTCACCGCGGATTCAACCGTGCGTTCGACGTTTTCAGAACACTCCGCGCGACCGCACGACGCCACACTGCTGACGAACGAGGTAAGCCCGTGAACATCGCCGATCTGCAACCTGCCGTCGAATCGCCGGACATCGCGCAACGCGTCGACATAGTCGACTGGACGACCGTCGATGCCGAGCTCGATCGCTACGGATGCGCGCGCGTGCCGAGCCTGATTTCGGCAAACGAGTGCGTTGCGCTCGCATCGCTCTATCCGCGGGATGCGCTCTATCGTTCACGCGTCGTGATGGCGCGACACGGATTCGGGCGCGGCGAATACAAGTATTTCGCCTATCCGCTGCCTGCGATCGTCGCCGAGTTGCGTGCGACGATCTACCCGCATCTCGCGCCGATCGCGAATCGCTGGAACCAGGCACTCGGGATCGGCGTCCGCTATCCGAAAGACCATGCGACCTTCCTCGATCGCTGCCACGCGGCGGGACAGACACGACCGACGCCGCTGATCCTGCAATACGGCGCCGACGATTTCAACTGCCTTCATCAGGATCTGTATGGCGAGCACGTGTTTCCGCTGCAGGTCGCGATCCTGCTGTCGGCGCCGGGACGCGATTTCACCGGAGGGGAATTCGTGTTGACGGAACAGCGGCCACGCATGCAGTCGCGTGCGGAAGTGGTGCCGCTGACGCAAGGCGACGCGGTGATCTTCGCCGTGCACGGCAGGCCCGTGCAGGGAACGCGCGGCGTCTATCGCGTCAACCTGCGCCACGGCGTAAGCCGGATCAGAAGCGGCCACCGCCACACGGTCGGCATCATCTTCCATGATGCGCAGTGACGGTAATCGGGACGAACACGATACGGTCGCGCGGTTGATCACGCGGATGGGTTCGCGCGGTAAACACCGCGCGTCTGTTCGCCAGTCGCGTGTAATCGCTCCGAGGACGTTACGGCCATACATCGCCGCGCGATCTGCCCGCTCGTCCACGGTGACAGATGACAGCTTTCGCCGCCCGTCAGGTCGTCACAGCCATGACGATTCGACGTTGCTTGCGAGCGACAGGAAACCAAAACACTCACCTGTCGCGACACAAACGCGATTAGCAGTCCGTCCTACCCTCGCGCCACATTCGCCCGCAGCCGATTGCCTGCATCGGTGGCCAATCGCGCGTAGCCCGGCAACGTCAGCAGTGCGAGCACGCCCGCCGCGACGAATGCCCAGCGGAAATCGCCGAGCACATAATGCATGCCGGCCGCATCGCCACGCACCAACGCCGCGAGCCGCAGCGACAACGCGCCGAACGCGATCCCCATCCCGATCGTCATTTGTTGCGCAGCGCTCCACAACGTGCTGGCCGCGCTCGTCTGGTGAGCCGGGATATCCGCATAGGCCAGCGTCGCGAGCGTCGTGAACTGCATCGACCGCGTCAGCCCGTAGACGAATACGACGAACAGCGTGATCGTCAGCGGCGTCGATGCGGTCAGCCAGCCGCACATGATCGTGAAGATGCCGACGAGCGTCACGTCGACGAGCGCGACGCGCCGGAAACCGTAGCGGTCGAGGATCCACGACGTTCCCGCCTTCATGCCGAGATTGCCGAGCGCACTCGCGAGCAGCAGCAAACCGGACTGGAACGGCGACAGGCCGAAACCGATCTGGAACAGCAGCGGCAGCAGGTACGGCACGGCATTGATCGCCATCCGCGTGATCGAGCCGGTGATCACCGTCACCGAGAACGTCGGCACCTTCAGCGTCGTGAAATCGAGCAGCGGATGCGCGCAACGCCGCGCATGCAACCACGCGGCCATGCCGAACAATACGCTCGCGCCCACCAGGACGGCCGCGCGCGTGAAGTGGACATCCTGCTGGCCGGCCGCCTCGGTGCCAATCAACAGACAGGTCAGTGCTCCGCCGGCCAGCACAAAGCCGGCCCAGTCGAGCGGCCGCTGCTCGTCGGCCCGCGTGTTCCGGACGATCAGCCAGGTACAGACGAGCGCGGCGATGCCGAACGGGACGTTCAACAGGAAGATCCATCGCCAGGACGCATAGGTGGTGATGAAACCGCCGATCGGCGGTCCGACGACGGGCGCGACGATGCCCGGCCACGTGATCGTCGCGATCGCACGCATCAGCTTTGCTTTCTCGGTGCTGCGCACGACGATCATCCGTCCGACCGGCACCATCATCGCCCCGCCGACACCCTGCAGCAGCCGCGCAGCCGTGAACGTCACCACGCCATCGGACAGCCCGCACAGCACCGACGCGCCGGTAAAGACGACGATCGCGCTGGCGAACACGGTGCGCGATCCATATCGATCAGCGATCCAACCGCTGATCGGGATGAACACTGCAAGCGCAAGCATGTAGGCCGTCATCCCGAGGCTCAGCGCATTCGGCCCGACGCCGAACGAATGCGCCATTTGCGGCAGCGCGGTCGCGATCACGGTCGTGTCGAGGTACTCCATGAAGAACGTTGCGGCGACGAGGTACGGTAAGAAGTCGGTCGTCCGACCACCTTGAACAGGGCTGTCAGTCATGAACGGTGCAGGAGACGGAATGCGAAAAACACCGACCGCCAATAGGTGCAGACAAGCACCGGGATCGGGGATGAATGGCGATATTACCCTGAAGGGCTTTGCCTTCGCTTCGCCGACTCATGTCGCACGAATGCACTTTATGCGCATAGATTTCGGGGACGGTTTCGTGCTGCGCTCGCCGAGTGACGTCCTCGGACAGGTCGAGGCGAAGCGTGGGAGCATGGATTTCTTTCGCAGAAACACGCCATTTATCGAGCATCATCGTTGAACGTCACCCATCAGCATCCATTACAACATCATCTTTGAATGTGCCGACATGCCTAGGCACCGGCTGAAGGTGCATCGATACGATGCGTAGAAGAAGACACCTGAAAATTTCAGCGGCGCAGAACTGCGGATCGCTCGAGAACGGTAGCTGCCCAAATCGATGCCTTCGGCACTCTGGCTCTGGCTCCGCTGCCGTTGCTTGGCCGCCCCGTTGACCTGAGACGTTTCTTGTAGCCATCCGGCCAGTGAGTTCTCTTTTATCCTAGAGACAAGGAGAACTCGATGAAGAAGCGATTTACCGACGAGCAGATTATTCGCATCTTGCGCGAGGCCGAGAGCCGGGATGAACCGGTGAAGGATCTATGCAAGCGCCACAACATCTCGGAACAGACGTTCTATCGTTGGCGCAACAAGTTCGGCGGCATGGATGTAGCCGACGCGCGTCGGCTCAAGGAATTGGAGTCGGAGAACGATCGGCTTAAGCGCCTGATCGCCGAACAGATGCTGGTGATCGACGGCCTGAAGGAATTCAGCCGAAAAAAATGAGCGCCCCGACGGGCCGGCGCGAGGCGCTGGAAGTCCTGACTCGGCGGGGGCTATCACGACGCAAGGCATGTTGCTACTTGGGACTGAGTCGCCGGGTGGCGACCTATACGCCCAAGCAACCGGAGAAAGATCGGCGTCTGGGCGAGCAACTGATTGCGGCTGCGCAGGAGGTGCCGCGCTTCGGCTACCGACGGATGTCGGCTTGGCTGGCGCTGGGCGAATCGCGTGTGCGACGAATGTGGCGAGCCTTGCAGCTCAACATTCCACGGCGGCGCCCTCGCCGACGTCGTTGCGGCAACGACATACGCCTGCCTGGCGCCACCCAGCCCAATTCGGTCTGGAGCTACGACTTTGTACACGACCAGTTGGTGGACGGGCGAGCGTTGAAGATGCTTTGCGTGATCGATGAATACACCCGCGAGTGCCTGGCGATCGAGATCGGCACCAGCCTGCGTTCGCAGGATGTGATCCTAACGCTGTCGCGACTGATGCGCCTGTACGGCAAGCCGGCGTTTGTGCGGTCGGACAACGGCGCCGAATTTACCGCCGCCAAGGTCATGCGCTGGCTGAGAGATGCTGCAATCGGCCCAGCCTTCATCGCGCCCGGCAGCCCGTGGCAAAACGGATTCGTCGAAAGCTTCAACGGCAAGCTGCGCGACGAATTGCTGAATCGCGAATGGTTCCGCAGCCGGGCCGAGGCCAAGGTACTCATCGAACGCTGGCGACAGTTTCACAACGAGCGTCGGCCCCATAGCGCTCATCGCTATCAACCTCCTGCCACGGTCCGTCGAGCCTGGCTGGATTCCGATAATATCGACGCGCGACTCACTGCCTGATTGGTCACAAAATTCCGCCTCAGGTCACCGTATTTCCGTCGCTGAAATGCAAAAACCCCCGCCTTTCGGGCGGGGGTTTCTGGCTAAGGGGAGCCTGACGATTACCTACTTTCACACGGGAATCCGCACTATCATCGGCGTAGAGTCGTTTCACGGTCCTGTTCG
>NZ_JBYSWZ010000030.1:0-8505 GCF_058781685.1 Burkholderia sp. FW306-1C-G01B
CTCTACGCCGATGATAGTGCGGATTCCCGTGTGAAAGTAGGTAATCGTCAGGCTCCCTTAGCCAGAAACCCCCGCCCGAAAGGCGGGGGTTTTTGCATTTCAGCGACGGAAATGTGTCCGGTGCACTCGGCATGGGTCGCATCTCATGCGGAATGCACTGACGGTCGCGATGTCGCTGATCGGGTGGGCGATGCTTTCGGCGAGAGGGTAAGCGGAGCCGTGAGGGCCGCTGCGGAGATGATGACGGAAGGTTGCGTTCCGCTGTTGTGACGGTTGTTGACGGTGGCCGTAGAAGAGCCGCGGTGCTAGCTGAGCGCAAGGAATGGTGCGCAGAGATCCGCTGAACGCCGAGTCAACCACCGAGGCAACAAGGGCCGCATAAAGCGGCCCTTGCTGGTTATGCAACCGGGTCTTCCGGTTCTGGGTCGTGGTAAGGCTGCTCTCGCAGCGCTAGCTGGCTGTAGTCAGGCGAGATCGTGATTTTCCGGGTGACGTAGTTGACGTCGAGGTAGACGCGATCGCCCGGTTTGAATCCAAAGATCTTGAAATCGATATCGATTGCCTGCATCCACGGCAGGTAAGGCCAGCCGCGCTTGGGAAGGTCCGGGTAGTTGCGGAGGACCAGCTCAAACGTCTTTTGCATGTTGACGGGTTTGTTCTTCCTGCGACGTGTCTTACTATTGGCGTCAGCCATTTCCGACTCCTGGTTCGAGTTGGTGGTGGTCAGCGGGTCGTATGGGTGGCAGCCCATGCAGCCCGCGCTTTTACTGCTTTGCTCTCTTCAGTCTTTCATTGGATTCGCGTTTCAGAGAGAAACGATCTTCCCCACCGCTGGTGCGACGGGACCGCCGACAGACATTCGATGCTTGAGAAGCAGCGCCTCAAGTACCGATTTGGCGACGAGCTTGTCGTCGGGGCCGAGTGCTCGTAAGCCTTCAAAAATCGGGCGAAAGTCCTCGTCCAGTCGAAGCTCGCTCGAATCAAACAGCAACGAATCGGTGCTTACACACAGAGCGATTGCGAGGCGTTTCATCACGTCGAGATTCGGACGTGTCAGCCCGGCTTCATATCGATTGATCTGCACCATATGAACCTTTGCGCGATCGGCCAGTTGCTGTTGGGTGAACCCTCTCTGCTTGCGAAAGGTTGCGAGTCGATTCGAAAAAGCCATAGGTGTAATGGAACAGTCGAAGAGGTGCGAGGTGGATACGTCAGTCAGTGTGTATGGACAGTGTAGTGTCTGTCGCATCTCATAAATCACCGTGATGTGCGGATTGGCCAATTGGTAGATGTGGCGAGTTGATCTGCGCCGGCCGGAGATAGGGTTTCGTACCTGTCCAATAGTTTTGTGATGATCTGCATGATATGACTTCGCATACCTAATAAAATAAGGCGAAGAAGAATGAAACGGTTCTATCTCAAGAAGGGAGACCGTTCGTCTAACGGCGGGATCGTCCTGGAGGGCATGGACTTCTTCATGCATCACGGTACGCCGGTGACGTTTCTGGGGGCCGAAGTTTACTGCTCGGCGTGCGACTCGATTGGCGTCATCGTTGGTCACGGGCCACGACGGCCGGACTCACTCATGGGCAAGCACGCTGCGCTAGATGGTGATCTGTGTGCTTGCCGCTGCCATCCCCGCCCAGTGATGCGGGCATCTCAAGATACCGCTTCTCTGGACTTCACATCAGGCGAACTCGCCGAGATGGGCTTCGGCCCTGCAGGAAATCCGCTCCCGAAGCGTCGTCGCGAATCGTACGACGAGCAGGTGCGAGTTGTGGATCGTGCTGGAAATCCAATATCCGGCGTGCCGTATCACATTCGTTCCGCAACCGGTGCCACGTACAAAGGGCTAACTGATAGCCAGGGGTACTGTCCTCGCGTCTATACAGACAACCCTCAACAGCTCGATATCGCGGTAGGCGTTCAAGCTCTGGAAAGGTGGGCGCGATGAGCGACTACATTTACCGAGCGCCGACAAACGATCGATCGGGATCACAATATGACGTCCTCGGGCATTTGATGCCCGCGCGCGTGTTCGTGCTTGTGGTGGTAGACGAGCCGGGCAAAGACGGGTTTCTCGTTCGGCGCTGCTACACGACCATTCACGATCCGTACTTGCAGTCACTTCGCCTGGGGCCGCTCGAGGCGATGCGAGAAGTGCACCCGGAAAAATACGGGTTGTGGCCAAAGGGGCCGGGTTCGAGCGCGAGTATCGCCGAGCACGTGATGGGCTACGACAAGCTGACGAGCTACATTTCCACTAGCAGTGACTTTCCAGGTGGAGCTGAGCGATTCAAGGGCAAGGTGCTTTACGTCGACATCGCGCAAGCCAAGCGTTCGGGCGCCAAGCTTGTAACGACGCAGGAGATCAGGCTTGCGTTGGATAGATACGCGACGGAGTACCCTCACCTGAAAAACAGGATTGCCCGTATCAAGAGTTATGCGGAGGGGCTCGACAAGGAGGTGCTCATCAAGCCGAATCCGATGGTTCCGCCGTCCGGGATTTACACCACGCGCGGGCTGGCTGTCACACTCGGTCTGGTCAAATTCGCGCGTGTGGTTCAAGTCATCGGAATCGGATTCACCGCGTACGATCTTTCCGTTGCTACAAACGAGTCGTTCAAGGCGAAGTCCGTGAAGCCAATTGAGAAAGAGGTGATTCGTCAAATGGGCGGCTGGGGTGGTGCTATTGCTGGCTGGAAGATGGGTGCAGCTGCCGGAGCGCTGGTCGGCATTGAGACTGGACCGGGTGCAGTGATCACGGGACTTGTCGGTGGCCTGGTTTTCGGGTCCATCGGGTATTTCGGAGGCGGGCTTGCTGCTGACGAGATCGTCGACAAATGACGGGAGTTGATGTGTCGAGCTTGAAGAGAATGTTTGCCGACTTCATGGCTGGGCGCCAGAGCAGGCGTGTGTCGCGAGAGCTGTTCGAGCAGCAACAGATGGCAATTGAGGAGCTTTTCGAGGCGGATCTGACGTACTTGCGCGAGACGTTTGCAGGAACGCCGGAGACATTTCAATCGGAGTCGTTTCCGGACTATCCCGGGGCAGTATGGATGGGCGGCCTTGGCGTCAAAGCGTTCTGCTTGACGCAGGATGTCGAAGTTGAGCAGTTCCCGGTCTACGTAAATCTTGTGGTAGCTGGTAGGGAGCGAGTGGGGCCACGCCAGTTCGTGCGAGACGGGCCGATTCACACATTCTTTTCCGGCGTCGATCGATACTCCGGGAAGCAGGTTAGTTTGCTGACGAACGATGTCGAGCTTGTTCGCTCAGTTTCGGCATCCGGATTCAATCCGCCACCACCGTGGCTTGCGTGGTACGAACTCGGCTCGTTGATATACAACCTGCAGGGCGATGCGCAGTATTGGTATGAGAATGTGTGGGATCGGTATTGGGAGAGTCTGAGTCTGGCTGAGCAGGATGCTTTTGTCGACGAACGGAGATCATCAGCCCGTGACTATCTGAGCGAGGAGGAGTGGGTGGAATGGATCGATGCGATTCGAACGAGGGACGCTCGTTATCGAGAGCGGGTGAGGGATTGACCTGCCCCCTTCAGTAGGGCCAATTGGCTGCTAGTGCTTGCCCGAGCCTATCCGAAACTTTGTGTGCGAGGCATAAACTGGCGACCAAGGAGCCACTTTTATGCCACGCAAACGCAAGGAAGAAGTGACGATTGAGCCGGGCAAGGGTTTGAACCTGGCCCCGGAACTGATCAAGCAACTGCTGCCCGGAACGCTGGACCGGGCAACGATCAACGAGCAACTGGCGGCGCTCAAGAAGGCGATCTTCGAGCGTGCGCTGGGCGGCGAACTGACCCACCACCTCGGCTACGAGAAAGGCCGAGCCAAGCCGTCGGACAGCACGAATCACCGCAATGGCACCAGTCGCAAACGCATCACGACCGACGACGACCTGCTCGAGGTCGAGATTCCACGCGACCGTGAAGGGACGTTCGATCCGGTACTAATTGCCAAGGGCGAGCGACGCTTACCGGCTTCGACGACAAGATCATCGCGATGTACGCGCGCGGCAAGAGCGTGAGGGAAATACAAGGCTTCCTGCAGGAGATGTACGGTATCGAGGTATCGCCGGACTTCATCAGCACGGTCACCGACGCGGTGATCGACGAAGTGCGCGAATGGCAGCAGCGGCCGCTCGAGCCCATGTACCCAGTGGTGTTCTTCGACGCGCTGCGCGTGAAGATCCGAGACGAAGGCGTAGTGCGCAACAAGGCGATCTACCCGGCCCTGGGTGTGCGTCGCGACGGCACGCGCGACGTGCTCGGTCTCTGGATCTAGCAGACCGAGGGCGCCAAGTTCTGGCTGCGGGTGGTCAACGACCTAAAACTGCGCGGCGCGCAGGACATTCTGATCGCCGTGGTCGACGGGCTGAAGGGCTTCCCCGAAGCGATCAACTCCGTGTTCCCGGAAACGACGGTTCAGATCTGCATCGTGCATCTGATCCGCAACTCGCGGGACTTTGCTAGCTGGAAAGACCGGAAGTCGGTCGCGGCAGCGCTCACAGAAGTCTATCGGGCACCTACGGCCGAGGCGGCTGCCGTGGCGCTGGACGCGTTCGACGCCGGCGTGTGGGGCGCGAAATACCCACCGATCGCCGCGCTCTGGCAGCGAGCCAGGGAGCAGGTGATTCCGTTCTACGTGTTTGCGCCGGACATCCGGAAGATCATTTACACCACGAACGCTATTGAGTCGCTGCACATGCAGCTTCGGAAGATCATCAAGGCGCGCGGCCACTTCCCATCGGATGAGGCGGCGATCAAGCTGATCTGGCTGGCGCTGCGCAACGTCGTTGCCAAGTGGACTGGCTCCCGGCTCGATTGGAAGAGCGCGATGACGCAGTTTGCGCTGCTTTGCCCGGAGCGATTCAGCATCGGAATCTGAGTTTTAACCCGTCTCACACACGAAATTCCGGATACCTCCCTTACGAACCGCGCGGAGCATGAGCTTCAGACGCATCGTCTACTCGACCAGGACCGACGGTCCGTCGATGCGATAATGATGCCAATCCTCCGTGAGACCAGAAACACCAACCCCGCAATCACTAACGCCCCAAAACTGCTGGACCATATGTCAACGAACGATCTCCTCCTTCGCCAACCTTCGTTTCCCGATCTTTGCCCTGTGATGGCGGCGGTGAAAGAGCTTGCGTACACTGGTGGCGTCGAGGAACGAGGCGCAATATTCACGCGCCGCGAGGTCGTCGATTTCATTCTCGATCTTGTCGGCTACACGCCTGATAAGCCTCTGCACACGCTGACCCTCCTTGAGCCCTCTTTTGGGGATGGCGACTTCCTGTTGCCTGCCATTGATCGGCTATTGTCTGCATGGACGGCGCAGGGCAAGACAACGCACCCGCTTGAAACACTCGGTGGCTGCATCCGCGCCGTCGAGCTGCATCGTGACACATACAGCCGGACCCACGCCGCCATCGTGGCGCGTTTGGTAGAGGCTGGTATTGCAGCCCAAACGGCGGGCGCGATTTCCGACGGCTGGCTGTTGCACGGAGACTTCCTGCTGACGCCTCTCCCTGCTGAATTTGATGTTGTGATCGGTAACCCGCCTTATGTTCGTCAGGAGATGATCCCTGCGGTGCTTCTAGCCGAGTATCGGAGTCGCTACACGACGATGTATGACAGGGCGGACCTCTACATTCCGTTCATTGAACGTTCGCTGCGTCTTCTAACGAAGGGCGGCGCACTCGGCTTTATCTGTGCAGATCGATGGATGAAGAACCGTTATGGTGGACCGCTTCGCGCTCTCGTTGCCGAGGAATTTCACCTAAAGGTGCACGTGGATATGACAGATACCCCAGCCTTCCACACAGAGGTCACCGCCTATCCTGCGATCACTGTCATCACCAAAGAGAAGCCTGGCGTAACTCGGCTTGCACATCGGCCCAAAATCGACCGTGCGGCATTGGCCGACTTGGCCAGCCTTCTCACATCCAAGAAGTTGTCAAAGGACTCCGGAGAGGTACGCGAGCTCGCTGGTGTAACCGCTGGCTCCGAACCTTGGATTCTCGAATCCTCTGACCAGCTCGCAGTTGTGCGTCGACTGGAGCGCGATTTTCCTGCTATCGAGGAGGTCGGATGTAAGGTCGGGATTGGGGTTGCTACTGGCGCTGATAAGGCTTTCATAGGCTTATTTGATGCTCTAGACGTTGAGGACGATCGTAAAGAGCCACTGGTCATGACGCGAGACATCATGAGCGGCACTGTCGAATGGCGCGGCTATGGCGTCATCAATCCCTTCGCCACCGGCGGCGGGCTGGTCGATCTCGCAAACTATCCTCGCCTCAAGCGCTATCTTGAGGCGCGCAAGGACGTGATCGCTAATCGTCATTGCGCAAGAAGTGCTCCGGCCAACTGGTATCGGACGATTGATCGAATCACACCGTCACTTACAAAGAAGCCTAAACTGTTGGTCCCGGACATTAAAGGTAAATCTCACATCGTCTATGAAGACGGCAGCCTCTATCCTCATCACAATCTGTACTTCATTACTTCGGACGAGTGGGACCTGCGGGCTCTCCAAGCGGTTTTACTCTCGGCAATTGCCCGTCTCTTCGTCGCAACCTATTCAACGAAGATGCGCGGCGGCTTCCTGCGCTTTCAGGCGCAGTACCTACGACGCATTCGTGTGCCGCACTGGAAGGACGTTCCCGCTAACCTTCGGAGACAGCTAATGGAAGCTGCTGAGGCGCAGGACATAGTAGCCTGCAATCGCGCGGCGTTTGAGCTCTATAGACTGACTGCGGAGGAAAGGGAAGTCTTGGGGGGCAGCGTTGACTAACAAGATTGAAATCAACAAGCGCTTGCAGGAAGCTGTCCAAAGCTATTGGGATGCGAGAGCGACGAATAGGAAAAAACAGGTTGAGTCCGGCAAAATTGACACAGGCACGCGCGGAGAGGTAACCGGGGGTACGCAAATGGGAGCACTCGAGATTCTCGTTGCTGACATCCTTTGCGAAGCTGGCCTGAAGCGCCTCGACGTACGGACTCGAACGGCGCTGGAACTGCCAGGCTACTTTCGATCGACTAAGAAGTGGGACCTGATTGTTGTTTCCGAAGGACAACTGGTCCTAGCGATGGAGTTCAAGTCGCATGCTGGAAAGTCAATCAGCAACAATATCAACAACCGAGTTGAAGAAGCACTCGGAAGTGCTCAGGATATCTGGACAGCCTTCCGGGAGGGGCGATTTGGAAAAGGAGCGCCGGCGCCGTTCCTTGGGTATCTATTCCTGCTGGAGGACCGGGACAAAGTAAAGAAGCCGGTAACAAATAAAGAGCCGTATTTTGAAGTCGATCCGGTTTTTCGAGGCCAGTCGCGGACAATCGGAAAAAATGGAAAGATTAAGTATCTAGGTGTGACCTACGCAGAACGCTACGAAATTCTATGCCGCAGGCTTGTACTTGAGAGAGTCTACGATGCATCATGCTTCTTGATGGCAACTAATTCAGAGTCGACCGTCATTACGCAGCCCGCCGATGATCTAAATTTCGCCCGGTTTGCAGCCGCACTGCGGGGGCACGCAGTCAAATTCCTGGGTAGCCAGAATAGTTAAGTTAGAAGGCAAATCTAAAAAATAAATGGTGATAAAAAATGGCGCTTGATTTGGTCGATTATGAACGTAAGACGCGAGACGCGGTCATGGCGTTTTGGGGCAGCCGAGAAAAGGCAAAGCAGAAGCAGATTGAGTCAGGGAAGTCCGACCAGGGTGAGCGGGCTGGTGTGACCAGTGGCAAAAACATGGACGGTTTCGTCTCTTTGATTATCGACATTATCAAAGCGAACGGACTTGATCACGCCAAGATTTATCAGGAGCGGGCCGTCCTGACACTGCCAGGATATTTTCGCCCGACCAAGCTCTGGGACTTGCTAGTCATGGACAAAGGGGAGCTGATTGCAGCTATCGAACTGAAGAGCCAGGTTGGTCCCTCATTCGGCAACAACTTCAACAACCGTACCGAGGAAGCAATCGGCACGGCGCATGATCTTTGGACTGCTTACCGTGAGGAGGGCTTCGGCAAGCAGCCGAGGCCCTTTGTTGGCTGGGTGATGTTGGTGGAGGATGAACCTGCGTCACGGCGACCAGTTCGAGACGCCTCGCCCCATTTCCCGATCTTCAAGGAGTTTCAGGGGGCCTCGTACCAGCAGCGCTACGACATCCTCTGTCAACGCCTGACAAAGGAGCAGCTATACACGACGGCTGCGCTGATGACGTCGCCGCGTAGCGCGGTCGGCACTGGCGAATATGCATCCTTGTCGGACATGACCAGCTTCAAGACGTTCGTTACGTTGCTGGCCGGCCATGCTGCGGCGCAGGCAGCGCGTCTGAAATAGCCATCGGGCGCTGTCGGATGTCTTCGTTTTTGCAGCGTCGGACATGGGCTGACCAAGAAGGTGCGTAAGCGGCTAGCGAACCCATCTTGAGTTTGACCGAGACGCTTGGGAGTATCGTGTCCACCTAACGAATAAGCGG
>NZ_JBYSWZ010000031.1:0-4212 GCF_058781685.1 Burkholderia sp. FW306-1C-G01B
TGAAATACAAAACGCCCGATGCGGTGCATCGGGCGTTCTAGCGTCTGGATACTGTCAACCTATTCCAGGACTTGACATGTCGTTGCCGCTCCGTCGTATCAGGACTTCTTCGCGGTTTTCTTCTTCACGGCTTTCTTCTGGCCGCCTGATTTCTTCGTTGCGACGGCCTTCTTGCCGGTGCGGCCCGATGCCTTCGCCTTTGCATTACCTCGGTGCGATTTGCCCTTGAACTTCTTCGTCGAGGACGTGGAGCGCTCGACGCGCGGCTTCAGCGGCGGAACAGGGTCGTTCCAGCTGAACGCGAGCATTTGCTGGCCGACGTAGCCGCAACGGAATTTCAGCGGCGTCGGGTCGCTGCCGTCGCTGTGGACGCCGAGTCCGTCGACCGTGACCATGTTGTCGACCTTCACGCGCTGCTTGCCCTGGTCGAACGAGTCGTTCCACGGCGTGATCGTCGCGTTGCCGCTATCGAATGCGTTCGGCGCGAAGTCGACGCGATCGAAGGCCGACGACGTGCTGGCGATGAAGCTGCCGTGCGCCGCACAATCGGCCGCGAGCGGATCGGCATGCATTTCGTTGACGAATTTGTTGATCAGTTCGGAGCGCTGATCGAGCAGGTCGGCGAATACCGGTGTCGGAAGCGCAAGCGACAGGCCCGCGACACAGGCTGCCAGCTTGCCGAGCGCCCGGAGAATCCGGAGCGAGGCAGGTGAGCTGTCCATCTGGTTATTGGTGAGGAGCGAAGGAGACATCGGGCACGTATAGATGCCCGATGGAGAACAGGAGTTCAATCTTAGCGTAAAAAAGTTGTGCGGCAGTAGATGGCCTATTCTCCCGCGCTGCAGAAAATGCCGCCGGCACGTGCTGACGGTGCCCCGATCCGAAGGAGTTTCAGGCGCGCGGGCCGCCGAGGCGATAGCGCCGGACGTCGAAGGTCGTGACCCACGCAGGGCGATAGACGGCGATGAGCGCAGTCGCCATGCCGGTGAACCACGCTTCGCCGAGCGCGAGCAGTGCAGTGTTCAACAGATAGCCGGCAGGAATCACGACAGGCACGCCGTCCGCGAGGGCGAGCTGGACGCCGGCTGCTGCTGCGGCGACCGCGATGATCGCGATGGCCGGCGACAGGAATCCCTGGCCGGTGATGAACGACGCGAGGTTGTGCGGCAGCCATGCGAGCGCGGCGCGCTGCAGCAACGCCGACACGGCGACAGGCAGCGCGCCGTAGATCAGATAGGTCAGGCCAATGCCCTGCCACGGCGCGTCGAAGATGATCGCGGCCACCGCCGTGACGGCGCCCATTGCAATCAGCGCGAGCGTCCAGTCGAACAGCGTGACGAGCAGCGTTGCGCCCAGCAGATGCATGACGATGCCATCATCGAGCCACGCATTCGAGGCCCAGAGGACCGCGATTGCGGTGACGAGCGCAAGCCACACGTGCTGGAGCGTGGCGTCCTGAAGGCGCACGAAGGGGCGATTCCAGATCGCGAGCGTGAGCAGGGCCACGGCGGCGATCCAGCCACCGATGCCAACCCAGAGCGGAAGCGGTGTGAAAAGAAAACCCATGCGTTCATATTACTCGTTGAGCATCAAAGGTGGGAATCCACACATGTCGACCGTCGCAATATCGAGACTGTCTGCTAGCGCTCGCGCCGGAACCGTGCCCGCGGCTCGGCGGCGAGCGGCAGGTCCTGCGTGCCGGCATGCGCGGCTGGCAACGGGTACCGATGATCGTTCCGTGGCGTGCGTAGTGGAACGGTGCCGCGTTCGCCGATGGCCGGCTTGCGCGTGCGGTTGCGATTCGCCAGCAGCACTTCGAGGTGCGGCGACAGCCAGCCGTTGTAGATCGCGACCGCGGCGGCGCGGTTGACGGCGCCAAGCTGCTGAAAGATGCTGGCAAGGTGGATTTTCACGGTACCTTCGCTGATACCGAGCGTGCGGGCAATCATCTTGTTCGTGCTGCCCATGTGGACGAAGCGCATGATCTGCGCTTGCCTGGGCGACAACAGGCCGCTCGGCGGGCGGCGGGGCAGCGATCCGGCGAGCGTCTGGAAATGGGCCTCGTGGCGCGCTCCGGCGGCGGAGGGCAGCAGGCGGAGGGCGATCGGCGGGATGTAGTGTCCGCCCAGCAGCACCATCTCGAGCGCACGCACGATCAGGTGCGGCCGCGTGGAATGCGGGATCACGCCTGCTACGCCATAGTTGAAGAAGCGCTGGATGGCCTCCGGCGAGGCTTCGTCGATCATTACGGCCGCGGGCGTCGGCGAGCAGGCGCTGCAGAGTGCCTGCAGCTCGCTTAGCCGGCCGACGTCCAGCCAGTCGATCGCGACGAGGTCGAAACGCTGGGTGCGCAGCAGCCGGCGCGCCTGGAAGCTGTCGGGTGCATCGTTGATGCTGGCGTGGCGGTCGATCTGTCGCAACAGGGCCTTCAGTCCGTCACGCCGTTCGGCGTCTGAGTAAAGCACCAGGAACCGCATATTCAACCTCCGTAAGGGTGGGTCATTGATCTGCTGTCGGGCATGCGTTGGCCCCGATAATGACAAAGACCTTACACGATGTCTGCTTGGCTGAAAGGCTTAGGAAAAGTCTGAAATTTTGAGCGACGGAATATAGGACAAGAAAAAAGCCGCTCCGGCGGGAACCGGGAGCGGCTTCGGGAGGGCAGGCCGTTCGGGCCTGCCGCGAGAGGTTAGTGGAAGTGCGGTTGGGCGGGCGAGGCGTCTTCCGGCATTTCCGCGTGGACGATTTCGCCGAGCGGATCTGCGTAAAGCGGCACGCCGCAGTCGTCGCAGTATTCGGGTTCGAAGCGGCCTGCGTGCCGTCGGACGTCGGTTACACCGCATTCCTTCAACAGGCTCACGATTTCCTCGAGCGGCCCTTCGATCGGCGCCTCGCCTTCGAGCGTCGCGCTGTCGATCAACACGTCGCCGTTTTCACGACCGTAGAGCGGCCACACGACGCCGTAGATTACGTCGTTGCTCGCACGCCGAGTGAAGCCGACACGATATTCGTCGATACGGCGTTCGCCGAAGCCGGCGACCACCGCGCGCAGCTCCTGCGGTGCCGTACCAAGTGTGTCGAAAAGATAACGAATGGCGGTTCGCACCGTGTGTGGACGAATGCGTTCGTCCGCGTCGCGGCAGGCCGAGTAGTACGCGTCCGGAAGCAGGCACTCGAACTCGCATCCGGGCAGTGCGATCGACAGATTCGGGCCGCCTTGGGCCGTCCATTGTTCGAGGCACTGACCGCGCTCGATCCGGCTACCGCCTTCTTCTTCCTGCCAGCGGAACAGCGGCGCCCCGGCGGGCGCAGCGACGACGGCGAGCAGGAAGCGCGGGTCGGCCAGGATCGGCGAGGTTTCGGGCAGGTCGCCGAAGCTGAGCTTGGGTGTGTGCTGGCCGATCGCCGCATGCGCGAGCTGCTGGGCAAGACGGTAGGTCTCGACGTGATGCCGCGGCAACTGGTCGATGCTGTAGAGGAACGGGGCAAGCCCGACGAGCGTGCCGTTCGCAAGGACATGAGCCTGCAGGTGCGTTCGCAGCGCGTCGGCCACGTCGCCCTTGAGCGGGCCCGATGGAATCATGTAGCGCGTCCATGCGAGAACGGGGACGGCGACCAGCAGCGCATCGTACGGCTGGCCGTCGTGCTCGATCACCATCGACTCGCTGTGGGTCTCGGCCATGTCGGCGAGCGCGCCGTAGGCGTCGGGATGATTCTGCTGCAGATGGTCGAGGGCTGCGTCGAGCGTGGTCTGGTTGCCGTTGCGGACTATCTTGGCGAGCAGCGCGTCGAGCTTCGCTTCCCAGAAGCGATCCTCGATGCGGCTACCCGAGGCGAAGAGCGCAAGCGACAGACCGACCAGTTTGTCGGCATCGGGGGGGAGGCGTTTGGCGATTCGCTGGCGCATATTAAAGACGTATATAGAAAGAGGCGAAGAACCTCATATTCTAGTCCGTTCTTTGCACCATAAGCGGTCTTGTGCCCTGGCATGGCCGGACGGCCGAATTGCGGGTTTTGTAAAAAAGTTGCATCGAACCCCTTGCGCGATCGAAGCGAGGTGCATAGAATCACGCCTCTTTCGCGCTAACGGAAACGCGGCGCGGAAGAGGGGAAGCGAAGTCGGTGGTGTGCAGCGGGTTGGGCGCACGGCTGGCGCAGGAAGATGGACCGCGCAGTCGCAACGAAGTGGTTAAAAAGTTGTTGACGAGCTGC
>NZ_JBYSWZ010000032.1:0-3618 GCF_058781685.1 Burkholderia sp. FW306-1C-G01B
TGTCGCACTCACGAGCGATTCCGGTAGCAACTCGACCGACCACATCACGAACGTCGGTGCACTTAACGTTTCTGGTGCGGAGACTGGCGCAGTTGTCGAATACTCGATCGATGGCGGCCATACTTGGAACACCAGTTTCAACGCGGTCGAAGGCGTGAACGACGTGCAGATTCGACAAACCGATGTCGCGGGCAACACGTCGGACCCGACCTCGCTCAGCTTCACACTCGATACCTCGGCCGCTGCGCCAAGTGTCGCGCTGACCACTGACTCCGGCAGCAACGCCAACGATCACATTACCAACGTCGGCACGCTGAATCTCACCGGTATCGAAACCGGCGCCACCGTCGAATACTCGATCGATGGCGGCCACACCTGGAACACCAGTTTCAACGCCGTCGAAGGCGTGAATGACGTACAGGTCCGGCAGACCGATATCGCAGGCAATACATCGGATCCGACCTCGTTCAACTTCACGCTTGATACCTCGGCCGCCGTGCCCAGCATCGCATTGACCACCGATTCCGGCAGTAGCTCGACCGACCACATCACCAATGTCGGTACGTTGAATCTCACCGGTGTTGAAACCGGCGCCACCGTCGAATACTCGATCGATAGCGGCCATACCTGGAACACCAGCTTCAACGCCGTCGAAGGCGTGAACGACGTGCAGGTTCGACAAACCGATGTCGCAGGCAACACGTCCGCCTCGACCTCGTTCAACTTTACGCTCGATACCTCTGCCGCTGCGCCAAGTGTCGCGCTGACCACTGACTCCGGCAGCAACGCCAACGATCACATTACCAACGTCGGCATGCTGAATCTCACCGGTATCGAAACCGGCGCCACCGTCGAATATTCGATCGATGGCGGTCATACCTGGAACACCAGTTTCGACGCCGTCGAAGGCATGAACGATGTACAAATTCGGCAAACCGATGTCGCGGGCAATACATCGGATCCGACTTCGTTCAACTTCACACTCGATACGTCGGCCGCTGCACCGGGTATTGCGTTGAGCACCGATTCCGGCAGCAACGCCAGCGATCACATCACGAACGTCGGCACACTCAACGTTTCTGGTGTGGAGACTGGCGCAGTTGTCGAATACTCGACCGATGGTGGTCATACCTGGAACACCAGTTTCAACGCCGTCGAAGGCGTGAACGACGTGCAGGTTCGGCAAACCGATGTCGCAGGCAACACGTCCGCCCCGACCTCGTTCAACTTCACGCTCGACACCTCGGCCGCTGCGCCAAGTGTCGCGCTGACCACTGACTCCGGCAGCAACGCCAACGATCACATCACCAATGTCGGTACGTTGAATCTCACCGGTGTTGAAACTGGCGCCACCATCGAATACTCGATCGATGGCGGCCACACCTGGAACACCAGCTTCAACGCCGTCGAAGGCGTGAACGACTTACAGGTCCGGCAGACCGATGTCGCAGGCAATACATCGGATCCGACTTCATTCAGCTTTACGCTCGATACCTCAGCCGCCGCGCCCAGCGTCGCATTGACCGCCGATTCCGGCACTAGCTCGACCGACCACATCACCAACGTCGGCACGTTGAATCTCGCCGGTGTCGAAACGGGCGCCACGATCGAATACTCGACCGATGGCGGTCATACTTGGAACACCAGTTTCAACGCGGTCGAAGGCGTGAATGACGTACAGGTCCGGCAAACCGATGTCGCAGGCAATACTTCAGGCCCGACTTCATTCAGCTTCACGCTCGATACCTCGGCCGCCGCGCCCAGCGTCGCATTGACCGCCGATTCCGGCACTAGCTCGACCGACCACATCACCAATGTCGGCACGCTGAATCTTACGGGTGTTGAAACCGGCGCCACGATCGAATACTCGACCGATGGTGGTCATACCTGGAACACCAGTTTCAATGCCGTCGAAGGCGTGAACGACGTACAGGTTCGGCAGACCGATGTCGCAGGCAATACGTCGGATCCGACTTCTTTCAGCTTTACGCTCGATACCTCGGCCACTGCACCGGGTGTTGCACTGACCGCCGACTCAGGCAGCAACGCTACCGACCACATCACTAACGTCGGTGCACTCAACGTTTCTGGTGTGGAGACTGGCGCAGTTGTCGAATACTCGATCGATGGCGGGCATACCTGGAGCACCAGCTTCAACGCCGTCGAAGGCGTGAACGACGTACAGGTTCGGCAGACCGATGTCGCGGGCAACACGTCTGACCCGACCTCGTTCAGCTTTACGCTCGATACCTCGGCCGCCGCGCCCGGTGTCGCGCTCACGAGCGATTCCGGTAGCAGCTCGACCGACCACATCACCAACGTCGGCACACTCAACGTTTCTGGTGTGGAGACTGGCGCAGTTGTCGAATACTCGACCGATGGTGGCCACACCTGGAACACCAGTTTCAGCGCTGTCGAAGGCGTGAACGACGTGCAAGTGCGGCAGACCGATGTCGCTGGCAACACGTCCGCCCCGACCTCGTTCAGCTTTACGCTCGATACGTCGGCCGCCGCGCCGGGTGTTGCACTAACCGCCGACTCAGGCAGCAACGCTATCGACCACATCACCAACGTCGGCACACTCAACGTGTCTGGTGTGGAGACTGGCGCAGTTGTCGAATACTCGATCGATGGCGGCCATACCTGGAACACCAGCTTCAACGCGGTCGAAGGCGTGAACGACGTACAGGTTCGGCAGACCGATGTCGCGGGCAACACGTCGGCCCCGACCTCGCTCAGCTTCACACTCGATACCTCGGCCGCCGCACCCAACGTCGCATTGACCGCCGATTCCGGCACTAGCTCGACCGACCACATCACGAACGTCGGTGCACTCAACGTTTCTGGTGTGGAGACTGGCGCAGTTGTCGAATACTCGACCGATGGCGGCCATACCTGGAACACCAGCTTCAATGCCGTCGAAGGCGCGAATGACGTACAGGTGCGGCAGACCGATGTCGCAGGCAATACATCGGATCCGACTTCATTCAGCTTTACGCTCGATACCTCGGCCGCCGCGCCCGGTGTCGCGCTCACGAGCGATTCCGGTAGCAGCGCTACCGACCACATCACCAACGTCGGCACACTCAACGTTTCTGGTGTGGAGACTGGCGCTGTTGTCGAATACTCGATCGATGGTGGCCACACCTGGAACACGAGTTTCAACGCCGTCGAAGGCGTGAACGACGTGCAGGTTCGGCAGACCGATATCGCAGGCAATACGTCGGATCCGACGGCGTTCAACTTCACGCTCGACACCTCGGCCGCTGCGCCCGGTGTCGCACTGACTACCGATTCCGGCAGCAGCTCGACCGACCACATCACCAACGTCGGCACGCTGAATCTCACCGGTGTCGAAACGGGCGCCACCGTCGAATATTCGATCGATGGCGGTCATACCTGGAACACCAGTTTCGACGCCATCGAAGGCGTGAACGACGTACAAATTCGGCAAACCGATGTCGCGGGCAATACATCGGATCCGACTTCGTTCAACTTCACACTCGATACGTCGGCCGCTGCACCGGGTATTGCGTTGAGCACCGATTCCGGCAGCAACGCCAGCGATCACATCACGAACGTCGGCACACTCAACGTGTCTGGTGTGGAGACTGGCGC
>NZ_JBYSWZ010000033.1:0-3601 GCF_058781685.1 Burkholderia sp. FW306-1C-G01B
AAGCCGCGACGCGCCCCGGCATGCCGCGCGACGGATTGATGCATCGGCGAGGACCCGGTTGCAGCATCAAGGTACCCGCAATGCATACGCGCTGCTCGGCCCGATACGGACCGCAAGAATTATCAAGCCGCGCCCTCAACCGCTTGATAGATTCGTGACCGACACGCCCCGCGTCCGCTCGACGGCATCGCAGGTGGCGCGCTCCACAGCTCCACGTGCTCACCGTATCTTTGCCAAGGAGAAAAACATGCGCACTCAATTCCCCACCGCGGTCAGTCTAACGGCGGGTTCGTTCGGCGACCGGCCGGACCATGCCCCTTTCATAGCCCAGCTGATCGGAATCGGCAACGACCCCCAGTCGCCCGGGCGACTCTACGGCTACGCGTGGCAGGCGCAGTCCGGTGCATGGATGATGCCGAGCTACAACGCGCTCGCCTTCGCCGGCGCGCGGTCGTACGGTCAGATTCAGCTCGTAGCGGGCAACGGCGGATTTCTCCAGGCGTTGGGCACCGATTCGTCCACGCACCGCCTTTACCTGCCGGCGTACTACAACGGCGAGTGGCGAGCGCCCAGCGGCTATGCGGCAGGCCCGTTGGGCCCCGATCGCGGTTACGTCGAACAGCTAGCCTGCGGGCCCGGCACCAACGGTTTGCAAGTCATCGGCCTGGGACAGAGCGACCGGCTGCCGTACCTTGCCGTCACGCAGTCGAATGACGGTAGCTGGCACGCAGGCGGCAACGAGCCACTGACGCGTCAACGACAGTACCGGACACTTCAGTTGGGCGTTGGTAGCGGCAGCGGACGTTACGATCTTCCGCAACTGATCGGAATAGGCGCAACGGATGGCTTCGCCTACCTGATCGCGTGGCAGAACAGCTCGCACCAATGGAATCCAGTGGGCGAGCGCAGCCAGCGTCTCGGCTCCAACGCCGGCGCGTCCTATCGGGACATACTCGTTCAGCACGACATTCATCACAATCTTTATGTCTTCGGGCTAACGAACCAAGGACAGATCGTCAGGATTTCCCGTCAAGACGCTGACGGCAACTGGCACCAGGAGTTCACGCCGGTCACGCCGCAAGGTTATAGCTATGTAGCGATGCATTCGATCCTGTTCGGCAAGCGAGCGTATCTCGTCGGCGTCCAGGCCGGCGGTCGCGCACTGCCGCTCGCGTGGACCGACGGTGACGGCAAGTGGCAGACGCCCAAAGCGCAACCCGCATCGGCGCAGGCGATCTCCGTTAGGCTGGCGGGCGGCGCAGATGGCAATCTTCAGGTGCTCGGCATCGACAACAATCAGGAGCCGCGCGTCGTGATGTGGTGCGACAACCGGACTGACGTGCCCGGCGGCCTCTGGCACAACGACGGCCGCAGCCTCGCGCAAAGCTCCGACACGGGGCGGCTCTCCGCGAACCGGCTGACCGATCCGAGACAGGCTTTCGAGCGGCTGAACATCGACGGCTCTGGCGTCTATCGGCATACGTACACCCATATGGAATACGACTTCGGGATTAGCCACTATCAGGGCATGGCCCGTTGGAACCAGTTCGATCTTCTCACCCACGACTCTCGCGACATCGCCCAGCCGAACGGAGAAATCCGTATCGTGAATCGCGACGCGGCCGTCGAACGCCGCGAGCTTCGAACCACGACGAAGCCGGACTGGTGGAATCATCCGGGTGGCTGTCAACTGGTGGGAGACTACCTGCTTGTCGAAGTGGAGCGCGAGTGGCCGGCCACCGATCCGGGCTCGAGCTACCTGAACATCTTCTGGCTTGGCGGTCTGAACGACCTGCATCGTCCGATCCGCATGCCCGCGCTGCTCGAACCAGGTATCAGTGTCGCGTCGATCGCAGTCGTCGATGTCGGCTCTTTCGACGATCTGCGATACCTTGTCGCGATCAACCAGTCAAAGACTGTCCATTTTTATCTCAGTAACAATTGTCTTCTCGACGACCCCGAATTCGCGCTCGAGCCGCTGTTCGAGGCGAGAACGGAGCACGGCTCGGATAACATGAATCTGCTGAGGGCCAAAGACGGTTCGCTCTATCTGCTGAGTCTGGCGGGCGATCTGGAGGGCAGCGATTTGAACCCCAAGGCGATCGACGACTGGGCAGGTCTGTACCGCATCGACCTCGATAAGCGCGCGATAACGTTGCTGTCGAACCGGCATGTCCTGGCGGAAAACCGAACGAAGATCAGGGACCCGCATTTTCGTTACGGGGCGGGCAGCATCGTGACGGGAGCGTCGAATCTAACTATCTTCATGTGTGGAAGAAACGACGATAGACCTGGCATACCTGGCGGCGTGAAGGATCTCTCGGTGATCGAGTTTTCCCGCGCGCTCGGCGAAGCCGGCCAGGCCGGCACAAGCGCCGTTTCAGGCGTGACCGCGTGACAGCCTGCGTCCCCGTGGTCGGCGGCTAAACTACGTTTCCGGTCCTGGCGCGGGCACCTGTGGGTCGCGACGGTGCCCGCAGCCAGGCAACCGGCAGCATCAGATCGAAGCGCTGCGAACCGCCCACATTCAACCACGGCGGTTCGCGGTAACACTCGTATGCACAGGTGAGTTCCATGCGCAATTCGTCCGCCATCGTCGGCAGCCACGCGGTGCTCAATACCCGATAGGTCGAAAATATCTGGTCGTACGGCGCATCGTGCGAGAGCACTCCGTAGGCTCCTGCTCTGAACGGCAGACGCGCCAGGCCCGAACGGCGATGATCGTAATCGGATGTGACAATCGCGCAGTCATAGCGGATAAATGCGTTATGCACGATCTCCGGACTGTCGTACGCAATGCCGATCGCCTGGAACCGTTCGGGTGCGATCCCCAATACTTGCAGGTGTTCCACGAACCGTTGCCAGTGCGTTTCCACGCTCGCATACGGTCCATAAAAACGCATCGCCAGCAACGGAACCTGCTGCTGCTCGCACACCCGGATTTCCGCCACGCGTCCCCGCTCCTCGGCAGTCGGAAAACTTACCTGTTGGCGAGCATGACTGCGGTACTCCGACGGAACGCGCCCAAACTGGGCATAGAAGGCTCTGACGAACGCCTCGTGGCTCGCATATCCTGCCATGAACGCGATATCGATCACCGGATGGCCGGTGATCCATAGATGCAGGGCGGCACGCTCCAGCTGGATACGGCGGCGATAGGCGGCCGGCGACTGCCCCAGCAGCTTCTTGAAGTAGCGTTGGAAGTGATGCGGACTGAGATCCGCCTGGGCGGCGATATCGTCGAGTCGCATCTGGCCATCGAGGCGCTGCTCCATGAAGCGCACCGCTGCAAGTACGCGCCAGTCGTCGAGCATGGCCGGCGGGGCGCGCCATGCCGACACCACGCCGGCTGCGGCGGGATTGACATGCAGCAGCGACCTTTCGCTGTCGACAAGTTTGCCCTGAAGCTCCGGATCGACTGCGGCGACAAGACAGGTCGACATGGCATCCCGTGCGATTGACGTGAGGAGAGCGTGGCGCTATTGAATCTGAATCAATTTGTGCACTCACTAGGAGTGCGGTTCGATGTATATCCGACAATGGTATACAGATACGTTTGCGAGCTGGGGAATATTTCCGGCGTTGCCGTAAACCGCAATTA
>NZ_JBYSWZ010000034.1:0-2913 GCF_058781685.1 Burkholderia sp. FW306-1C-G01B
AGAGACAGACTCGTTATAGGGTCAAGCGAACAAGTGCATGTGGTGGATGCCTTGGCGATCACAGGCGATGAAGGACGCGGTAGCCTGCGAAAAGCTACGGGGAGCTGGCAAACGAGCTTTGATCCGTAGATGTCCGAATGGGGAAACCCGGCCCTTTTGGGTCATCCTGGACTGAATACATAGGTCCAGTGAAGCGAACGCGGTGAACTGAAACATCTAAGTAACCGCAGGAAAAGAAATCAACCGAGATTCCCAAAGTAGTGGCGAGCGAAATGGGATGAGCCTTGCACTCTTTATTTGTATTGTTAGCCGAACGCTCTGGAAAGTGCGGCCATAGCAGGTGATAGCCCTGTAGGCGAAAACAGTATGAAAGAACTAGGTGTGCGACAAGTAGGGCGGGACACGTGAAATCCTGTCTGAAGATGGGGGGACCATCCTCCAAGGCTAAATACTCGTGATCGACCGATAGTGAACCAGTACCGTGAGGGAAAGGCGAAAAGAACCCCGGGAGGGGAGTGAAATAGATCCTGAAACCGCATGCATACAAACAGTCGGAGCCTCGCAAGGGGTGACGGCGTACCTTTTGTATAATGGGTCAGCGACTTACGTTCAGTAGCAAGCTTAACCGTATAGGGCAGGCGTAGCGAAAGCGAGTCCGAATAGGGCGTTCAGTTGCTGGGCGTAGACCCGAAACCAAGTGATCTATCCATGGCCAGGATGAAGGTGCGGTAACACGTACTGGAGGTCCGAACCCACTAACGTTGAAAAGTTAGGGGATGAGCTGTGGATAGGGGTGAAAGGCTAAACAAACTTGGAAATAGCTGGTTCTCTCCGAAAACTATTTAGGTAGTGCCTCGTGTCTCACCTTCGGGGGTAGAGCACTGTCATGGTTGGGGGGTCTATTGCAGATTACCCCGCCATAGCAAACTCCGAATACCGAAGAGTGCAATCACGGGAGACAGACATCGGGTGCTAACGTCCGGTGTCAAGAGGGAAACAACCCAGACCGCCAGCTAAGGTCCCCAAATATAGCTAAGTGGGAAACGAAGTGGGAAGGCTAAAACAGTCAGGAGGTTGGCTTAGAAGCAGCCACCCTTTAAAGAAAGCGTAATAGCTCACTGATCGAGTCGTCCTGCGCGGAAGATGTAACGGGGCTAAGCTATATACCGAAGCTGCGGATGCGAGCTATGCTCGCATGGTAGGAGAGCGTTCCGTAAGCCTGCGAAGGTGCGTTGAAAAGCGTGCTGGAGGTATCGGAAGTGCGAATGCTGACATGAGTAGCGATAAAGGGGGTGAAAGGCCCCCTCGCCGTAAGCCCAAGGTTTCCTACGCAACGTTCATCGGCGTAGGGTGAGTCGGCCCCTAAGGCGAGGCAGAAATGCGTAGCTGATGGGAAGCAGGTCAATATTCCTGCACCATTGTTAGATGCGATGGGGGGACGGATCGCGGAAGGTTGTCCGGGTGTTGGAAGTCCCGGTCGCTGCATTGGAGAAGGCGCTTAGGCAAATCCGGGCGCGTAATTCAAGGGTGTGGCGCGAGCTCCTTAGGGAGCGAAGCAATTGGAAGTGGTTCCAAGAAAAGCCTCTAAGCTTCAGTCTAACGATGACCGTACCGCAAACCGACACAGGTGGGCGAGATGAGTATTCTAAGGCGCTTGAGAGAACTCGGGAGAAGGAACTCGGCAAATTGGTACCGTAACTTCGGGATAAGGTACGCCCTTGTAGCTTGATGCGCCTGCGCGCAGAGGGTGAAGGGGTTGCAATAAACTGGTGGCTGCGACTGTTTAATAAAAACACAGCACTCTGCAAACACGAAAGTGGACGTATAGG
This sequence comes from Burkholderia sp. FW306-1C-G01B, assembly GCF_058781685.1. Lineage (NCBI taxonomy): Bacteria > Pseudomonadati > Pseudomonadota > Betaproteobacteria > Burkholderiales > Burkholderiaceae > Burkholderia > Burkholderia sp. FW306-1C-G01B. The sequence goes on from NZ_JBYSWZ010000034.1 coordinate 1,830, forward strand.
GTGTGACGCCTGCCCGGTGCCGGAAGATTAAATGATGGGGTGCAAGCTCTTGATTGAAGTCCCGGTAAACGGCGGCCGTAACTATAACGGTCCTAAGGTAGCGAAATTCCTTGTCGGGTAAGTTCCGACCTGCACGAATGGCGTAACGATGGCCACACTGTCTCCTCCCGAGACTCAGCGAAGTTGAAGTGTTTGTGATGATGCAATCTACCCGCGGCTAGACGGAAAGACCCCATGAACCTTTACTGTAGCTTTGCATTGGACTTTGAACCGATCTGTGTAGGATAGGTGGGAGGCTATGAAACCGGAACGCTAGTTTCGGTGGAGCCGTCCTTGAAATACCACCCTGGTTTGTTTGAGGTTCTAACCTTGGCCCGTGATCCGGGTCGGGGACAGTGCATGGTAGGCAGTTTGACTGGGGCGGTCTCCTCCCAAAGCGTAACGGAGGAGTACGAAGGTACGCTAGGTACGGTCGGAAATCGTGCTGATAGTGCAATGGCATAAGCGTGCTTAACTGCGAGACCGACAAGTCGAGCAGGTGCGAAAGCAGGTCATAGTGATCCGGTGGTTCTGTATGGAAGGGCCATCGCTCAACGGATAAAAGGTACTCTGGGGATAACAGGCTGATACCGCCCAAGAGTTCATATCGACGGCGGTGTTTGGCACCTCGATGTCGGCTCATCTCATCCTGGGGCTGTAGCCGGTCCCAAGGGTATGGCTGTTCGCCATTTAAAGAGGTACGTGAGCTGGGTTTAAAACGTCGTGAGACAGTTTGGTCCCTATCTGCCGTGGGCGTTGGATATTTGAAGGGGGCTGCTCCTAGTACGAGAGGACCGGAGTGGACGAACCTCTGGTGTACCGGTTGTCACGCCAGTGGCATCGCCGGGTAGCTATGTTCGGAAGAGATAACCGCTGAAAGCATCTAAGCGGGAAACTCGCCTTAAGATGAGATATCCCTGGGGACTAGATCCCCTTGAAGGGTCGTTCGAGACCAGGACGTTGATAGGTCAGGTGTGTAAGCGCAGTAATGCGTTCAGCTAACTGATACTAATTGCCCGTAAGGCTTGATCCTATAACAAGTCTG
>NZ_JBYSWZ010000035.1:0-2475 GCF_058781685.1 Burkholderia sp. FW306-1C-G01B
CGTAAGCGGCTAGCGAACCCATCTTGAGTTTGACCGAGACGCTTGGGAGTATCGTGTCCACCTAACGAATAAGCGGACACGTGAACACTATCGAATCGGAATCACGCCCGGAGCGTCGTCGTCGGCAACGCTACAGCGAGGAGTTCAAAGCGCGTGTGGTTGCTGCCTGCCAGGGAATCGGCGTATCGGTTGCGGCGGTCGCGCTGGAACACAGGCTCAACGCGAATCTGCTGCGGCGCTGGATCGATCAGGCGGAAGGTCGACTTCCCAAGAGACCGTTGGGCCGTCCACCGGCCACGCCACCGTCACTGCCAGCCTTTGTGCCGTTGGCATTGGGAACGCCGAGTCCGCATTCGCCAGAGATCCGCATCGAGGTGCGCCGGGGAGATCAGTCGATCACGGTGAGTTGGCCGGTGTCCGAGGCAACCCAGTGTGCCGCCTGGCTGCGTGAGTGGCTGCGGTGATCCGTGTCGACGAGATCTGGCTGGCAGTCGATCCACTGGACATGCGCGCCGGTTTCGATACGGCCTTGGCACGTGTGGTCAAGGTGTTCGGCGCCGCTCACCCACACCATGCCTATCTGTTCGCCAATCGGCGCGCCAACCGCATGAAGGTCCTGATTCACGACGGGATCGGCATCTGGCTGGCCGCGCGACGCCTGAACCAGGGGCAATTCGCCTGGCCGCACCTTGGCAGCGAACCCAAGCAGCGTGCCTTGACGCACGAACAGCTGGCCGGTCTGGTGCTGGGCTTGCCGTGGCAACGCATCGGCGAGGACGGCGTGATCCGTGTCGTCTGAGTCCGGGGGGACGTAAACAGTTGCGCTTCCGCCGTCTGCAGGGTTCTGGCAGACTGGTCCGCATGAATTTGCCTGCCGACCTCGACGCACTCAGCCCGGAACAGTTGCGCGCCCTGACAGCGCAACTGATAGCCGAGGTCGAGGCGAAGGACCAGAAGATCAAGGAGAAGGAGCGGGAAGCGAGTGAACGCGACCGGGAACTACGCTACCGGCAGACCCGTATCGATCAACTCACCCACGAGGTCTCGGTCCTCAAGCGCCAGCAGTTCGGCCGGCGCAGCGAGCAGCTCAACAGTGAGCAGATGAACCTGCTCGACGAGGCGATCGATGGCGACCTGGTTGCCATCGAGATGGAACTCGAACAGCTTGAGCCGACACGAGTTGAACGGCCACGCGAGCAGCCGAAACGCGCACCGCTGCCGCCGCAACTGCCGCGCACCGACATCCATCACGAACCGGATAGCACGACGTGCCAGTGCGGTTGCGAACGCATACGCATCGGCGAGGACGTGAGCGAGAAACTGGACTACACGCCAGGCGTGTTCACGGTGGAGCGGCACATCCGCGGCAAGTGGGTGTGCAAAGCATGCGAGACGCTGATCCAGGCGCCGGTTCCGCCGCATGTGATCGACAAGGGCGTGCCCACTGCCGGGTTGCTCGCGCAGGTGCTGATCGCCAAGTACGGCGACCACTTGCCGCTGTATCGCCAGGAACAGATCTTTGGTCGTGCGGGACTGGCCATTCCGAGATCCACGCTCGGTGCCTGGGTGGGCCGGTGTGGCGTGCAGTTGCAGCCGCTGGTCGACGCACTCCGCCAGGCCATCCTGCAACAGAGTGTGCTGCACGCGGACGAGACGCCAGTGCAGATGCTCAGCCCCGGCAAGGGCAAGACACACAGGGCGTACCTGTGGGCGTATACGCCGACTCAGTTCAGCGAACTGCGCGCGGTGGTCTACGACTTCGCCGAGAGCCGCGCCGGTGCGCACGCCCGCACGTTCCTGAGGGGCTGGCACGGCAAGCTGGTGTGCGATGACTACAGCGGGTACAAGGCCTCATTCCAGCACGGCATTACCGAGATCGGATGCGCGGCCCATGCCCGACGCAAGTTCTTTGAATTGCATGCCAATCACAGCAGCCAGATTGCCGGGCAGGCCCTGCCGTTCTTTACCGCGCTCTACGACATCGAACGGGAGGCCGCGGCATTGAATGCCGACGAACGGCAGCGGCTTCGCCAGCACCGCGCCAAAACGGTGTGCGATGCGCTCCATGAATGGCTGGTGGCACAGCGCAAACCCGTTGCGGAGGGTTCGGCGATTGCAAAGGCGCTGGACTACAGCCTGAAACGTTGGGACGCACTTACGCGCTATCTCGACGACGGGAACGTGCCGATCGACAACAACTGGGTTGAAAACCAGATCCGTCCGTGGGCAGTCGGACGGTCCAACTGGCTGTTCGCCGGATCGCTGCGTGCGGGACAGCGCGCAGCCGCCATCATGAGCTTGATCCGCTCGGCGCAGTTGAACGGGCTCGACCCGCTCGCCTATCTGAAGGACGTCCTCACACGCTTGCCGACCCACAAGGCCAGCGACATCGACGCGCTGCTGCCGCATCACTGGCAGCCTCTCTTGAGCACCGCCTAAACTCGCTCGTCAAGACGGGTTGGCTGGCCGCTTACG
>NZ_JBYSWZ010000036.1:0-1324 GCF_058781685.1 Burkholderia sp. FW306-1C-G01B
ATCGAGCGTGAAGCTGAGCGATGTAGCTGACGATGTGTTGCCGGCCACGTCGATCTGGCGGACTTGAACGTTGTTCACGCCTTGGACGGCGCTGAAGCTGGTACTCCAATGCGCACCGCTGTCGATGCTGTACTGAACGGTGGCGCCGGTTTCGGTGCCAGTGACGTTCAACGTACCGACATTGGTAATGTGGTCGGTGGCGTTGCTGCCGGAATCGGTGGTCAACGTAACACCCGGCGACGCGGCCGACGTATCGAGCGTGAAGCTGAGAGATGTAGCTGACGATATGTTGCCGGCCACGTCGATCTGGCGGACTTGAACGTTGTTCACGCCTTCAACGGCACTGAAGCTCGTGTTCCAATGCGCGCCGTTGTCGATGCTGTATTGAACGGTTGCGCCGGTCTCGATGCCAGTGACGTTCAGTGTGCCGACATTGGTGATGTGGTCCGTGGCGCTGTTGCCGGAATCGGTGGTCAATGCAACGCCGGGCGCCGTGGCTGACGTATCGAGCGTGAAGTTGAACGAGGTCGAGGCGGACGTGTTGCCCGCGACATCGATCTGTCGAACTTGCACATTGTTCACGCCTTCGACGGCACTGAAACTCGTACTCCAATGCGACCCGTTATCGATACTGTACTGGACGGTTGCGCCGGTCTCGATGCCAGTGACGTTCAGCGTGCCGATATTGGTGATGTGATCAGTGACGCTGCTTCCGGAATCGGTGGTCAGCGCAACGCCGGGCGCAGCAGCCGAGGTATCGAGCGTGAAGCTGAACGACGTGGCCGACGACGTGTTGCCCGCGACATCGATCTGGCGAACTTGAACGTTGTTCAGTCCTTCGACGGCACTGAAGCTCGTGTTCCAATGCGCACCGTTATCGATGCTGTACTGAACGGTGGCGCCGGTTTCGATGCCGGAGAGATTCAACGTACCGACGCTGGTAACGTGATCGGCGGCATTGCTACCCGAGTCGGTAGTCAACGCGACACCGGGAGCAGCGGCCGACGTATCCAGCGTGAAACTGAACGACGTTGCCGACGACGTATTGCCCGCGACATCGATCTGGCGAACTTGAACGTTGTTCGCACCTTCGACGGCGCTGAAGCTCGTACTCCAATGTGCACCGTTGTCGATGCTGTATTGAACGGTGGCGCCGGTTTCGATGCCGGAGAGATTCAACGTACCGACGTTGGTGATGTGGTCGGCGGCATTGCTACCCGAGTCGGTAGTCAACGCGACACCGGGCGCAGCGGCCGACGTATCCAGCGTGAAACTGAACGACGTTGCCGACGACGTATTGCCCGCGACATCGATCTGGCGAACT
>NZ_JBYSWZ010000036.1:1422-2066 GCF_058781685.1 Burkholderia sp. FW306-1C-G01B
CTTGAACGTTGTTCGCACCTTCGACGGCGCCGAAGCTCGTGTTCCAATGCGCGCCGTTGTCGACGCTGTACTGAACTGTGGCGCCGGTCTCGATGCCCGAGAGGTTCAGCGTGCCGACGTTGGTGATGTGGTCGGTGGAGCTGCTTCCGGAATCGCTCGTGAGCGCAACTCCGGGCGCGGCAGCCGAGGTATCGAGCGTGAAGCTGAGAGATGTAGCTAACGATGTGTTACCGGCCACGTCGATCTGCCGAACCTGCACGTTGTTCAACCCTTCGACGGCGCTGAAGCTCGTACTCCAATGCGCACCGCTATCGATACTGTACTGGACGGTTGCGCCGGTCTCGATGCCAGTGACGTTCAACGTACCGACATTGGTGATGTGATCAGTGGCGCTGCTACCGGAGTCACTCGTGAGCGCGACACCGGGCGCAGCCGCCGCCGTATCGAGCGTGAAACTGAACGCCGTCGGGGCGGACGTGTTGCCCGCGACATCGATCTGTCGAACCTGCACGTCGTTCACGCCTTCGACGGCGTTGAAGTTGGTGTTCCAGGTATGGCCGCCGTCGATCGAGTATTCGACAACTGCGCCAGTCTCCACACCAGACACGTTGAGTGTGCCGACGTTCGTGATGTGATCGCTGGCG
>NZ_JBYSWZ010000037.1:0-1679 GCF_058781685.1 Burkholderia sp. FW306-1C-G01B
AGCCGGGGGATGACGGTACCGGAAGAATAAGCACCGGCTAACTACGTGCCAGCAGCCGCGGTAATACGTAGGGTGCGAGCGTTAATCGGAATTACTGGGCGTAAAGCGTGCGCAGGCGGTTTGCTAAGACCGATGTGAAATCCCCGGGCTCAACCTGGGAACTGCATTGGTGACTGGCAGGCTAGAGTATGGCAGAGGGGGGTAGAATTCCACGTGTAGCAGTGAAATGCGTAGAGATGTGGAGGAATACCGATGGCGAAGGCAGCCCCCTGGGCCAATACTGACGCTCATGCACGAAAGCGTGGGGAGCAAACAGGATTAGATACCCTGGTAGTCCACGCCCTAAACGATGTCAACTAGTTGTTGGGGATTCATTTCCTTAGTAACGTAGCTAACGCGTGAAGTTGACCGCCTGGGGAGTACGGTCGCAAGATTAAAACTCAAAGGAATTGACGGGGACCCGCACAAGCGGTGGATGATGTGGATTAATTCGATGCAACGCGAAAAACCTTACCTACCCTTGACATGGTCGGAATCCTGCTGAGAGGCGGGAGTGCTCGAAAGAGAACCGGCGCACAGGTGCTGCATGGCTGTCGTCAGCTCGTGTCGTGAGATGTTGGGTTAAGTCCCGCAACGAGCGCAACCCTTGTCCTTAGTTGCTACGCAAGAGCACTCTAAGGAGACTGCCGGTGACAAACCGGAGGAAGGTGGGGATGACGTCAAGTCCTCATGGCCCTTATGGGTAGGGCTTCACACGTCATACAATGGTCGGAACAGAGGGTTGCCAACCCGCGAGGGGGAGCTAATCCCAGAAAACCGATCGTAGTCCGGATTGCACTCTGCAACTCGAGTGCATGAAGCTGGAATCGCTAGTAATCGCGGATCAGCATGCCGCGGTGAATACGTTCCCGGGTCTTGTACACACCGCCCGTCACACCATGGGAGTGGGTTTTACCAGAAGTGGCTAGTCTAACCGCAAGGAGGACGGTCACCACGGTAGGATTCATGACTGGGGTGAAGTCGTAACAAGGTAGCCGTATCGGAAGGTGCGGCTGGATCACCTCCTTTCCAGAGCTATCTCGCGAAGTTGAGCGCTCACGCTTATCGGCTGTAAATTAAAGACAGACTCAGGGGTCTGTAGCTCAGTCGGTTAGAGCACCGTCTTGATAAGGCGGGGGTCGTTGGTTCGAATCCAACCAGACCCACCATTGTCTGGCGGTAGTACCCTGAAGTTCTCTGTACATATGGGGGCATAGCTCAGCTGGGAGAGCACCTGCTTTGCAAGCAGGGGGTCGTCGGTTCGATCCCGTCTGCCTCCACCAATCTTCAATGGGAAGCGTTTGGATCACACGAAAGTGACGTGTGAGACGAGCATTTGCCATTGGCGATTGAGCCAGTCAGAGTGATACGTAGTAAGTATCGGCTGTCGTTCTTTAACAATCTGGAAGAAGCAAGTAATTTGGATAGCGGAAGCGTCTTGAGATGGACGTGGAAGTTATCCGGGTTGTGATTGTATCGATGTATCTCAAGATGATTCGAACTCTATGTTTGACTCAATTGGAATACGGCACAACGCGAGAACTCAACCTGTAGCGACTGTCGAGAGACAGACTCGTTATAGGGTCAAGCGAACAAGTGCATGTGGTGGATGCCTTGGCGATCACAGGCGATGAAGGACG
>NZ_JBYSWZ010000038.1:0-1375 GCF_058781685.1 Burkholderia sp. FW306-1C-G01B
CGGACCTATCCGTGATTTCGTGGGCGGGGCATATCATGAGGTGTAAAGGTCATGGATATGCCAATGAAGAAGAAAAGGCAAACTGTAGCGCGTCAGGCAGCGGCCCGCGGGCCGCTGCCTAAACTGCCAAAGGAACTGCTGGACCAGTTGGTCAAGGGGCCGATGACGCCGGCCGAGGTGCAGGACCTGATGCTGGCGTTCAACAAGGCGGTCATTGAGCGCGCGATGGGCGCCGAGATGAATCTGCATCTGGGCTACCCACCGGGCCAGCCCAAGCCGCCCGGCCAAGCCAACGAGCGCAACGGCGCCAGCGGTAAAACGGTCATCACCGATCGCGGCCCGGTTCGGGTCGAAGTCCCCCGTGATCGCGACGGCAGCTTCGAGCCGATCCTGATCCCCAAGCACGAGCGCCGTTTCACCGGCTTCGACGAACGCATCATCGCGATGTACGCCCGCGGCATGAGCGTGCGCGAGATTCAGGGATTTCTGGCCGAGCACTATGGCACCGAGGTCTCGCCCGACTTCATCAGTTCGGTCACCGACGAGGTGATGGCCGAAGCGCTAACCTGGCAGAGCCGCCCGCTCGAAACCATGTATCCGGTGGTGTTCTTCGACGCGCTGCGGGTCAAGATCCGTGACGATGGCGTGGTCAGCAACAAAGCCGTCTATCTGGCCTTGGGCATTCAGGCCGACGGCCAGCGCGACGTGCTGGGGCTCTGGATCGAGCAGACCGAGGGGGCCAAGTTCTGGCTCAAGGTGTTCAACGAGCTCAAGACGCGCGGCTGCCAGGACATCCTGATCGCCGTGGTCGACGGCTTGAAGGGGCTGACCGAGGCCATCGGCGCAGCCTATCCGCGGACCACCGTTCAGACCTGCATCGTGCATCTGATCCGCAACAGTCTGGAGTACGCCAGCTACAAGGATCGCAAGGCGCTCGCCGCAGCACTGCGGCCGATCTATGCGGCCGCCAGCGAGGATGCCGCAAGACAGGCGTTGCAGGACTTCGCTGCCGGCCCTTGGGGTGAGAAATACCCGACCATCGTGCAATCGTGGCAGCGGGCGTGGGAGCACGTCGTACCGTTCTACGTGTTCCCGCCGGAAATTCGACGGGTTGTATACACGACAAACGCCATAGAAAGTCTGAACATGCAGTTGCGCAAGATCATCAAAACGCGCGGCCACTTCCCGAATGACGAGGCGGCGATCAAGTTGCTCTGGCTGGCGTTGCGCAATGTGCTGGCCAAGACCGTGCGGGCCGCGTTCGACTGGAAATCAGCGATGAACCAGTTTGCTATCCTGTTCGGCGAGCGATTTATGCAGGCACGCGGATAACGCGCTGTTCAACCGCCTCGCCCACAAAAATGCGGACAGGTTC
>NZ_JBYSWZ010000039.1:0-901 GCF_058781685.1 Burkholderia sp. FW306-1C-G01B
TAGCCGTCCGTCATCGAACAGCGCAGGCCGTGACGCCGATGGATGTCCTGATAGTAGGTCGAACAGTACTGGACCCCGCGATCGGAGTGATGGATCAATGGCTGGCGGGTCTGGCGCCTGCGCAACGCCTTCTTCAGCGCCTGGCTGACCTGTTCGGTCTGCAGGCTGTCGTGAACGTGATGTCCGACGATCTTGCGCGAGAACGCATCCGTGACGAGGCTCAAATACACAAACCGACCAGCCGTCGGCAAGTATGTGATATCGGCTACCCACACCTGCTCGGGGCCGTTCGGCACGATTTGATCCGGCCCGGGTTTCAGTAGATTCGGGTGACGCCGGAAGTGATGGTGGCTTTGCGTCGTCTTGTGATACGCCCGGTGCGGCACGACCAGCAGCCGCGCGGCGCGCAGCACGTCGAACAGCCCATCTCGCCCCAGCTTGATGCCGCGCTCGACCAACGCCGGCCCAATCAGGTGATGCAGTTTGCGTGTCCCAAGCCTGGGCTGGCGCAGCCGCACGTCGCGTACCAATGCCGTCACGGTCTCGGCTTGCGAGCAGCGGCGCTCCTCGCTGCGACACCGCTTGTAATACGCTTGGCGGCTGATGCCCATGTAGCGGCAGGCTCGCTCGACGCTCAGCTTTTCGATCCGCTTTTGCGCGACGACCTGCCCGAAGGCTTTTTTACGGTGATCCCGTAGTCCTTGCGCATCACGTCGAGCACGGCCTCGAACAGCGCGGCTTTCTCCTGCGCCTCGCGCAACTGCGTCTCCAACTCCTTGATGCGCTGCTCCGGTGTGAGTGGCTTTGAGTCTGGCTTTGGCATGGTGGAACCCGATCGCGCACGGCCGGATGGATCGGCCCAATCCTGCAAGCCGTGCTTACGTAACCATACCAGCACGGT
>NZ_JBYSWZ010000003.1:0-472669 GCF_058781685.1 Burkholderia sp. FW306-1C-G01B
TCAGGTGTGTAAGCGCAGTAATGCGTTCAGCTAACTGATACTAATTGCCCGTAAGGCTTGATCCTATAACAAGTCTGTCTCGCGCTGATTACAGCGCGTCGGACGGGTTGGATTCTCGTGTGCGATACACACAACCTAAATTACTGCTTCTTCCCGGATTGGTTGTGCTGCGAAGCCAGCACAACAACCCCCTTTGCCTGATGACCATAGCGAGTCGGTCCCACCCCTTCCCATCCCGAACAGGACCGTGAAACGACTCTACGCCGATGATAGTGCGGATTCCCGTGTGAAAGTAGGTAATCGTCAGGCTCCCTTAGCCAGAAACCCCCGCCCAAAAGGCGGGGGTTTTTGCATTGGCGCAGACAAAATGCAGGGCACGCCGGGCAAGGGGCAGCGTGGTCGGAGCGGGCGTGCCGAAGGCGTCATCAGGTCGACAGTCGGCCCGATCAAACACCTGGCCACTTCTCCGCCGCAACCTCGCTCGCAATCGTCGGTCGCTTCGGTTCTCTCGAGCGCAACGCGGTGCCCCATACCGCTTCCTTCTCCCTCACCCGTCAGAATCAGATCGTGATCCGCAAGATCGGGAAGAACCTCCCCGGGACGACGCTCGATTCCTTTTCACCGATTTTTTCAGCCCCGAGCGTCAGATAGAACGGAACAGCATTGGGATCCGCTTCGATCACGAAGCTTCTGATCCCTCTCGCAGCGGCTTCCCTTCGGATCTCCACCCACAGCGCACGCGCGACACCCCGGCCCATGTGATCGGGATGGACGAATAGCAATCCGGGCGTCGGTCGATCCGAATCCGATGACGCCCTGACCCAGAACCCGATGATCGCCTTTCCGGATTCCGCGACGTAGCCGATCGATGCTTCGATCGTCCCGGGCGAAATCGTGAGATCGCTTTGCCACAAGTCGAGCCATTCGTTCGGATAGCCCAATGAGCCTTTGAAAGACGGGCTAATCTCGTGAGTTCGTCCGCATCTGCGGGACGGGCAGTACGTACGGTAAATGGATGGCGCATCGGGTTTTCCCAACGTTGGAATCCTTCGGCCAGCATCGTTGTTGGTGCCTGGTCCGGATCGCATCGGCTAACCTTCCGGCTTCGCCGCTTGCTCGCTCATCCGGATAGCGAGCGACACCGTTCAAAGGTACCCGCTCGGCCAGATCTACATAACCTGCGATGCATGCCCGGCGACGACGCGCCAGCCGGCGTCCGATCGACGCCACAGGCGCGTATAGGCAAACGTGCCGTCGAACGCAGCGCCGTCAAAACGGCCGGCAAGTGTCGCCTTTGTCGTGGTCAGGATCATCTCGCCGATCTCGCATGCCCGCGTTTCGAGGAAATCGAGTCTGTCGAGACGCAGCAGCTTCGCGCGATGCGTGGACAGATCGTCCTCCTTCGAGATGACCTGTCCGGTCGGGACGGTGAACACCAGATCGTCGTCCAGCAACGCATCGAGCGCTTCGACATCGTTGGCCAGCATCGCAGCCCGAAGCGCGGTTTCGTAGGGTTCGATGACTGTACGAATTGCATCCATATCGGGACCTCGCATCATCTTTGAAGGTTTGTAGTTTCGCTCATTGGTTGCGACCTGTTGCAGCACGCAACGCGTTCCGAACACAGCGGCGACGGAAAGAGCCTACCGCGCGTTCGACAGCGATTGACGCCGGACCAGCATGATCAGGCAGATGCCGATCGACGCGATGATGTTGACGGCCGGATAGAACGCAACAGCGATACTCCACGTGCTCAGTGCCAGCAACGCCAGCGCGTACTTGAGCGCGCACAGCGCGAAATAGGCGAGGCTCTCGCTCCATGGATCGCGGATCGTCTTGCGGACGGTCGGGCCGAGACCGGCAAGCTTGATCAGCGTGACCAGGCAGATCGAGACCGTCGGATCGTCGGTCAGCATCCAGAGCGGAATGGCCGAAAGGGCTGCGCACAGGAAAAACCAGTCGATGGCTGTCCAGCCGCGTTCGCCGCGAAAAATGCTGGCCACCAGCGTCAGGAAGCACGTGACGGCAATCGCCGCCGTGCACCACGAGGACGGCCCGGCCCCCGCAACGAACTGGCCGGCCGCCGCGATCGCCGTGACGACCGACCACACGAGCCATGTGAACAGATGCGGGCGAACGGTGCGCCGGTAGATCGCGAGCGCGTACGGAATCGCTGCCAGCAAAGACACGGCAGTTCCGATAACCCCAAAGATCGAAGCGGTACCCTGATCGACACTCACCCTCGACGCGACCTTGTTCGTACAGGCCGACCAGTATGTGGTCGGACGGGCCGCTGCGCAACGTCGCGCCGGGCAGCGCCGCGGGCAGTCGCGCGGTGCATTGCACCGGAATGCCGATGCCGGCGACCGATGCGGTCAAACGCAAACGAACCCAAACAAACGGCTCAGGTCACAGGGATCGTGAAGCAGCTGGAGCACCCACTGCATGACGGCCGAATGAATAGAAATAACCTTGCATCGGTACAGGAACGGCGGGGGTTTGCCGTTAGGCATCGGTCGTGGACAGCCGCCGGCGCTTCGCATTATCAGCGTCGTGTGAGGGAGGCTCTGCATCCACTACGTACGAACCGCCTCCTCGGCGCGCGATTCAAGGTTCCGGATTCGCCGCATGCACGTCGCGCCGGAATGCGCCGGGGCTCGTGCCCGTCCATTTGCGGAACGCGCGATGAAATGCGCTCGGCTCGGTGAAGCCGAGCTCGGCCGCGATCTCCGCGACGCTGAGCGCGTGCCCGCGCAGCAGCGACTGGGCCAGCGCGCCGCGCAACTCGTCCTTGATCGCAGCGAAGCTCTGCCCTTCACTGCGCAAACGCCGCCGCAGCGTCGCGGGCGTCGTGCCGAGGCGCACAGCCAGCGAATCGAAGTCGGGCCACTCGGCAGCCGGCAGCGCCTTCAGGTGCGCACGCGTCTTCGCGACCCAGCCCGTGTCGTGCCGGTAGCGGACCAGCAGGTTGCCGGGCGCGCCGCGCAGGAAGGTCTTCAGCGCCTGCGCGGAGCGGATCGTCGGCAGCGCGAGGTATGCGGCGTTGAATGCGAGCCGGCTGTCGGGGTGGTCGAAATGCACGGGCACGCCGAAGAACTGGTGATAGTCGCTGCGCTGGTCGGGGCTCGGGCACGCGAAATCGATGCGCTGCAGCGGGATGCGCCGGCCGGTCAGCCAGCACGCGACGCCGAGCAGGATCAGCCAGAACGTCCGGTACGCGAATGCCGGATACGGCGTGCCCGACTGCGTCAGCACGATCTGCGCCTGCCCGTCGGCCACGACGAGCTCGCCGTGCGGCTCGTCGAGCACCACGCGCAGGAACTGCAGCGCCCGCCGCAGCGCCTGGTCGAGCGTGCCGGCGTGCAGCACCGCGTGGCACAGCAGCTTGAAGCTGCCTTGCCGCATCGGGCGCGCGGCGAGCCCGAAGAATTCGTCGTCGATCGTACCGGCGATCGCGAGCCACAGGCGGCCGTACTGTTGCGGCGTGACGGGCTCGCGCACGATGGCCGGCAGGCCGGCGGCGCGCAGCACGGGCGCCGTCGCGATGCGCTGCCGGCGCAGGCACGCGAGTGCGTCGTCGACGAAATCCGGCGAAATCATCTGGGGCCCCATTTTCCGCGTCCTCCCGACATGGCAAAAGCGATCACGATTCTAGATTCTGTTTGTCATTGATTGCAATGTGCCGGCTGTCTACTATCGATATATCCCCGTCGTGCCGCTGGCTCGCCGGCGGTCATAACGTACAGGAGACACGCATGCCTGATGGAGCAACCGCCCGGGCGGTGCCGGCCTACGCCGACGCCGTGGCCCGGTTCAGTATCGAGACCGCCGCCGCGCATCTGCACGGCGATCTGGAGCGCGGCCTGAACGCATGTGTCGAATGCTGCGACCGGCACGCGTCGGCGGACGCGATCGCGCTCGACTGGATCGACGCGGGCGGGCAGCACCGCCGCTTCACGTTCGCGCAGATGCAGGCGCTGTCGGCACGCGTGGCGAACCTGCTGGTCGCGCAAGGCGTGAAGCCGGGCGACGTGGTGGCCGGCCTGTTGCCGCGCAGGCCCGAGCTCGTCGCGACGATCCTCGGCACGTGGCGCGCGGGCGCCGTCTATCAGCCGCTGTTCACCGCGTTCGGCCCGAAGGCGATCGAGCATCGTCTGCGGATGAGCGACGCGCGCCTGGTCGTGACCAACGTCGCGAATCGCGCCAAGCTCGACGAGATCGCCGATTGCCCGCCGGTTGCGACGGTGCGCGCGCCGGGCGAGCCGCTGCCGCAACGCGACATCGATTTCCGCGCGGCGCTCGACACACAGCCCGACACGTTCGAGCCGGTGCTGCGCAAGGGCACGGACCTGTTCATGATGATGTCGACGTCGGGCACGACGGGCTTGCCGAAGGGCGTGCCGGTGCCGCTGCGCGCGCTGCTCGCGTTCGGCGCGTACATGCGCGACGCGGTCGACCTGCGCGAAGGCGACCGGTTCTGGAACATCGCCGATCCGGGCTGGGCGTATGGCCTTTATTACGCGATCACAGGCCCGCTGTTGCTCGGCCACGCGACGACGCTCTACGAAGGCAGCTTCACGGTCGACAGCACGTACGACGTGATCGAACGGCTCGGCATCACGAGCCTCGCCGGCTCGCCGACCGCGTACCGGATGCTGATGGCGGCCGGTACGGAAGCAGCGGCGCGCGTGAAGGGCAAGCTGCGCGTGGTCAGCAGCGCGGGCGAGCCGCTGAATCCGGAAGTCGTGCGCTGGTTTGACGCGGCGCTCGGCGCGCCGATCTACGATCACTACGGCCAGACCGAACTCGGGATGGTCGTGAACAATCATCACGGCCTCGCGCACGTCGTGCACGCCGGCTCGGCCGGCTTGGCGATGCCCGGCTATCGCGTCGCGGTGCTCGACGAAGCGAGCCGCGAGCTCGGCCCTGGCGAGCCGGGCAACCTTGCGATCGACATCGTGCGCTCGCCGCTGCTGTGGTTCCACGGCTACTGGCAGCAGGACACGCCGGCGATCGCGGGCGGCTACTACCGGACCGGCGACAACGTCGAACTCGAGCCGGACGGCACCGTGAGCTTCATCGGCCGCGCGGACGACGTGATCACGTCGTCCGGCTATCGGATCGGCCCGTTCGACGTGGAAAGCGCGCTGATCGAGCATCCTGCCGTCAGCGAAGCCGCCGTGATCGGCGTGCCGGATCCGGAGCGCACGGAGATCGTCAAGGCGTTCGTCGTGCTGTCGAAGGGCTTCGACGGCACGCCGGCGCTGGCCGAGGAACTGAGCCAGCACGTGAAGCGGCGGCTGTCCGCCCACGCCTATCCTCGCGCGATCGACTTCGTCGACGCGCTGCCGAAAACCCCGAGCGGCAAGATCCAGCGCTTCGTGTTGCGCAAGATGGAAGCCGAGAAGGCCGCTCAACCCTGAATACGGATTGCTAATGAATATCAAGGATCGCGTTTTTCTGATTACGGGCGCCGGTTCGGGCCTCGGCGCCGCGGTGGCGCGCATGGTCGTCGCGCAAGGTGGCAAGGCCGTATTGCTGGACGTCAATGACGATGCCGGTACGAGCCTCGCGCACGAACTCGGCGCGGCCGTGCGCTTCGTGAAGACCGACGTGACGAGCGAAACCGACGGGCAGGCGGCCGTGGCCGCCGCGCGCGATGCGTTCGGCCGCATCGACGCGCTCGTCAACTGCGCGGGCGTCGCGCCGGGCGAGAAGGTCGTCGGCCGCGACGGTCCGCACTCGCTGGACCGTTTCGCGCGCGCGGTGTCGATCAATCTCGTCGGCACGTTCAACATGATCCGGCTGGCCGCCGAAGCGATGTCGAAGCAGGATGCCGACGCGGAAGGCGAGCGCGGCGTGATCGTCAACACCGCGTCGGTCGCGGCGTTCGACGGGCAGATTGGGCAGGCCGCGTATGCGGCGTCGAAGAGCGGCGTGGTGGGCATGACGCTGCCGATCGCGCGCGAACTTGCGCGGTTCGGCATTCGTGTCGTGACGATCGCGCCCGGCATCTTCGCGACGCCGATGATGGCCGGCATGCCGCAGGACGTGCAGGATGCGCTCGGCAAGAGCGTGCCGTTCCCGCCGCGGCTCGGCCGCCCGGAAGAATTTGCGGCGCTGGTGCGCCACATCGCCGAGAACACGATGCTGAACGGCGAAGTCATCCGTCTCGATGGCGCGTTGCGCATGGCACCGCGCTGACACTGGAGGAAGCGAATCATGACGACTCAGGATCCGATCGTAATCGTTGGTATGGCGCGTACGCCGATGGGTGGCTTCCAGGGCGACCTGGCCGCGGCCAGCGCGAGCGAGCTCGGCGCGGTAGCGATTCGCGCGGCGCTCGAGCGTGCGAACGTGCCGGCCGAACGCATCGATGAAATTGTGTTCGGCTGCGTGCTGCCGGCCGGGCAGGGCCAGGCGCCGGCGCGGCAGGCCGCGCTGAAGGCCGGGCTGCCGCTCGGGGCGGGCGCGACCACGGTCAACAAGATGTGCGGCTCGGGGATGAAGGCGGCGATGTTCGCGCACGACCTGCTGCTGGCAGGTTCGGCGGGCGTGGCCGTCGCGGGCGGGATGGAAAGCATGACGAATGCGCCGTACCTGCTGCCGAAAGCGCGCGCGGGGATGCGGATGGGCCACGGCCAGGTGCTCGACCACATGTTCCTCGACGGGCTCGAGGACGCGTATGAAAAAGGCCGCCTGATGGGCACGTTCGCCGAGGATTGCGCGCAGGCGTACCAGTTCACGCGCGAAGCGCAGGATGCGTTTGCGATCGCGTCGCTGACGCGCGCGCAACGCGCGATCGCCGAAGGGCATTTCGTGTCGGAGATCGCACCGGTGACCGTGAAGGCCGGCAAGACCGAAGCGGTCGTGTCGATCGACGAGCAGCCGGGCAAGGCGAAGCTCGACAAGATCCCGACGCTGAAGCCGGCATTCCGCGAAGGCGGCACGGTGACGGCAGCGAACGCGTCGTCGATTTCGGACGGTGCCGCGGCGCTGGTGATGATGCGCCGCTCGGAAGCGGAACGCCTGGGCCTCACGCCGAAGGCCGTGATCGTCGGGCATTCGACTTACGCGGACAAGCCGGGCCTGTTCGCGACCGCGCCGGTTGGCGCGCTGCGCAAGCTGTCGGAGAAAACCGGCTGGAACCTGCGCGACGTCGATCTGTTCGAGATCAACGAAGCGTTCGCGGTGGTGCCGATGGCCGCGATGCGCGATCTCGACCTGCCGCACGAGAAGGTCAACGTGCACGGCGGCGCGTGCGCGCTCGGGCATCCGATCGGCGCATCGGGCGCGCGCGTGATGGTGACGCTGCTGGCAGCGCTCGAAACGTATGGCTTGAAGCGCGGCGTCGCATCGCTGTGCATCGGCGGCGGCGAGGCGACGGCCATCGCGATCGAGCGCATCGCGTAACGTGTAACGCATAACACGCACGCTGCGACGCGGGCGACGGGTATCGCGCAGGAAACGCCTGCGTGGTGCTCGTCGCCCGTTTTTTATTCGGCGGCTCGCCGCGGTGGCGCTATGGCTTCGCGTTCGGCGACACCGCGCCGCATGCGCGTATCACGAGCTGCACGACCTGCTCGGTCTTCTCGTCGAACGCCTTTCGCGTGAATGCGCGCTTGCCGCTCAGCGCGCGGATCTGCGCATCGAAATCCGCATAGTGCTGCGTGGTCGCCCAGATCAGGTACATCAGCGCATGCGCGTCGATCGGCGCGAGCAGCCCGCGCGCGATCCAGCCGTCGATGACCTTCACGCGCGTGTCGAACCACGGCTTCACGCGTTGCGACAGGATGTCCTGCATGTGCTCCGCGCCATGGATGATCTCGTTGGCCCAGACCTTCGAGCCGAGCGGGCGCCGCCGCGACAGATCCATCTTCGCGCGCACGTAGCCGCCGATCGCCTTCACCGGATCGTCGCCGGCCTCGAACGAGCCGGCCGCGCGATGCCAGTCCTCGAACAGGTCGTCGAGCACGCGGCGGTACAGCGCGAGCTTCGTCGGGAAGTAGTAATGCACGTTTGCCTTCGGCAGGCCGGCGCGTTCCGCGATCATCGCGGTGCTCGCGCCGTCGAGCCCGCGCTCCGCGAACACGGCTTCCGCACAGGCAAGCAGATGCGCTTCGTTGGACTCGCGGATGTGCGCCTTGCGTCGCCGCAAAGGCGCGGACGCTTCGTCGCTGTCGGTCGCTTCGGCTGCCGCCTCGTCATGTCTCATCGTTACCCTCGCGCGGCGGGCATGCCGCGTTGGGCTTCATTCTAGCCGCTGATTTGCGTCGAACGCACGCGTGCGGACGCTGCGCATCCGCAGCGATGCTGCGTTGCGATGGCACGTTTCTCGCTCTATCGAACCACGAAAGAAAGACATTGCTTTGGTCATTTTGATCGTCTAAAACCTGTCCAATCGGACAGGATTCGGCGAGCGGCGCAACGCGGTTCCGACGATTCGTCGGACGAACTTCGCGCACGACCGGGGCATGCACCGCGCATGGGCGCGTATGCCCCGAAACAGGCATTGCACGCACCGGCACAGACCGGGCTGACGACATCACCGACCCCACAGGAGCGATGCGAATGAACGCGGTATCGGAAACAGTGAAGCGGCCGGTCTTCGACCCGTCGATCAAGGTCGACGGCAAGCGGTTGTGGGACAGCCTGATGGAAGTCGCGAAGATCGGCGCGACGCCGAAAGGCGGCGTGTGTCGCCTCGCGCTGACCGATCTCGACAAGGCCGGCCGCGACCTGATCGTCGGCTGGGCGAAGGCCGCCGGCTGCACGGTGACGGTCGATACGATGGGCAACGTGTTCATGCGCCGCGCGGGCCGTGTGGCGGACGCGGCGCCGGTCGTCACGGGCTCGCACGCCGATTCGCAGCCGACGGGCGGCCGCTTCGACGGCATCTACGGCGTGCTCGGCGGCCTCGAGGTGATTCGCAGTCTCAACGATCACGGCGTCGAGACCGAGCATCCGGTCGAGGTCGTGATCTGGACCAACGAGGAGGGCTCGCGCTTCGCGCCCGCGATGGTCGCGTCCGGTGTGTTCGCGGGCGTGTTCCCGCTCGAATACGGGCTGTCGCGCAAGGACGTCGACGGCAAGACGATCGGCGAGGAGCTGGCGCGCATCGGCTACGCGGGCGACGTGCCGTGCGGCGGACGCAAGCTGCACGCGGCGTTCGAACTGCATATCGAGCAGGGGCCGATTCTCGAAGCGGAGTGCAAGACGATCGGTGTCGTGACCGATGCGCAGGGGCAGCGCTGGTACGAGATCACGTTCACCGGCCAGGAAGCGCATGCGGGGCCGACGCCGATGCCGCGCCGCCGCGATGCACTGCTCGGCGCGTCGCGCGTGGTCGATCTCGTCAACCGGATCGGCCTCGATCATGCGCCGTTCGGCTGCGCGACGGTCGGCATGATGCAGGTCCACCCGAACTCGCGCAACGTGATTCCCGGCCGTGTGTTCTTCACCGTCGATTTCCGTCATCCGGACGACGCCGTGCTCGCGAAGATGGACGCCGCGCTGCGCGACGGCGTCGCGCGCATTGCGGCCGGCATCGGGCTCGAAACGGAACTCGAGCAGATTTTCTACTACAAGCCCGTCGCGTTCGATGCGGCGTGCGTGGCGGCCGTGCGTGACGCGGCCGATCGCTTCGGCTACTCGCACCGCGACATCGTGTCGGGCGCGGGGCACGACGCATGTTATCTGGCGCAGGTCGCGCCGACGTCGATGGTGTTCGTGCCGTGCGTCGACGGCATCAGCCACAACGAGATCGAGGACGCGACGCCCGCGTGGATCGAGGCCGGCGCGAACGTGCTGCTGCACGCGATGCTGTCGCGCGCATACGAGCCGGCTTCATGACGAATCGACCGTAGCAGCCGGCAGGCTGCGCATCGCCTGACCGCAGGATTCCTCAGCATGACCGCCCCGACTGTGCATTCGCAGCCGGCGGGGACGGCTTTGTCTCCACCCAGTCGAAGGAACGCGTATGACCACCAAGCCAACCGGCGATATCGCCGCGCATCGCCTGTCGTCCACGCAACTCTCGTGCGAATTCGCCGATATCGCGCCGCTGCTCGATCCGACTGCCGCGGCGGCCGCCGCGAGCCGCTGCCACTACTGCTACGACGCGCCGTGCGTGCACGCGTGCCCGACGCAGATCGATATCCCGAGCTTCATCCGCAAGATCGGCAACGGCAACCTGAAAGGCGCCGCGACCGACATCCTGTCCGCGAATCCGCTCGGCGG
Source organism: Burkholderia sp. FW306-1C-G01B (assembly GCF_058781685.1). NCBI lineage: Bacteria > Pseudomonadati > Pseudomonadota > Betaproteobacteria > Burkholderiales > Burkholderiaceae > Burkholderia > Burkholderia sp. FW306-1C-G01B. The sequence continues at coordinate 10,240 of NZ_JBYSWZ010000003.1, forward strand.
CATGTGCGCGCGCGTGTGCCCGACCGAGATCCTGTGCGAAGGCGCATGCGTGCGCAACCATCAGGATGCGCAGCCGGTCGCGATCGGCGCGCTGCAGCGGCATGCGACCGACTGGGCGATGGCAACCGGTGCGGTGCGTTTTACGCGTGCGCCCGATACGGGGCGCCATGTCGCGGTGGTCGGCGCGGGGCCGGCCGGGCTCGCGTGCGCGCACCGGCTCGCGCTCGCCGGGCACCGCGTGACGCTGTTCGAGGCGCGCCCGAAGGCTGGTGGCCTCGACGAATACGGGATCGCCGCGTACAAGACGGTCGACGATTTCGCGCAGCGTGAAGTCGAATGGCTGCTGTCGGTCGGCGGCATCGCGCTGAAAACGGGTGTTGCGCTCGGACGCGACATGACGCTCGACACGCTGCGCGAGCAGCACGACGCAGTGTTTCTCGCGATGGGCCTCGGCGGCGTGCGCGCGCTCGCGATCGACGGTGAGCAACTGACCGGCGTGATGAACGCGGTCGACTTCATCGAGCAGGTGCGGCAGGCCGACGGGCTGGAGAGCGTGCCGGTCGGGCGGCGCGTGGTCGTGATCGGCGGCGGCAATACGGCCATCGATGCGGCCGTGCAGAGCCGCAAGCTCGGCGCCGAGCGCGTGACGATGGTTTACCGGCGCGGTGTGGATGCGATGAGCGCGACCTGGGCCGAACGCGAGTTCGCGCAGAAGAGCGGCGTCACGCTCGTCACGCACGCGAAGCCGGTGCGCATCGCGGGCGCAAACGGGCAGGTGACGGGCGTCGAGTTCGACGCGGCATCGGGCGAGCGCTTCACCGTCGAAGCGGACATGGTGCTGAAGGCGATCGGCCAGACGCTGGTGCCCGACGGCATCGCGGCCGCGTTGCTGACGGCGGACGGCACGCGTATCGCGGTGGACGCGGACGGGCGCACGGCACTGCCCGACGTGTGGGCCGGCGGCGATTGCGCGGCGACGGACGGCATCGACCTGACGGTGCAGGCCGTGCAGGACGGCAAGCGCGCGGCCGCGTCGATCGACGCGGCGCTCGCGCTGCGCGACGCGAAGGCCGCATAAGCGCCCGCGCACGCATCCACCGCGCACGCATCCACTCCACGACAACGCCCCCACTTTCACGGAGCCGAACATGGCCGACCTTCGCTGCACCATCGCGGGCATCACTTCGCCGAATCCCTTCTGGCTCGCGTCCGCGCCGCCGACCGACAAGGCCTACAACGTCAACCGCGCATTCGAGGCGGGCTGGGGCGGCGTCGTGTGGAAGACGCTCGGGCTCGATCCGCACGTCGTCAACGTCAGTTCGCGCTACGGCGCCGTGCAGTGGAACGGCCAGCGCATCGCGGGGCTGAACAACATCGAGCTGATCACCGACCGTCCGCTCGACGTGAACCTGAGAGAGATCGCGCAGGTCAAGCGCGACTGGCCGGACCGCGCGCTGATCGTGTCGCTGATGGTGCCGTGCAACGAGCGCGACTGGAAATGGATCCTGCCGCTCGTCGAGGATACGGGCGCCGACGCGGTCGAGCTGAACTTCGGCTGCCCGCACGGGATGAGCGAGCGCGGGATGGGCGCGGCCGTCGGGCAGGTGCCCGAATACGTCGAGATGGTCACGCGCTGGGTCAAGGAGGGCACGAAGCTGCCGTGCCTCGTGAAGCTCACGCCGAACATCAGCGACATCCGGATGGGGTCGCGCGCCGCATACAAGGGCGGTGCGGACGGCGTGTCGCTGATCAACACGATCAACTCGATCGTCGCGGTCGATCTCGACCACATGGCGCCGATGCCGACCGTCGACGGCAAGGGCACGCACGGCGGCTATTGCGGCCCGGCAGTCAAGCCGATCGCGCTGAACATGGTCGCCGAGATCGCACGCGATCCGGAAACGCCGAACCTGCCGATCTCGGGCATCGGCGGCATCTCGACGTGGCGCGATGCGGCCGAATTCATCGTGCTCGGCGCCGGCAGCGTGCAGGTGTGCACCGCGGCGATGCATTACGGCTTCCGGATCGTGTCGGATCTCGCCGACGGGCTGTCGAACTGGATGGACGAGAAGGGCTACGCGACGCTCGACGACGTGCGCGGCCGCGCGGTGCCGAACGTGACCGACTGGAAATACCTGAACCTGAAGTACGACATCAAGGCGCGCATCGACCAGGACCGCTGCATCCAGTGCGGGCTGTGCCATATCGCGTGCGAGGACACGTCGCACCAGGCGATCACGCGCGAGAAGGACGGCGCTCGGCACTTCGAAGTGATCGATTCGGAGTGCGTCGGGTGCAATCTTTGCATGCACGTGTGTCCGGTCGAGCAATGCATCACGATGGAGCGCGTCGACTCGGGCGAGTACGCGAACTGGACCACGCATCCGAACAATCCGGCGCGCACCGATGCGGGGGCGAGCCCGGCGGCGCCCGAGAAGCACGCGAAGGCGGCTTGACCTGCGTCCGGCGGTGCGCGAGATCCGGCGCCGCCGTTTTTCGTTTCCGTGAGCCGGCATCGCATGATGCCGGCGCTGACGTTTACGTGGAGTGCGATCGATGAAACCCGCAGCGAACCCCGCCGATCCCGACAGCGCCGCGGCGCAGGGCGGCAGCCTGTACAACGACGACCTCGCGCCGACGACGCCGGCGCAGCGCACATGGAAGTGGTATCACTTCGCGGCGCTATGGGTCGGAATGGTGATGAACATCGCGTCGTACATGCTCGCGGCCGGGCTGATCCAGGAAGGCATGTCGCCGTGGCAGGCGGTGATGACCGTGCTGCTCGGCAACCTGATCGTGCTCGTGCCGATGCTGCTGATCGGCCATGCGGGCGCGAAGCACGGGATTCCGTACGCGGTGCTCGTGCGCGCGTCGTTCGGCACGCAGGGCGCGAAGCTGCCGGCGCTCTTGCGCGCGATCGTCGCGTGCGGCTGGTACGGCATCCAGACCTGGCTCGGCGGCAGCGCGATCTACACGCTGCTGAACATCCTGACCGGCAACGCACTGCACGGCGCGGCGCTGCCGGTCGTCGGCATCTCGTTCGGGCAGCTCGCGTGCTTCCTCGTGTTCTGGGCGCTGCAGATCTACTTCATCCTGCATGGCACCGATTCGATCCGCTGGCTCGAGAGCTGGTCCGCGCCGATCAAGGTCGTGATGTGCGTGGCGCTCGTGTGGTGGGCGACGTCGAAGGCGGGCGGCTTCGGTTCGATGCTGTCGGCGCCGTCGCAGTTCGCGGCGGGCGGCAAGAAGGCCGGGCTGTTCTGGGCGACCTTCTGGCCGGGCCTGACCGCGATGGTCGGCTTCTGGGCGACGCTCGCGCTGAACATTCCCGATTTCACGCGCTTCGCGCATTCGCAGCGCGACCAGATGATCGGACAGTCGATCGGGCTGCCGCTGCCGATGGCGCTGCTGTCGGTGGTGTCGGTCGTCGTGACGTCGGCGACCGTCGTGATCTACGGCAACGCGATCTGGGACCCGATCGACCTGACGAGCCGGATGACGGGCATCGGCGTGGGCATCGCGCTCGTGATCCTCACGCTCGACACGATGTGCTGCAACCTCGCCGCGAATCTCGTCGGCCCCGCGTACGACTTCTCGAGCCTGTGGCCGAAGGCCATCTCGTACCGCGCGGGCGGGATGATCACCGCGACGATCGCGATCGTGATGATGCCGTGGAAGATCCTCGCGACGACGGACGGTTATATCTTCACCTGGCTCGTCGGTTATTCGGCGCTGCTCGGGCCCGTCGCGGGCATCATGATGGTCGACTACTTCCTGATTCGCGGCACGCAGCTCGACACGCGCGCGCTGTTCGACGAGCGCGGCGGCTTCAGCTACGCGCGCGGCTGGAACCCGGCCGCGCTGGCCGCGCTCGCGGTCGGCGTGCTGCCGAACCTGCCAGGTTTCCTGCACACCGCATTTCCGGCGTCGTTTCCGAACGTGCCGGCGTTCTTCAATACGCTTTATACGTACGCGTGGTTCGTCGGCCTCGTGCTGGCGTCGGGCGTGTACGGCACCTGGATGAAGTGGCGCGCCGGACAGCGCGCGCAGATCGCGAGCGCATGACGCGCGGCACCGCATGCGGAACCCGACAGTCAACGAGGAGGCAACCAAATGGCAATCCTGATTCGCGGCGGCACCGTGGTCGATGCGGACCGCTCCTATCGCGCGGACGTGCTCTGCGCGGACCCGCAGGACGGCGGCACGATCCTGCAGATCGCCGAGCAGATCGCCGCGCCGGCCGGCGCGAGCGTCGTCGACGCGCACGACCAGTACGTGATGCCGGGCGGCATCGATCCGCATACGCACATGGAACTGCCGTTCATGGGCACGACCGCGAGCGACGATTTCTACACGGGCACGGCCGCCGGGCTGTCGGGCGGCACGACGAGCATCATCGACTTCGTGATCCCGAGCCCGAAGCAGCCGCTGATGGACGCGTTCCTCGAATGGCGCGGCTGGGCCGAGAAGGCGGCGGTCGACTACGGCTTCCACGTGGCGGTGACGTGGTGGGACGAGAGCGTGCACCGCGACATGGGCACGCTCGTGCGCGAGCACGGCGTGTCGAGCTTCAAGCACTTCATGGCGTACAAGAACGCGATCATGGCCGACGACGAGATTCTCGTGAACAGCTTCTCGCGTTCGCTCGAACTCGGCGCGCTGCCGACCGTGCACGCGGAGAACGGCGAGCTCGTGTTCCGGCTGCAGCAGGCGCTGCTCGCGCGCGGGATGACGGGGCCGGAGGCGCATCCGCTGTCGCGTCCGCCGGAGGTCGAAGGCGAGGCCGCGAACCGCGCGATCCGCATCGCGCAGGTGCTCGGCGTGCCCGTGTATATCGTGCATGTGTCGTCGAAGGATGCGGTCGACGCGATCACGCGCGCGCGCAGCGAAGGGCTGCGCGTGTTCGGCGAAGTGCTGCCGGGTCACCTGGTGATCGACGAGGCCGTTTATCGCGACCCGGACTGGACGCGTGCGGCCGCGCACGTGATGAGCCCGCCGTTCCGCTCGGCCGAGCATCGCGAAGCGCTGTGGCGCGGGCTGCAGTCGGGGCAGCTGCATACGACGGCGACCGATCACTGCGTGTTCTGCGCGTCTCAGAAGGCGATGGGCCGCGACGATTTCACGAGGATTCCGAACGGCTGCGGCGGCGTCGAGGATCGCATGTCGGTGCTGTGGCATCACGGCGTGAATCACGGCCGCATCACGCCGAACGAGTTCGTGCGGATCACGTCGACGAACGCCGCGCAGATCTTCAACCTGTATCCGCGCAAGGGCGCCGTGCAGGTGGGCGCCGATGCCGACCTCGTCGTGTGGGATCCGGCCGCGACGAAGACGATCTCGGTGAAGACCCACCACCAGCAGGTCGACTTCAATGTGTTCGAGGGGATGACGGTGCAGGGCGTCGCGACGCACACGCTCACGCGCGGCGCGCTCGCGTGGGCCGACGGCGACCTGCGCGCGGTGCGTGGCGCGGGCCGCTATCTGAAACGCCCGCCTGCGGCCGGCTACTACGAGGCCGCACGCATTGCGAACCGGCTGCGCGAACCGCATCCGGTCGAGCGCGCGGGCTGAACGGTGCGGGTCGCGCGGGGCGTGTCCGCTCGCACGGCACGCCCCGCATGCATTTGAGCGCGCCGACCGGGTAATATCCACCGACAGCGTTGCACGAACGTTCCCGGCCGCGTGCGGGACAGATCAATAACATTGAGAGAAAGGAGCACAAGGTGGATATTCTGCGCAGTCTCCTGGGTATGCTGTTCCTGCTGCTGGTTGCGTATCTGCTGTCGAACAACCGGCGCGCGGTGAGCGGCCGGACCATGATCGCCGCGCTGCTCACGCAGCTCGCGATCGGTGCGCTGGTGCTGTTCGTGCCGTCCGGCCGCGCGGCACTGGCAGCGGCCGCAAACGGCGTCAATCGCGTGCTCGACATGGGCAATCACGGCATCGCGTTCGTGTTCGGCGGGCTGGTGGACAGCCGGATGTTCCAGTTGTTCGGCGACGGCGGGTTCGTGTTCGGCCTGCGCGTGCTGCCGATGATCATCTTCGTCACCGCGCTGATCGCGGTGCTGTACTACGTCGGCGTGATGAAGTGGCTCGTCGCGATCCTCGGTGCCGGGCTGGCGAAAGTGCTCGGCGTGAGCCGTATCGAGGCGTGCTCGGCCGTCGCGACGATCTTCCTCGGGCAAAGCGAGATGCCCGCGCTCGTGAAGCCGTTCGTGCGGAACATGACGAGCGCCGAGATCTTCACGGTGATGGCGAGCGGCATGGCGTCGGTCGCGGGCTCGGTGCTGGTCGGCTACGCCGGCCTCGGCGTGAAGATGGAGTATCTGCTCGCCGCGTCGTTCATGGCGGTGCCGGGCGGGCTGCTGTTCGGCAAGCTGCTGTTTCCGACCGTCGAGCCGAGCCGCGTCGTGGTCGACGGTCTCGATTTCGACGACAAGCGGGCCGCCAACGTGATCGAGGCGGCGGCGTCCGGCGCGTCGGTCGGCCTGCGAATCGCGATCAACGTCGGCGCGATGCTGATCGCGTTCGTGGGGCTCATCGCGCTGATGAACCTCATCGTCGGCGGCGTGGCCGCGTTCGCGGGCTTTCCGCAGGTCACGCTGCTGGGCATCCTCGGCCACCTGTTCGCGCCGCTTGCGTGGATCATCGGCGTGCCGTGGCACGACGCGGCGCTGGCCGGCAATTTCATCGGCGAGAAACTGATCTTCAACGAGTTCGTCGCGTACGGCGACCTGTCGCCGTACCTGAAGGGCAGCGAGCACGTCGCGGCGGCCGGCCTGCAAGTGCTCGACCCGAAGACGCTCGCGATCGTGTCGTTCGCGCTGTGCGGCTTCGCGAACTTCTCGTCGATCGCCATTCTCGCGGGCGGCTTCAGCGCGGTCGCGCCGGAGCGTCGGTCGGAAGTCGCACGGCACGGCTTGCGTGCGCTGACGGCCGCGACACTGTCGAACCTGATGAGCGCCGCGATTGCCGGCCTGTTCTTCTCCCTGCATTGAACCGCGCAGCGGCCACTGACCGATCGAGGAGATTGCAACGATGTTTCTACCGCAGGAATTCATTCGCAAGAAGCGCGACCGGCAGCCGCTCGATCGCGACGAGATCGCCGCGTTCGTGCGCGGCGTGACCGACGGCAGCGTGACCGAGGGCCAGGTGGCGGCATTCGCGATGGCCGTGTATTTCAACGACCTGAGCGTCGACGAACGCGTCGCGCTGACGATCGCGCAGCGCGACTCGGGCGACGTGCTCGACTGGCGCGCGCTCGATCTCGGCGGACCCGTGATCGACAAGCATTCGACCGGTGGCGTCGGCGACGTCGTGTCGCTGATGCTCGGGCCGATGGTGGCCGCGTGCGGCGGATACGTGCCGATGATCTCGGGGCGCGGGCTCGGCCACACCGGCGGAACGCTCGACAAGCTCAGCGCGATCCCCGGCTACGACGTGACGCCCGATACGGATGCGTTTCGCCGCACGGTGCGCGACGTCGGCGTCGCGATCATCGGGCAGACCGCTCGGCTGGCACCGGCCGACAAGCGCATCTATGCGATTCGCGATGTGACGGCGACCGTCGAGTCGGTCGCGATGATCACCGCGTCGATCCTGTCGAAGAAGCTCGCGGCAGGACTCGACGGGCTCGTGATGGACGTCAAGGTCGGCTCGGGTGCGTTCATGCCGACGGTCGAGCAATCGGCGGAACTGGCCCGCAGCATCGTCGACGTCGGCAACGGCGCCGGCATGAAGACGACCGCGATCCTCACCGACATGAACCAGTCGCTCGCACCGTGTGCGGGCAATGCGCTCGAAGTGGCGTGCGCGATCGACTACCTGACGGGCAAGTCGCGTCCGGCCCGGCTGCATGAAGTGACGATGGCGCTCTCGGCACAGTTGCTCGTCACCGGCGGGCTGGCACAGGATGCCGCGCAGGCGCGCGCGATGCTGCAGCGGGCGCTCGACTCGGGCGCGGCGGCGGAACGCTTCGCGAGAATGGTCGTGGCGCTCGGCGGCCCCGCGGACCTGATCGATGCGCCCGGGCGACATCTCGCGCGGGCGGCGGTGATCGTGCCGGTTCCGGCGCGCGCGAGCGGCGTCGTGCAGCGGGTCGATTGCCGCGCGCTCGGGCTGGCGGTCGTTGCGCTCGGCGGTGGCCGCACGCGCGCGGCGGATGCGATCGACACCCGTGTCGGCCTGTCCGCGCTCGCGGAGATCGGGCAGCGCGTCGAGGCCGGCCAACCGCTCGGTTGCGTGCACGCCGGCGACGCCGCCGCGGCGGCGCGCGCGGTGGACGCGGTCCAGCGCAGCTATGTGCTGGGCGAGACGGGCGATGCGCCGCCGACCATTTACGAGCGGATCGGCTGACCGGTCGCCGGTGCCGGCACGGAGGGAGCGTGCGGGCATCGGCGGCCGCTTCACATCACGGGATGTATCGTGCGCGCCGGGATGCGGCTGCGTCGATGCATCCCGGCACACCACCGGAGGCATCATCGAGATGGAACGAGACGAATTGCTCGAACAGGCAAAGGCGGCGCGCGAACGCGCGTATGCGCCGTATTCGCGCTTCAAGGTCGGCGCGGCGCTGCAGGCGCGCGACGGGACGATTTTTCACGGCTGCAACGTCGAGAACGCGTCCTATGGACTGTGCAATTGCGCGGAGCGCACGGCGATGTTTTCGGCCATCGCCGCCGGCTATCGTCCGGGGGACTTCGCGCGGCTCGCGGTCGTCGGCGACACGGACGGCCCGATCGCGCCGTGCGGCGCGTGCCGTCAGGTGATCATCGAGATCGGCATGCCCGACATCGAAGTGATCCTGGGCAACCTGAAAGGCGATGTCGAGGTGACGACGGCGCACGCGTTGCTGCCGGGCGCGTTCCGGTTGTAGCGGAGCGCGCCGCGGCGAGCATGCGCCGTCGTGCGGCGCGCCGCACGTATCACGCGCCGTCGCGTGCTTCGCGGATCGGAATCACGGTGCGGCCGCCGCACTGGCGCAGCAGGTCGCGCAGCTCGACGATGACCGGAAACACCTCGTGGTTCCAGTCGGCGCCCTGGCGATCGTGCGCTTCCTGTTCGCGCTCGACGATCCAGCGGTCCTCGCGGAAGATGCGCTCGGTAAACCAGACGAGCAGCGGCCACGCGAGATCGAGCGCGAACGGGATGCCGGGCTTGTGGATCGACAGCAGTCCGAACGTGCGGTTGGTGCGTTGCTCGGCGTCGAGTGGCACGTAGACGATCCACAGGTCCATCACGAGCGTGCCTTCGCTCGAACGGATCTGCAGCGTCTGGTACGGGTAGCCGGTGCGCACCGTCATCACGCTCTTGTCGGACTGGTCGGCCGGCTTCTTGCTCGCGCCGAACACGAGCGCCTCGCCGACCGGCTGCTTGCCCTCCATCCGCGCGAACGTGTAGTCGACCTCGACCCAGTCGTCGCCGCGGCGCCGGCCCACCGAGCGCGCGCGCATCTGCCCCATCTGCTTGCGATGCAGGAACTGATGGTTCATGTCCATCAGGTTCTCGTGCATGAACGAGTAGTGGCACTTGACCTCGCGGCCGAAGCGGCGGGTCTTGTACGCGGGGTTGTCCGCCGATTCGAGCGCGGGAAACGGCCGCGTGTCGGCGAGCGTCGCGTCGCCGGGGAACACGAAGATCAGCCCGTGCGCTTCGCGGCACGGATACGCGCGCACGCCGTTCGGCAAACGCTCGCGGCCGAGGTAGGGCACGTCGACGCAGCGGCCGCTGTCGCACGCGTAGGTCCAGCCGTGATAGCAGCAGCGCAGCGTTTCGCCGCTCACGACGCCCGCATGCAGCGGCACCTGGCGGTGCGCGCAACGATCTTCGAGCGCGTACACGGCGCCCGATTCGGTGCGCACGAGCACGATCGGATCGCCGGCGAAGCGCACGCCGAGCGTCTTGCCGCGCTTGAGCTCGCGCGACCACGCGAGCGGATACCAGTGATCGGGGTGAATGGGCACGCGGCGCAGGTCGCGCACGAGCGCGCCGGAAGACGATTCTTCGAGGGTGCTGCTGTCAGGCAAAGGCACTGCGAGCATGCGTGACGTCTCCTGGCTGGGCAGAAAGTCCGGGCGCCGCAAGAAACGGCGGGAATCTGAAGAAGTCTACGCGAAGTTGCCCGATGTGGCGGACGCGATGCGGGTTTGCCCCGGCATGACGGCCGGGGTTTCGTTGATGCGGCGCAAACCGGGCCGCAGGCGGTGCGCGCCCGCCCCGGCCGTGCGGCGGGCGGCAACCCGGCCGCGCGGCCGGTTGCCGGTCACGAGCCGGCATCGCGCCACAGCACCGCGTCCGTGCGGTACAGCGCCGGGAAGCGCTGCTTCAGCCCGGCGACCTTCGGCAGGTCGTTGAACGCGATATACGGCGCGTCGGGATGCAGTTCGAGGTAGTTCTGGTGATAGGCCTCGGCCGGATAAAACCCCTTGTATGCCTCGACGCGCGTGACGACGGGCGCCGGAAACACGTGCGCACTGCCGAGCTGCGCGATATACGCGGTCGCGACCGCGCGTTGCTGCGCGTTGGTAGGGAAGATCGCGGACCGGTACTGCGGCCCTTCGTCGGGGCCTTGCCGGTTGAGTTGGGTCGGGTCGTGCGCGACCGAGAAGAACACCTGCAGCAGCCGGCCGTACGTGATCTGCGTCGGGTCGTAGACGATGCGAACCGATTCCGCGTGCCCCGTCAGCCCCGAGCCGACGAGTGCATAGTGCGCGGTTTCGGATGCACCGCCTGCATAGCCGGCCGTGACCTGCTTCACGCCCTTCACGTGCTCGAACACGCCCTGCACGCCCCAGAAGCAGCCGCCGGCGAGCACGGCGGTTTCGTCGTGCGACGCGCCGGGCGTTTCGTCGAGCGTCGGCGCGGGCACGGTGCGCATCGGCTCGGCGGAATTGACGATGCGCTGGAAGCCGAACACGGCGGCGGCCGCGACGGCGATGGCGCCGATGCGGCGCAGCATCGCTGCACGCCGTCGCGGCGCGGAATCGCGGGTGGGTGTCGGGTTCATCGTTTGCTCCTTCGGAATGCGTTGTGGAAGACGGTGCTCGGGTGGCGGCGTTGCCCGCGGGCGGCGCCCGCATGCGGCGCCCGCGTTCAACCGAATGTGAATGCGTACGCATCGACGCCGGGATCGAGAAATTCGATTGCGAACGTGCGGTCGGCGATCGCGCCGGGCTGCCGGACGAGCTGGTACAGGCGCTGCCCGGTGACGGTGCCGTAGCCCTGCGCGTCGACGTCGGCGCCGTGCGCGGCACCCGGCGCCGCGCCGTCGAGCGTCACGCGAAAGCGCACGGGCTGGCCGTTCGCGCCCGGGCCGAGCACGAGGTGCAGGTCGCGTGCATGGAAGCGGTAGACGATCCGGCCGGACGGCGCGGCGAGCGACGCGCGCTCGGCGCCGACCTGCCAGGTGCCGGCGAGGCCCCAGTCGTTGAGACCGGGGCGAGCCGGCGCGTCGTAGCGGTGCGCCGCGTCGCGCACGACGCCGCCCGGCGACGAGAAATCTTCCGCGCGCGCATAGCCGACGTAGGTTTCGGGCGAGCGGACGTCCGCGGCGTCCGCTGCCGCGAGCGCACCCTTCGCGGGCGCACCGGCCAGCCCGAGCGGCACGTTCAGCGCTTCCGGATGGCCGGCTTCGGCGAGCAGCGACTGGATCGCGCGTTCCGACTGCGCGTATTCGCCTTCGCCGAAGTGGTGATGGCGGATGCGCCCTTGCGCGTCGATGAAGTAGTGCGCGGGCCAGTATTCGTTGCCGAACGCGCGCCAGATCGAATAACCGTTGTCGATCGCGACCGGGTAGTCGATGCCGAGGTCGTGCACGGCTTTCTTCACGTTGCCGATGTCGCGCTCGAACGCGAACTCCGGCGCGTGCACGCCGATCACGACGAGCCCGTACGGCGCGTACTTGCGCGCCCACGCGTTGGTGTACGGCAGCGTGCGCAGGCAGTTGATGCACGAATAGGTCCAGAAATCGACGAGCACGACCTTGCCGCGCAGGCCGGCCGCCGTCAGCGGCGGCGAGTTCAGCCATTGCACGGCGCCGTCGAGCGACGGGAGCGTGCCTTCGACGGGCAGCGCGGCCGGCTTCACGTCGGCCGCGCGCATCATCGCGCTGCCGGCCATCGCACTGCCGCCGGCCTGCGCGCCATCGGCAGTCGCGGCCATCATTGCGCCGCCGCTTGCGTTGCCGGACGTGTTGCCGGCAGCGTTGCCCGTGGCGGTCGTCGTTGCGGGCGCACCGTTCGAGCGCCCGCCGAGCCGGTCGACGAGCTTCGTCTCGAGCCCGCCCGTCGTGACGGTCGACAGTTGCGCGAGCGCACCCGTGTCGAGGCCGAGCGCGATCGCGCCGACGCCGGCCAGGAGCGCCGCGCCGATCCCGCGCCGGATCCATTCGCCGGCGCCGAGCGAGCGCTTCATTGCGGCGAACACCTTGCCGCCGATCACGAGCGCGACGGCGAGCGACGTCGCCGCGCCGGCCGCATACGCGACGAGCAGCAGCGTCGTGCCGACGCTTGCGCCGCGCAGCGCGGCGCCGGTCAGCACGAGCCCGAGGATCGGGCCCGCGCACGGCGCCCACAGCAGGCCAGTCGCGACGCCGAGCAGCAGCGACGACGCGGGGCCGGCCGGGCGGCCATCGCGCTGCGCGAGCCCGGTGAGCCGGTTGCCGGCGGCGACGAGCGGGCGCGTCAGGTGTTCCGCGAAGCGCGGCATCAGCAACGTCAGGCCGAACACCGCGAGCAGCACGATGGCGATCCAGCGGCCGGCCTGGTTGGCCTGTGCGACCCAGCCGCCGCCGACGGCGGCGAGCGTCGCGACGACGGCGAACGTGAGCGCCATGCCGGCCAGCAGCGGCAGGCCGGTGCGCACGAACGGCTGGTCGGCGCGCGCGAACACGAACGGCAGCACGGGCAGGATGCACGGGCTCAGGATCGTGAGCACGCCGCCGAGATAGGCAAGGACGATGAGCAGCATGGTGCGTTCTCCAGTCGGTCGGGAACGGGGCCGGATCAGGCGGCGGCCGGGTGGAAGGCGAGCGCGAGCCCGTTCATGCAGTAGCGCAGGCCGGTCGGTGGCGGTCCGTCGTCGAACACGTGGCCGAGATGGCCGCCGCAGCGGCGGCAGTGCACTTCGGTGCGGACCATCCCGAACGACGCGTCGGCGTGGGTGCCGACCGCGTGGTCGAGCGGTTTCCAGAAGCTCGGCCAGCCCGTATGGCTGTCGAACTTGGTGGCCGACGAGAACAGCGCGAGGTCGCAGCCGGCGCACGCGAACGTGCCGGGCCGGTGCTCGTCGTTCAGCGGGCTGCTGAACGGCCGTTCGGTGCCGGCGTCGCGCAGGATGGCGTATTGGGCGGGCGTGAGCCGGCGATGCCATTCGGCGTCGCTGAGCGTGACTTCGAAAGGGGCGGCCATCCGTGGGGCGGCGGGCGGTGGGGCGGCCGGCGGCGCGGCGAATGCGCGGCCGACCAGCGCGCGGCGGCCGGTGGACGACAGCGCCGCGAGCGCGGCGAGGCCGGTGGCGCCGGCGAACAGCAGCAGATGTCTGCGGGTGGGCATGATGGGCTCCTGGAAGCAGGTCCTGAAAACATGCGCCTATCGTAGGCAGCGGCCGGTGTCGAAGTCCTCACGAAAAGTTAAATGAATCGTGATGTTTTCCGGGTAATCCGGCCGGGTCCGCTGAAATCCGTCCAGGCCCCGTCTGACAAGGGTTTGCTGGATATTGGTGGTCGCCAGCTTACACGGCGCCGCAACTGCGCTTCACCGTTGACGTCGACGGTCAACCCGAACCCTGCGCGATCACGGCCGAGGCGCTCGACGATCATTTCGGCGCGCGCTCGGCGCTGTAAGCCGACCTGCGTGACGCGTTCGGGCGCGGTCGGGCCTTACGCTCCTATGCGGCCATTGCTCGACGCGGCGGGCCGACGTCTCCGTCCGAGCTCGAATACCGCGGCCTTACCGGCCAGGAGCGGCGGTTCGGCCCGCGCGCGTCGCTTGCTCGGGTTCGACAGCCGCCGGCGCATGAGCCTGTGAAGCCGGCGGCGTCGCATTCATATACACCGGTGCAGCCTTTTTCTCCTTTCGTACTCCCGGTGGCGGCGCGGTCGGGCGCTGCTCCATGTCGGTCAGCATCTGCTTGCACGGCAGCGGCTGATCGCGGCCCGGCTGGAGCAATGCGAGCAAACTCGCGAGCGGATTCAGCAGGCCCAGCGCCACCGCCGCCCCGCCGCGCGCGATGAGCGCGCCCGGCTTCACGCCCACGTGAGGCTGCTTGAAGGTGCCGGTGACGTACAGCGGCGAGCGCAGCGATATCACCCGGAACCCCTTGGTATGCGGATGAATCGTCAGGTTCATGGTCTCGTCCCGCAGGTTCACGTTACCGTTCATGCCGATCACCGCATCTTCGGTGTCGAGCGCGAATACGCGCGAGTCGAGCACGCCATTGGTGACCACGAAATCGGCCGCCGCGCAGTTGATCTTCACGTCGCGATCGCCGAACAGCTTCTCGTACACCACGTTCGCCACGTTCAACCCGGCCGCTTCCATCAGCACCAGGCTCACGGTGCCGTCCGTGACCAGCGTCTTCACTTCTCCGTTGGACGTGGCGGCGAGCGCCGCCGGCGAGTTGCCGGTGGCCGACAGCGCGGCATCGCCGTTGACTTCGCCGAGCGCCGTCTGCATGACCTCGAACGTCGGGAATAGCCGCTTCAGCTTCAGGTGTCGCGCCTGCAGCGTGAACCGCCCCTTGAGCGGCGTGCCACTGCCGTCCAGATGGATGTTCGACGCCAGCGTGCCGCCCGCGACGCCGAAGTTCAGCGGGTTGAGCGTCAGCACGCCGTCCTGCATGACGACGTGGGTCGTCAGGTCGGTGATCGGCAGGCTCGGGGACTTGATGATGCGCTGCCCGGTGAACCGGACGTCGGCGTCGATCTTCTTCCAGCGCTCCGTGCGGAACGCCTCGACCGGCAGTGCCTTGTTCGCGGGCTGTGCGACCGCGGCGCCGCGGCGCGCCTTGCTGGCATTCGTGTCGGCGCCGATGAGCGGCGCAAGGTCGGCGAACCGCAGCACCTTCGACACCAGCGTGCCCGACAGGAGCGGCCTCGGTTCGCGCGAAACGTACACCAGCGTGCCGGTGAGATCGCTGCCGCCGACACGCCCTGTGAAGTCCTCGTACTTGAAGACATTGCCGGACGCGCGGAATTGCCCGATCAGCCGCCCGTCGGTCGCATAGGGCGGGGTCTCGGGCAGCGTGATGCCGGTGACGTCGTACAGGTGCGCCATGCTGGTGCCCGCGAGCCACAGTCGCAGGTCGACCGCCGCCAGGTGCGCCGGATCGGTCAGCGTGCCGACGAGCGCCAGCTTCGTATCGCCGAAGCGCAAATTGGCCTGGACCGGAAACGGGCGCTGAACGCTTTGCAGCCCCAGCACGTTTCCGAGCTTGCCGGTGCCGGCAACGTGCCCTTTCTTGTAGGTTCCGTCGACGGTCCACCCGATCGTGTAGTCGCCCGTGCTTACGGACGCGGCGGGCGCGGCGCCTGTCGATGCGCCGGACGCTGCGGAGGCCGTCGCGCCCGACGCCGCTGTCGCGGACGTGCTCGACGCAGCCGATGCCGCCGGGGCGATCGCGGTAGTGGATATCGCGGCCGACGCTTGCGACGCCGCGGCCAGCGCTTGCGACGCTGCTGCCGATGCGCGGGATGCCGCTTCGATACCGGACACGGGCGCCGGGGATCGTGCCGCACCGTGGTGTACCTGTGCCGCGAGTTTCTTTTGGCCCTCCTGGCCGACGGCCTGCGCCGATTCGCTGCGCGCCAGCGCCGCCTGCTGCTTCAACGCATCGCCGAACGCAATTGGCTTGCCGAGCGTGTCGATCACACCGCTCAGGTCGAATTGCTTCTGTTGGTCGTAGTAGCGGAGCTTGCCGGTGGCGAACGCGATATCGTGCAGGTCGAGCGTCCACTTGCCCGGATGACCGGCATTCTTGAGCTGGAACGTCCAGTTGACGCGCCCGTCCGCGAGGCGTTCGAGGTCGACGGATGGATTGACGAGGTCGATGGCCGGAATCACGATGCGGCGCGCGAGCAGCGGCAGCGCCTCGACTTCGAAGCTGATCGCGTCGAGCGTGGCGAAATGCTTCGTGCGCGCCCAGTCCGGGTTGGCGATCGTGACATTGCGGGCGCTGAATCGCGGCCACGGCACCCAGGCGCGCCAGCCATGCTCGCTCACGGGCCGATGCCACCCGACACGCAGGTCGCCGTTGATGGCGAACTGCCGTCCGATCGCGTCCGATACCTTGTCATCGACCCAAGGGCGCGCGCGGTTCCAGTCGAACGTCACGATGAAGACGAACAGCGCGGCAATCGTCAGGGCAACGACAACGGCGAGCCACGCGGCCACCTTACTGACGGTATGGCCGTTGCGCATCTTTCACTCCCGGGTTGGGCTGCACCGAAACGATGGCGCAATTCGTGTTCCCGAATGCGCTTCGACCGGCCAGCCGATCTGTTTCAGCGTTGCAACCAGGCAGGCGAGTCGGGGAAATGGCAAGCCCAATGGGATCGGGAAAGTGAACCTTCCGCATCGACCCCGAAGGTTTCGACAAGGGCGAGCGACGTGTGCAGGCGCTTGAGCCGTGCGAAACGTATCGACGATGAAACATTTTCATCCGCTCACGGCGACTTTCCGTGTATTCCGGCGGTTCGTATCGCCCTGCGAATCGAGTGCGTCGCGATGGCATATCGCTTGCTGCTGAGATTGCACCCGCAGACGAGTGATCCGGGAAATAGCGTCCAGGTGCCGATCGTCTTCATGAGGATCAAGAGGAAATCGTAATGAGCATACTTGCGACTTACACGTTCGCATTGCAGCACGGCAGCCATGTAACGTTCCTTATTCCTCAGAACGGCTGCCCATCCGGCGCGGCCCAGTTTTTCCTTGCTGCGCATCTGTCCGATGGTGCTGGATCGCTCGCCGACAGATTTCATCGAGCGAACAGGTCTGCCGAGCTGACTTCACCCGACGCGCATGAGAATTTGTCCTATCGCTACCTGGTCGATCTCGGCGGGCATATCGTCGCGTTTCGGCACGACTCGGAGGGGAACGAGTGGGAGCGGTTTTTCTCGGGACACTACGCGGAATTCATCAATGGGCACGCGCCGCTCAAGGTTCTCGGCGACGGCATGCTGAAGCGCATCAAGTCCTGCACCGGCGGAAATGACGAATGGGTGACGCGTGGGCAGCTTGTCAGGCGTCACGCCGCAGCCGTGGAGACATTGTCGTTGCAACGCGAACGATTTCCGGAGCGGGCGGATGTCATTTCAAGTTATCAAAGCGATGTCGATGCACTGGCCGTTTCTCTCCGGCGATACAGCGAAAGTGAGGATTCTGAATGAATGCGGCAGAATGTTTATTAAAAAATATCGACCTGCATTATCTGACAGCTTCAAAAAATGACAAGTTCAAGTGATTATATGAAATATATTTTGGGATTTATATATTCATACCATTTCACATGCTTGCTTGATTTTGATCAATGATAACGTTTCCGAATCAGGGCATTCACCTACGAGGTGGCGGACCGGAAATAGATGCAGGCGCGTTAGAATGTGCCCACTAAATCGCGCATTGAATCGTCGCAGGAAATGGTGGGGTCGTTACAAACTCTCGCGCACCTTGTTGCGTTGAAAGCGGGAGGCATGCGTTCGCGCATGTATACACAATCCAATTGTCCGATACGAATATTCCATGCAGACCATGCTAAGTCCGCACGAAATTACTACTTTAATGATCGTTTGGGATGCTCCTGATCAGATCGAACTGGATCGCGACGAACTCGTCACGCTCATCGAGCATCGCCTGATCGCCGTTGATCAGCCGGCATCGGGTTGTCGGCGTGTCCAGGTTACCGCAGAGGGCCGCGCTGTCCTGAAAGCGGTCTCGCGAATGCGTTAAGTGATCCGAGTTGGCCGAAAATGACGGAGGCTGCTATGAGCGGAGCATGGGTCGGGTTCGTGGTCGGCGCGTTCGTGCTGGCGTTTGCGGCAATTGCCGCAATGAACCGCTATCGCCGCGAGCATCGTCGCGCGGAACTGCTTAGAAATCTGGACCACCATGAATGGTGGCACTGGACTCATACCTCCACTGCGGGTTCGCGAACCGCGAAAAGATGAACCACGCACATCGCAGGCCAGCCGTCGGGCAGCAGGTCGCGCGCGACACGTTGCAATAACGCGTCGTGCGTGGCCGTCTCTACCAAGTACCCAGTACTTCTTCGGCCACCACAACTGCCTCTACGGGGCGCGTGTTGGCGGGCGCGCCTGATGTTCGTTACTCCGGAGAGGGCGAAGGTGTAGCGCTATGGTATGTAGCAGGGGTCCCTTTGATTCCTGTGCAATGTTCCGGCTGGATCTACCCCGGCTTGGCGGTGCCCCTGACTTCCTGAGATTCCCTTCCGAAAGCGACGTTCCACCAAACGGTCGGCCTCTTCGCGGCCACGACGTCAGGGCATGCGAGCCCACCGTGTTCCATATTTGCCTGAGCGTTTTGATCTCGTCATGCGAAGCGGCGTGGAAGCGCGTTTCGTAGGCAAGGAGGTGGGCGGCAGGAGCCCGGATCGACCGGCGCTCTAGAATTGATGCCTGTGCCGAAGCGCCTTTGCCCGGACAAACCGTTCGACGTTCATGTCGACGCCGGCCAGTCGGGCGAGTAGACCTCCTCAACGGATTCCAACATGCGCATCCCACCACTCAAGGCAATCATCGCGTTCGAAAGCGTGGCCCGGACCAAGAGCGTGAATCGCGCTGCGGACGAACTCGGCCTGACCGCGTCCGCCGTGAGCCACCAGCTCAGCAACCTCGAATCGCTGATCGGTCAGCCGCTGTTCCAGCGATCGGGGCGCGGACTCGTCCTCACGCCGACCGGCGAGCGCTACCTGGCGGACGTCACCGGCTCGCTGGCCGACCTGAGCCGCGCAACCGAGCGTGCGTCGAGCCGCACCGAAGTCGATATCCTGCGCGTGCATTCGAGCCCGAGCTTCGGGTTGATGTGGCTGCTGCCGCGGCTGTCGTCGTTTCAGGAGGCGAACGGGGATATCCAGCTGAACCTCGCGTGCTCTTACGAAAACGTGTCGTTCTCGAACGGCTTCTACGATATCGATGTCCGGCACGGCTACGGCAACTGGGACAACCTCGAGGTCAGGACGGTGCGCGGCGAGTTCATTGCGCCGCTCGCTTCGCCGCAATATCTCGAGCGGCATCCGGTGAAGGCGCCGGAAGAACTGCTCGCGCATCGGCTGATCTATTCCGAAACGCCGTTGGTCCAGTGGAAGCAGTGGTTCGGTCGAGCCGGCGTATCGCTCGCGGCGCAGAAGACCTTCGATTTTTCATTCGACCGGTCATACATGTCGCTCGAAACCGCTGCGCTGGGCCTGGGCATCGCGCTCGAAAGCCTGATGCTTGCGTCGGTGAAGATCCGCGAAGGGCTGCTGGTTCCGGTATTCGACGAGACTCATGCGGTCGAAGTCGGCGCACATCACCTCGTTTACCCGCGGCAGAACGCGGAACTGCCCCGCGTGAAGCGTTTCCTTGCGTGGATCGAGCGGGAGGTCGCGGCTTACGGGCGGCCGGGCTGAGCGCCAGGTCCTCCGGTCCGCACGCGATATTGCGTTGCAGCACCCGCGGCGCGCCGTGCGGCGTCATCTGAAATTTTCTCAACTATGGCTGAGCGTTTCCGCGTTGATGCGGGTGTCCGGTGAGCCGACACTCTGGACACACATCAACAACAGGAGACGACCGATGTTGCTCGACAACAAGACCATCATCGTGACAGGCGCCGCATCGCCGCGCGGTATCGGCAAGGCCACGGCCCGCATACTGGCTGCACACGGCGCACGCGTTGCGATTCTCGACCTTCGCCGCGAAGACGCCGAGGCGGCCGCCGCCGAACTCGGGACGGACCATCTCGGCCTGGCATGCGACGTGACCGACCGCGACGCGTGCGTGGCCGCGGCCCGCGCGACCCTGGAGCGCCATGGTCGCATCGACGGCCTCGTGAACAACGCCGGCGTCACGCAGCCCGTGCGCACGATGGACATTTCCGGGCGCGACTTCGACACGATCGTCGACGTGAACCTGCGCGGCACGCTGTACATGTCGCAAGCGGTGCTGCCGGCGATGAAGGAGCGGCGCGGCGGCAGCATCGTGTGCATGTCGTCGGTGTCCGCGCAACGCGGCGGCGGCATCTTCGGCGGTCCGCACTACAGCGCCGCGAAGGCCGGCGTGCTCGGCCTCGCGAAGGCAATGGCGCGCGAATTCGGCGCCGACCATATCCGCATCAATTCGATCACGCCGGGCCTGATCCAGACCGACATCACCGGCGACAAGCTGACGCCGGACATGCGCGAGGAGATCGTCAAGGGCATTCCGCTCGGCCGCCTCGGCGATGCCGCCGATGTCGCCAACGCATGCCTGTTCCTGCTGAGCGACCTGTCGAGCTACCTGACGGGCATCACGCTCGACGTCAATGGCGGGATGTTGATCCACTGAAACGGCGTCGCGTGAATCGCGGCGCCGCCCATCATGCACCCGGGACAACCCGGGGCCATGGCAGGAGACAAAGATGAGAGCAAAGTACCCCGCACCGCCGGTTTCGGGCGAGATGCTGCAACGGGACGATGCGCAGACGTTCGAAGCGGCCACCTACGCGAAGGTGGCGCGACGGCTGATCCCGTTCCTGATGCTGTGCTATCTGGGCGCCTATCTCGACCGCGTCAACGTCGGGTTCGCGAAACTGCAGATGCTCAACGACCTGCGCTTCAGCGAGACGGTGTACGGCATGGGCGCAGGCATTTTCTTTCTCGGCTACTTTCTGTTCGAAGTGCCGAGCAACCTGATCCTGCATCGCGTCGGTGCGCGCCGCTGGCTCGCCCGCATCATGCTGACGTGGGCAGTCATTTCGGCGAGCTTCGTGTTCGTCAGGTCGCCCACCGCGTTCTATGTGCTGCGGTTTCTGCTCGGCGTCGCCGAAGCGGGTTTTGCACCGGGCGTGATCCTGTACCTCACGTACTGGTTCCCGTCGGCACGCCGCGCGAAGGCACTGTCGCTGTTCTTCATGGCGATTCCGCTGGCGGGGATCATCGGCGGGCCGCTGTCGGGCGCGATCATGCATTCGCTGCACGGCGCGATGTCGATGGCGGGCTGGAAGTGGTTGTTCCTGCTCGAGGCGCTGCCTTCGTTCGTGCTGGGCTTTGCGATCCTGCTGTATCTCGATGACGGCATTACCGGCGCGAAATGGCTGACCGATGCCGAAAAAGCCTTGCTGGCGCGCAACGTGTCGGCCGACGCCGAGCACACTACCGCCCACCTGTCGATTCGTTCGTTCGTCGCCGACCGCCGCCTGTGGCTGATGGCCGCGATCTACTTCTGCGTCGTGCTCGGTCAGTACGGCCTCACGTTCTGGCTGCCCACGATCATTCGCAAGGCCGGGGTTGCCGATCCGCTGTGGGTCGGACTGTTCACCGCGATCCCGTATGCGTGCGCAATCATCGCGCTGCCGCTGATCGGCATGAGCGCGGATCGCCGCCGCGAGCGTCGCTTCCATCTCGCGGTGCCGATGCTGATCGCGGCGGCGGGCTTCGCGACTTTGCCGACGCTCGGCAGCGTCAGCGCGTCGATCGTGTGCCTGAGCATTGCGTCCGCCGGCATCCTCGCGTCGTCGTCGCAGTTCTGGTCGTTGCCGACGGCCCTGCTGGGCGGGATGTCGGCGGCGGCGGGCATCGCCGCGGTCAACTGCTTTGCCAATCTCGCGGGCTTCTTCTCGCCTGCGATCGTCGGCTGGCTGAACGACCTGACCGGCAAGTCCACTGCGGGACTGCTCTTCATCTCCGTCGCGATCACGGTCGGCGCTCTGCTGGTGTTCCTGGTGCCCCGATCCGTCAACCGCTGATTCGATTTGCATTCCTTCCGACACAATACTGGAGCTATCGATGGATACCGAAACCATCCATGAAGCGGTCACGCTCGCCGAGCGCGCGTACCGTATCCGAAGAAACGCCGTGCTGATGGGCGAAGTCCAGGGGCAGGGCTATGTCGGCCAGGCGCTCGACATCGCCGACGTGCTGGCCGTCGCGTATTTCGGCGCGATGCGCTATCGCCCGGACGATCCCGAGTGGGAAGGGCGCGACCGCTTCCTGCTGTCGAACGGCCACTACGCGATCGCGCTGTACGCGGCGCTGTTCGAAGCTGGCATCCTGCCGGCCGAGGAACTCGAAACCTACGGCAGCGACGACAGTCGTCTGCCGATGTCGGGGATGGCGAGCTATACGCCCGGGATGGAAATGTCCGGCGGTTCGCTCGGGCAGGGCCTGACGATCGCGGTCGGTCGTTGCCTGGGCCTCAAGCGCAAGGGCTCGGATGCATTCGTCTATACGCTCTTTTCGGATGGCGAGCTCGACGAAGGTGCGATCTGGGAAGGGCTCATGTCGGCCGCGCACTGGAAGCTCGACAACTTGATCGCGATCGTCGACGTGAACAACCAGCAGGCCGATGGCCCGTCGA
Source organism: Burkholderia sp. FW306-1C-G01B (assembly GCF_058781685.1). Lineage (NCBI taxonomy): Bacteria > Pseudomonadati > Pseudomonadota > Betaproteobacteria > Burkholderiales > Burkholderiaceae > Burkholderia > Burkholderia sp. FW306-1C-G01B. The sequence continues at coordinate 32,783 of NZ_JBYSWZ010000003.1, forward strand.
CGCAAGTCATGGCATTCGAGCCGCTGGTCGACAAGCTCGAAGCATTCGGCTGGTATACGCAACGCGTGGACGGCAATGACATCGACGCGGTAAAGCGCGCGTTCGACAACGCGCGCCGACATGACAAGCCGCAGCCGCGGATCATCGTCTGCGACACGAAGATGGGGCGCGGCGTGCCGTTCCTCGAAGCACGCGAGAAGAGTCATTTCATTCGCGTCGATGCGCACGAGTGGAAGCTCGCGCTCGACGCACTCGAAGCAGGGAGACACGCATGAGCACCGTCGACAACAAGCCGCGCCTGAAGACTTCCGCGATGATCGCGTCCATCGCGGCAGAAGGGCAGACTACGCGTCCCGCGCCGTTCGGCCATGCGCTCGCGAAGCTCGCGCGGACGAGCAGCAATGTGATCGGAATGACCGCCGATCTCGGAAAGTACACCGACCTGCATATCTTCGCGAAGGAATTTCCGGAGCGTTACTACCAGATGGGCATGGCCGAGCAGTTGCTGATGGGTGCGGCCGCCGGGTTCGCGCACGAAGGGGCGCAGCCGTTCGTCACGACCTATGCGGTATTCGCCACGCGCCGTGCATACGACTTCATTCATCAGGCGATTGCCGAGGACAATCTCGATGTGAAGCTGGTGTGCGCGTTGCCGGGGCTGACGACCGGCTACGGGCCGAGCCACCAGGCCGCCGAAGATCTGGCGCTGATGCGTGCGATGCCGAACATGACGGTGATCGACCCGTGCGACGCGCTGGATATCGAGCAGATGGTGCCGGCCATTGCTGCGCACAAGGGGCCGGTATACGTACGCCTGCTGCGTGGAAACGTGCCGGCCGTGCTCGATGAATACGATTACCGTTTCGAACTCGGCAAGGCCAAGCTGCTGCGCGACGGCAACGACGTGCTGTTGATCTCGTCCGGGATCATGACGATGCGCGCGCTCGAGGTTGCGAAGGCACTCGAAGCCGATCGCGTCGATGTGGCCGTGCTGCACGTGCCGACGATCAAGCCGCTCGATACGGCAACCATCGTTCGCGAGGCGGCGCGCAAGGGACGCATGGTGATCGTCGCCGAGAACCATACGGCGATCGGCGGGCTCGGCGAAGCGGTGGCGACTGCGTTGATCGGGGCCGGCGTTGCCGTACCGTTCCGCCAGATCGCGCTGCCGGATGCGTACCTCGCCGCGGGCGCGTTGCCGACGTTGCACGAGCGCTACGGAATCTCGACCGGCGCGATGCAGGCGAACATCAAGTCGTGGCTCGCGTAGCAGCTGAAGCCACTGACGCCGCCGGTGTGCAGCCCGCAGAGCAACGGCATGGCTGAGCGCTTCGTGAAGACGATGAAGCGCGACTGTGTGGCCCTCATGCTGAAACCGGATGCAGCGACGGCCGTGCGGAATCTCGCCATTGCGTTCGAGCATTACAACGAGAAGCATCGCCGTAGCGCACTGAAGTATCGCTCGCCACGCGAGTTTCGACGCGCGGTGGATGCATCGGCCGTAGCGTGAGGCGGTGTCCGGGACTACGGGGGCAACTCCGGTGCGCCGGAACCGCTTCCGTCACAACAGGCAGACCCGACGCAGCTTGACCGTTCTCAGATAGACGGATTTATCGAGCCACGGCACGAACACATACTCGTCGTATGCGTCGCAGCCGATCAGAATCCAGTGGGACAGAACGTTGGACATGATGGTCTCCTTGATTGCGCTCGTTTCGATGTGCAGGGTGCCGACGCGTCGCGATCGTCATCCGTCGTGCTCACACACCGTATACCCGGCGAGCACCGCGCCTATTCCCGACACCGTGCGATGTACTTCATGCGCGGGATGTCGTGCGTCGCCGGAATAAACGGGCCCGCTCCGCGGTATGCCGATCAAGCGGCGGACGCGTCGAGGGGAGGCGCCAATGAACGGCAAGCGGAGGCAAACCCGGGACATTCCCGGCCGATCGCAGCGCGACGGCAAGGGTGCCCCGAAGGTGAACGAGGCACGGCGGCCATCGTTGTTCCAGGATCGCATCGGCATGCGCCCGCCGTCGCGCAACCGCGCGCCGCGTCCCGCGCAGCACGCGATCGACTCCGATGCCGGTAAACCGGCGTCGGCGCAAGACGGGACGCGCAAGGCCGCGCGCAGGCTGCAACTCGGTTCCGGCATCCTGCTGTGGTTCTATATTTCCGTCCATATGGTCAATCACGCGCTCGGCATCTGGTCGATCGATATCGCCGAGCGCGGGCTGCATCTGGCAATCGGGCTCTGGCAAAGCGCGCCCGGCACGATCCTGCTGTATGGCGCGGCCGGCCTGCATTTCGCGCTGGCGGTCCGCACCATCTACGGCCGCCGACACTGGGCGCTGCCGCCCGCCGAATGGCTTCGTCTGTGGGCGGGACTCAGCCTGCCCATGCTGTTGATACGCCACGTCGTCGGGACACGGGTTGCGACATCGTTTTACGGCTTCGAGCCGAACTACGAACGGGTCATCGTGTCGCTCCTGACGAGCGGCACGCAGGGTTTGCAGATCGCGCTGCTCGCACCGGGATGGGTGCACGGCAGTCTCGGACTGTGGTTTCATTTGCGCCGCCATGCATTTTTTCGGCATGCGAAGTTCGTGCTGCTGGCGATACTCGTCCTGCTGCCCGTGCTGTCGGCGGCGGGATTCGTGCAGATGACGCGTGCGATCGTGCCGGGAAGTCTCGCCGTACCGGCGCCCGACGCGGCGCTGGTTGCGCACCGCGCCGCGCTCGACGGCTGGCGACATCTGCTCGTCGCCGGGTATCTGTCGTTGATTGCGGCCGCGTTCGCCGGCGGTCAGTTGCGGAACAGGCTCTTCAGCGGCGATTCGCACGGTCCATCCCGCGAGCAGCAGCGAACGGACGCGTGAACGCCACACGCCCGGTCGCGGTTCGCGTTCCGCGCGTGTCGGCCGCCGGCCTTCGGAGCTCGTGACCGGTGGCCGCGGGCCACAAACGGTCATTCGACATCGCTGCCCGAATCGTTACAATCCGCTGCATACACTGCACCCACTGGCGCAAAGCCGCTCGACAGGGAATCCTCAATGACCGGAATATCCATCAGGTCCGCCAATATCGACGATGCACAGGCGATCGCCGATTTCCACGTCAAGGTCTGGCGGCATACCTATCGCGATCTCGCACCGGCGCAAGCGCATGCCGTGCTCGACGAGCGCTATCGTGGCAAAAGATGGCAGGAAAAGCTGGCGTCGAACGATGGCGACCAGCTCGTGCTCATCGCGCAGACCGACGACAGGATCGTCGGAATCGGCGCGGCCGGCGCGCCGTCGGAACCGATATTCGACGGCCGTGGCGAGATCAAATTCCTGTATGTCGATCCCGAATTCAAGCGTCGCGGCATCGGCCGCACGCTGCTTGCCCAACTCGCGACGCATTTGAGAGGGTTGCGGTATCAGGGCGCCGCGTTGAGTGTCGTCAACGGAAACGCATCCGCGATTGCCTTTTACGAGGCGCTGAATGCGCGGTTTGCCGGCGAGTACATCGATGCGGGGCCGATCTGGCGCTCGCACAACATCGTCATGGTGTGGGACGACCTGGCGAATCTCATTGCCTGACCGAAACCCTGCCGCAAGCAACGACGCGCATCACGCGAGGCAGGCTCGCAGCCACGACGTGAACGCGGTCACGAGCGGCGTCCCGGTCAGCTCGTGACGCGTGACGAGATAGTACGCATGACGCGACGGCACCGTTGCGCTGAATGGCCGCACGAGCGTGCCGTCGATCAGGTCATCGCGCACGGACAGGCTGTCGCCGAGCGCGACGCCTTGCCCGTGCACAGCGGCTTCGACACCGATGTGCGCGTTGCCGATTTCGAGGATGCGGATGCCCGGCAGCTTGTCGGCGTTTGCTTCTGCCAGCCAGCGCATCCACGAGCCCGCATGCTCGCAGAACAGCGTGCGTCCCGCGAGATCCTGCACCTTGCGGATCGCATCGGGCCCGTTCATCAACGCCGGGCTCACGACCGGGAACAGCGCCGGATGCTCGAGCAGCTCGACGTGCCGGTTGCGCCAGGTGCCTTCCCCGTAGCGGATGCAGACGTCGACGTCCGTCGAATAGATCTCGCGTTCGTCGTTCGACGGAATCACCTTCAGGTGGATGCCCGGATAGCGCTCGAGAAAATCGCCGATGTGTCGGGCGAGCCAGCGCGACGTCAGCGACAGCGGCGTCGACACGACGAGATCGCCGACGGCGGCCGGCGAATCGAGCCTGACGGTGGCGTTCGCGATCATGTCGAATGCGATGCCGACCGGTTCCAGCAGCGCCTCGCCTTCGGGCGTGAGTTTCACGCGCGCCTTTGATCGGACGAATAGCGCGACGCCGAGCGTGCTTTCGAGAATACGGATCTGGTGACTGACCGCGCTCGCGGTCACGTGCAGTTCGTCGGCGGCGGCCGACACGCTGCCGCGCCGGGCGGCGGCCTCGAATGCGCGAAGCGGGTTCAGCGGGGGCAGGCGGTTGCGCATCGGCGGGCACGTCGAAGGCGACGGTGCTGAGAAAAACTTCATTTAAGCGGAGTCAATTTCTCGCTACAACAAAAAAAATTGAATGCCTACAGTGGGGGCAATCCAACCGAGTCGAGGTCGACCGCAATGAGCCTTACCGAACCGATCGAACGCCTGTGGGGCGGCCGCTTCCAGTCGGAGCCGTCCGACGCGCTGCAGAACCTGTCTCGCTCCGATCCGAGTTTCTACCGCCTCGTGCCGTACGATCTGGCGGGCTCCCGTGCGCATGCGCGCGAGTTGAACCGCGCCGGCATCGTGAACGACGACGACCTCGCGCAGTTGCTGGCCGCGATGGACGGCATCGCGCGCGACTACGCGGCCGGTGCGATCGCGCCGTCGCTCGCCGACGAGGACGTGCACACGTTCCTCGAGCGCGTGCTCACGCAGCGGCTGCCGGCGCTCGGCGGCAAGCTGCGCGCCGGGCGTTCGCGCAACGACCAGGCGGCGAACGACCTGCGCCTGTATCTGCGCGACAAGGCGCGCCAGCTCGTGCGCGGCGTGCTCGACCTGCAGCAGGCGCTGGTCGGCCAGGCGAGCCGGCACGTCGACACGGTGACCGCCGGCTTCACCCATCTGCAGCCCGCGCAGCCGATCGTGTTCGGCCATCAGTTGCTGGCGCATGCGCAGTCGCTGTATCGCGACGCCGACCGCCTGGTCGACTGGGACCGCCGCACCGCGCGCTCGCCGCTCGGCGCGGCCGCGCTGGCGGGCTCGGCGATCTGCGTGCGGCCCGAGCTGTCCGCGCAGGAGCTCGGTTACGACGCGCCGTGCGAGAACTCGATCGACGCCGTGGCCGCGCGCGATCACGTCGCCGAATTCGCGTTCGTCGCGAGCATGCTGGCCGTGAACCTGTCCCGCCTGTCGGAAGAAGTGATCCTGTGGACGTCGCGGCAATTCCGCTGGGTGGAACTCGACGACGGTTATGCGACGGGCAGCTCGATCATGCCGCAGAAGAAGAACCCGGACATCGCGGAACTGACGCGCGGCAAGGCGGGACGCCTGATCGGCAACCTGACGGGCCTGCTCGCGACGCTGAAGTCGCTGCCGCTCGCGTACAACCGCGATCTCGCGGAAGACAAGATCGCCGCGTTCGATTCGATCGACACGCTCGAACTCGTGCTGCCGGCGATGGCGGGGATGATCCGCACGATGCGCGTGAACGTCGACGAGATGCGTCGCCAGGCGCCGCTCGGCTTCACGCTCGCGACCGAGGTCGCGGACTGGCTTGCGCTGACGGGCGTGCCGTTCAGCGAAGCGCACGAGATCACCGGCGCGCTCGTGCGGGCGTGCGAACGCGACGGCATCGAGCTCGCGGACGCAAGCGCGGAACAATTGCAGGCCGTCGACCCGCGCCTCGCGCCGGCGGTGCGCGCGCACCTGACGCTCGACGCTGCCGTCGCCGCGCGCGGCGGCGCGGGCGGCACGTCGCCCGCGCGCGTGCGCGAGCAGATCGGCCGCCTGAGCGGCGCGATCGAACGCCAGGCCGCCTGGGCGGCCGACTACCGGGGGCCGTCATGCTGAGCGCCTCCGATTCGCGCCGTCTCGACGGCGCATCCGGGCCGGCCGGCGCCGCGGCAGACGATACCGCCGGCCTCGTGCGCGTGCGCCGGCGCTACTGGGGCCGTTATGTCGCGTCGATCGCGATCATTGCCGCGCTCGCCTACGTGGCCGCCGCGTTCGCGCGCGGACAGATCGAGTGGCGCGTCGTCGGCCAGTTCCTGACCGCACGCTCGATCCTGACGGGGCTCGGCAACACGATCGTGATGACCGTTCTCGCGATGACGCTCGGCGTCGTGCTCGGCGTGGTCACCGCGGTAATGCGGCTGTCGTCGAACCCGGTGCTCGGCGCGATCGCGCAGGGCTACATCTGGTTGTTCCGCGGCACGCCGGTGATCCTGCAACTGCTGCTGTGGTTCAACCTCGCGCTGGTGTTCCCGACGCTCGGCATCCCGGGCATCGCCGAATTCCGGACCGTCGACGTGATGACGCCGTTCCTCGCGGCGGTGCTCGGTCTCGGCATCAACCAGGGCGCGTATACGTCGGAAGTCGTGCGCGCGGGGCTGCTGTCGGTCGACACCGGCCAGTACGAGGCCGCGAAGTCGATCGGCATGCCGCGCCTGCAGGCGCTGCGCCGGATCATCCTGCCGCAGGCGATGCGCGTGATCGTGCCGCCGATCGGCAACGAGCTGATCGGCATGGTCAAGCTGACGTCGCTCGCGAGCGTCGTGCAGTACGCGGAGATGCTGCACAACGCGCAGAACATCTACTACGCGAACGCCCGCGTGATCGAGCTGCTGATCGTCGCGGGCATCTGGTATCTCGCGGTCGTCACCGTGCTGTCGCTCGCGCAGGCGCGCGTCGAACGGCGCTTCGCGCGCGGCGCGGGTCGCGCGGCGGGCCGCGCATGAACGGCACGACCCTCAACAATCGGGAGAACGTCATGACGAACGCGGTCGTTCGCGCGGTCGACGTGCGCAAGTCGTACGGCGATTTCCAGGCGCTGCACGGCATCACGCTCGACGTCGCGCAGGGCGAAGTGCTGTGCATCATCGGGCCGTCGGGCTCGGGCAAGAGCACGTTCCTGCGCTGCATCAACCAGCTCGAGACGATCAGCGCGGGCGCGCTGTGGGTCAACGGCGAACTGGCCGGCTACCGGCGCGCCGGCGACCGGCTCCACGAGCTGTCGGAGCGCCAGGTCGCGCGCCAGCGGCTGGCGACGAGCATGGTGTTCCAGCGCTTCAACCTGTTCCCGCACAAGACCGCGCTCGAGAACGTGATCGAGGGCCCCGTGCAGGTGCTCAAGCGCCGCCGCGCGCAAGCGGAGGAGGAAGCGCGCACGCTGCTCGCGCGCGTCGGGCTCGCGCACAAATGCGACGCGTTTCCGGTCGAGCTGTCGGGCGGCCAGCAGCAGCGCGTCGCGATCGCGCGGGCGCTCGCGATGCATCCGCAGCTGATCCTGTTCGACGAACCGACGTCGGCGCTCGATCCCGAGCTCGTCGGCGAAGTGCTGGCCGTGATGCGCGATCTCGCGAAGAGCGGGATGACGATGATCGTCGTCACGCACGAGCTCGGCTTCGCGCGCGAGGTGGCCGACCGCGTCGTGTTCATGGACGGCGGCCGGATCGTCGAGAGCGGGCCGCCCGACCAGGTGCTGTCCGCGCCGACGCACGCGCGTACGCGCGATTTCATCTCGGCCGTGATTGCATGAACGGGCCGGGCGCCCCGACCCGAAGCGCCCGAACGATTCCACCGTCAACGATACAAGCCCACCACGACAAGGCGCCCCCATGAAAGCATCCGTCCTGACCCGCACGCTGGCCACCGTCGCATTCGGCGCGCTCGCGCTGCATGCCTCCTTCGCAGTCGCCCAGGCCGCGAGCGCGAAGCGCACGCTGAACGTCGCGATCGTGCCGAACTATCCGCCGTTCGAATACAAGGACCCGGCGACCGACAAGCTCGCGGGCTTCGACGTCGATCTCGGCGAAGCGCTCGCCGCGAAGATGGGCGCGAAGCTGAACTGGGTCGAAACGAGCTTCGACCAGATGATGAGCGCGGTCGCGACGCAGCGCGTCGACATGATCCTGTCCGGCATGACCGACCTGCCGACGCGCCGCGATGCGGTGACGTTCGTCGACTACATCGAGACGGGCCCGCAGTTCTATACGCTGAAGGCGCGCGCCGGCGAGTTCGCGCAGATGAGCGCGCTGTGCGGCAAGCGCGTCGGGTCGAGCCGGCGCACGTCGTTTCCGGACAACACGACCGCATGGAGCGCGGAGAACTGCGTGAAGGCCGGCAAGCCGGCGATCGTCGTGGTCGGTACCGACGGCTCGTCGGACGCGCGTATGCAGTTGCGCCAGAACCGCATCGACGCGGCCGTGCAGGGCGGCGAGACGCTGCCGTACCAGAACGGCCTCGAGCAGAACGCATACGCGCCGGTCGGCAAGCCGTTCCTGTCGCAATACACGGGCATCGGCGTCGCGAAGAGCAACACCGCGCTGAGCAGCGCGCTGACGACGGCGCTCAACCAGCTGATTGCCGACGGTTCCTACCAGAAGATTCTGGCGAAGTGGGGGCTGCAGGAGCACGCGGTGACGAAGGCGATGATCAACGGCACCCACTGAGCGTGCGATGACGGCCCTCGCTCCCCGCTGGCCGGACGCGAAGCGCGCGTGCGTCGCGCTCGCGTTCGATCTCGACGGCCCGACCGGCGACGCGATGCTGAACGGGTCGATCTGGCGCAACCCCGCGTATTTCACGCTCGGCAGCTACGGGCCGTGGCGCGCGCTCGGCCGCTTGCTCGACATGCTCGCGGCGTTCGACCTGCCCGCGACGTTCTTCGTGCCTGCGTGGGTTGCGCGGACCTGGCCCGCGCAATGCGCGGCGATCGTCGAGCGCGGCCACGAGATCGGCTACCACGGCTACCGGCACGAAGCGTTCTGGACGCTCGAGCCCGGGCGGCAGCGCGAGATCATGGCGCAGTCGGCCGACGTCTTCGCGCGTACGCTCGGCGTGCGGCCGGTCGGGTTCCGCACGCCGTCCGGCGACTGGAGCGCGGCGACGGTGGCCGTGCTGCGCGAAGCCGGCGTGCGCTATTCGAGCTCGATGCGCGGCGACGACCGGCCGTACCTGCTGCACGGTGACGACGGCGAGGCGCCGCTCGTCGAGATACCCGGCCGCTGGGAGACCGACGACTACGCGTCGCTTGCGTATCACCGCAACCCCGACTATCCGGCCGGGCTCGACCGGATCGCCGGCTACGGCGCGACGCTCGACAACTGGACGCGCGAATTCGACGGCGTATACCGCGAAGGGCTGTGCCTGACGACGCTGCTGCATCCGAAGGTCTGCGGCAAGCCCGGCCGCATCGCGTTGCTCGAGGCGTGGCTCGGTCACATGCGTGCACAGGACGGTGTCTGGTTCGCGCGCTGCCGCGAAGTGGCCGACTGGTGGCTTGCGCAGCACGCGCGAGATGCGCAACCCACGCAACGGAGCGGCCTGTGACGACACTCCCTTCATGGCCGGGCGGCGCGCGATGCGCGGTCGCGATCACGGTCGACTTCAACGACATTCACGGCATCCAGACACGCGAGCCGCGCATCGTCGGCCGCGAGAAATCGCTGTCGGTCTGGCGTTACGGCGCGACGCGCGGCGTCGATCGGCTGCTCGATGCGTTCGATGCGTTTCGCGTACCGGCGAGCTGGTTCGTCCCAGGCATCGTCGCCGAAACGCATGCGGATGCGGTGCGGGCGATCGCCGCGGCCGGCCACGAGCTCGGCGTGAGCGGCTATCGCTGCGAGGATTTTGACGCGCTGCCGCTCGCCGCGCAGGTCGATGCGTGCCGCGCCGGACGGGCGGCGCTCGCCGACACGATCGGCCGCGACGTGGAAGGCTTTCGCTCGTTCACCGGCAACTGGGCCGACGGTTTCTCGGATTTCCTCGTCGCGGAAGGTTTCACGTGGTCGTCGTCGTGGCGCGGCGACGATCTGCCGTATGTGCATCCGCGCGGCGACGGCGGCGCGGACGGCGCGCGGCTCGTCGAGCTGCCGCTGCACTACGAACTCGAAGACGAGCCGTACTTCGAGTTCAACCTGTCGCCGCCCGTGCCGGCCGGTCAGCCGCGCATCGCGGCGTACCGCGACGTGCTCGACAACTGGCGGCGCGACGTCGACGGGTTTCGGCGCTTCGGGCTGTGCTGCGTGCTGCGCCTGCATCCCGAGATCATAGGCACGGCAGCGCGGATCGACCTGCTGCGCGCATTGCTCGCGCATCTGCGTGACGCGGGCGACGTCTGGTTCGCGACGGGGCGCGACATCGCGCGCTGGTGGTGTGCCCAGGCGCCCGTCAATGCCCCGGGACATCCGGTCGACGTGTTCGCGCACTGCGTGGCGGAGGAGTCGGCGCGATGACGATGACAACCGATACGCGCGCCACGCGGCTCGCGGCGTTCGTCGCGCAGACGTCCGCCGACGCGTTGCCGGACGACGTCGTCGCGAAGGCCAAGCGTCATGTGCTCGACACGTTCGGTGCCGCGCTGGCGGGCACGTCCGCCGTCGAGACGCGCAGCGCCCGTGCGCTGACCGGCGCCGTCGCGCATGGCGGCGCGCCGCTGTGGGGCACGCGGCGGACCGCGGGCGCGCGCGATGCGGCGTTCGTCAACGGGATTGCCGCGCACGCGCTTGAACTCGACGATTCCGGCGGCTGCGATCATTCGGGCGCGGTCGTGCTGCCGGCCGTGCTCGCCGCGCTGTCGTGCGCAAGACACCCGGTAACGGGCCGCGAATGCGTGGCGGCGATCGTGCTCGGCTACGACGTCGGCCGGCGCGTGCTCGAGGCAGCGGGCGGCTACTCGGTTCACAACGGGGCGGGTTGGCACTCGACGCTCAGTTGCGGCGTGTTCGGTGCGGCGGCCGCGAGCGCGCGCGTGCTCGGCCTCGACGCCGCGCGCACGCGCGACGCGCTCGGCCATGCGGCGAGTTTCGCGGGCGGCCTGTGGGGTTTCATCCACGACGGAGCGCAGACGAAGCGGCTGCATGCCGGGCGTGCGGCGGAGGGCGGCGTGCTCGCGGCGCTGCTCGCGCGCGAAGGCGTGAGCGGCCCCGCGCACGTATTCGACGACGTGTGGGGCGGTTTTTTCAACACGTTCGCCGCGCAATCGCATGTGCCCGACGCATTGACCGACGGCCTCGGCGCGCACTGGAAGCTGATGCGCTGCTCGATCAAGCCGCATGCATCGTGCCGCAGCGCGCATGCGGCCGTCGACGCGGCGCTGCAGCTCGCGGACGGCCGCATCGTCGAGGCCGGCGAGATCGAGCGGGTGGTCGTGCGCACGAGCGCGTTCGTGGCCCGCATGTGCGGCGGTCGCGACCTGTCGACGCTGTCGTCCGCGCAGATGAGCCTGCCGTACGCGGTGGCGGCGGCGCTGGCGTTCGGCGACACGGGGATCGGCGTGTATCGCGCGGACCGGCGCACCGATCCGCGCGTGACCGCGCTGCTCGCGCGCATCGCGGTCGACGTCGATCCGGCGCTCGGCGATCTCGACGAGCCGACGGTGATCCTGCATCGCGCGGACGGGGGGCGGGAAGTACGCCACGTGCCGATCGCGCTCGGCGACCCGCGCAATCCGCTGTCGGACGCGGCGCTGCTGGCGAAATATCGGGCGCTGGCGGGCATCGCGCTCGACCGCGCGCAAGTCGATGCACTGAGCGACGTGTGCCTGTCGCTGGACCGCCAGGCGGATGCGCGCGTGATGAACGACTGGCTCGCGGGCGATGCCGAAGCGGCGGAGGCGTTCGTCTGAATGGCGATGTCGTGCTGACGCGGTATGAACGTACCTGTCCGAAAACCGGAACGAACGCGCCGTATCCGAAGCAATTGGCGCAGGATGGGTTTTCCGTAAAGCGGGCCGCCAGCACGGCGGTTATTGCGTCGCTGTCGGTATAAACGGAGAACGCATAAAAAAACTCGGCCGAAAGCGATGAAGAAAGTGCATATGTTTACCCCCTATTTCCGGTAACCGATCGCTCGACGCCCGACCTTGCTTCGAGAAATTACTCGTGTTGATCCTGCTCATGCGCCCGCATCGTGTCGCCACCGGGCTGCGCACTGACCCTTCCTATGGCAGCAATCTGCACCTTCAGGATGGCGCTCATGTCAGATGCGTTACGGCGTGGCGTTACGTAACGTCCGCGAACGTTGCAGTTGCGCAAACGTTGCACAGGACTATTTCCAATTATTCATACCTTTTAAATCCTGGACATAGGTCATTGGTTTATTGAGGATTTTCCGCGTTGCAACAAGAAAGCGCGCCTCGATGGCACGGATCGTGCGTCAATCGTTATGTGCCGAAGTAGTTAATACCATAACGTTAGACCAACCATGAATCACATCCACACTCCGATATCCGGACGCGACGCAGGGGCGAAGCAGTCGATTCCGGAAATTCAATCGATAAATTGCGTCCATTGGGCTATCCAGTCGGGATGGCTCGGACGCGGCATTTCCATTGCCCTGCCGAACCGTGGTGTCGCTTCCTTGCGGAGGCGATGAAACGGCGCGGGGGCGCGTAAGCAACCGGCGGTTCGTCGGTCGTCCGGATTCCTGGCGTGAACTGACTCGTTCGTTCGATCGAGACGCATTCGATTTCATATAGGAATCCGAATTTACAGATCGGTTCATCGACAGAAGATCGATGCCCGGGATGAATGTGTCGATGCATCGGGAGACCGAGGGCGGAGCATGTCCGGTGTCGGGCGGGAAAGCTCCGTCGGCGCGAAGCACGGGCGGCCGGATGGCGCCGGCGGTCGATTGCGGGCGGGAAAAGCGGATGCTGGGGGATAGATGAAATGAGCACATTCGAGTTCGTCGAAACTTCGCGCGGTGCCGAGCCGGGGGCGCAGGATCGCAGTCACGTCGCCGCGAGGGCGGTCGTGCCGGTGGTCCTGGCGGGCGGGGCTGGAACCAGGCTGTGGCCCATGTCCCGCGAGCAGCACCCGAAACAACTGACGCACCTCGTTGGCGAGGAAACGCTGCTCGAATCGACGCTGCGAAGGGTAAGCGGGCTCGGGTCGAAATTCGAGATGGCACCTGCGCAGGTCGTGTGCGGCGACGCGCATCGGCACATCACGGTGCGGCAACTCGCGGCGAGCGATCTTCGCGCACGCGTGGTCGTCGAGCCGGCGCGTCGCGATACGGCGCCTGCCATGACCCTCGCGGCCGCACTTGCGCGGGCCGAGCACGAGGACGCCGTACTGGTCGTGATGCCGGCCGATCACGTCATTCACGACACGTCCGGGTTCGAACGCGCGATGGAAACGGCGTTGCGCTACGCGCAGCGTGGGTGCGTCGCGACGCTCGGCGTCCGGCCGACGCATGCCGATTCCGGTTTCGGCTATCTGCGTACCGGCTTGCCGCTTGCATTGGACGATGCCGATGGCGGTTACCGGCTCGATGCGTTCGTCGAGAAGCCGTCACCGGAAGTCGCGGCGCAATACGTCGCGTCAGGATCCCATTTGTGGAACAGCGGAATCTATGTTGTCCGGGCGAGTGTCTGGCTGCGCGCCATCGAGGAGCTGGCGCCGAAAATTCACGCTGCGTGCGTCGCCGCGATCCGCGATGGCAATGCCGAAGGCGGTTGTTTTCACCCGGCCCCGGAACCATTCGCCACGTGCCCGTCGGATTCGATCGACTACGCGGTCATGGAACGGCTGAGCTTCATGGCTGAACCGCCGGTGGCCGTTGCGGTTCCGCTGGATGCAGGCTGGTCCGATCTCGGGTCGTGGGACGCCGTCTGGGCTGCGCTCGACAAGGACCAGGACGGCAACGCCGGGCGTGGGCGAGTGATGTTCGAGGACGCGACCGCGTGCTATGCCCATTCCGAAGGCCGACTGGTCGCGTGCGTCGGCGTCGGTAACGTCGCGGTGGTGGAGACCCCCGACGCCGTTCTGGTCGTCGGCCGGCAGCACGTTCAGGGCGTCAGGTCGCTCGTATCCAGAATCAAGGCCGGGCATGGCGCGGAAGCCGAGGCGCACCGGCTCGTGCGGCGTCCGTGGGGCTGGTACGACTCGGTCGACCGCGGCGAACGTTTCCAGGTCAAGCGAATCGTGGTGGACCCCGGCGCGCGACTGTCGTTGCAGATGCACCATCACCGCGCCGAGCACTGGACTGTCGTGAAAGGCACCGCAACCGTCACGCGCGGCGACGAGCGATTCCTGCTCGGCGAAAACGAATCGACCTACATCCCGATCGGCGTGCGACACCGCCTCGAAAACCCGGGGCGGATGCCGCTGGAAATCATCGAAGTGCAGACCGGCAGCTATCTCGGCGAAGACGACATCGTGCGCTTCGACGACGCATACGGGCGCGTTTGACCGCAAATACGGCGCCATCGTGCGCCGCCTGGAGAATATCCATGTTCGGATTTCAGTCGATTATCGCGCGCCTGCTCGATGCACTCGTGGTGGTGCTGGGGGCGGCTGCAGCATCGCACGTGCGGTTCGATGACGATACGCTCGGCCGGCCGGACGCGATGGTCGTCCCGTTCGTCGCGATGCTGACGCTCGCCGTCTTTCCGGCATGTCAGGTGTATCAGTCCTGGCGCGGGCGGTCGTGGATCGCGATGATCAGCCGCATCAGCGCCGCATGGGTCGCCGTGCAGGCTTGCAACCTCGTGCTGCTGTTCGCGATGCATCGCGCCGATCAGGTGTCGCGGCTGTGGTTCGTCTACTGGACGGCGATCGCGGGATGCGGATTCGTCGTCATCCGCGTGGCCGCCTATACGATGCTCGCGCGCGTCAGGCATGCGGGCCTGAATCTTCGCAAGGTGGCGATCGTCGGACACGGCGCGCATGCCGTGCGTGTGATCGAAACGCTTGCGCTGTCCCCGGCAAGCGGGTTTCGCCCGGTCGTGCTCCACGATCCCGCGGGATCGTCCAGCGGCATCATCCCGGCGATCGCGGATTTCACCGAATTCGCCGCGGCAGTGCGTGCCGAAGCCGCGACGGAAATCTGGCTCGCGTTGCCGATCTCCGAGGAACGGACGATCCGGCGCGTGCTGAAGACGTTCGGCGACGATCTGATCAATATCCGCTTCATGCCGGACATGTGCAGCATCGCGCTGCTCGGCGGAACGATGATGGATCTCGTCGGCATGCCGGCAATCAACCTCGTTGCATCGCCGATGTCGCATCACGCGTTGATGCAGAAGGCGCTGTTCGACCGGGTATTCGCGGCAGCAGCGCTCGTCGCGCTGGCGCCGCTGCTCGGCCTGATCGCGCTGGCGGTCAAGCTGTCGTCCCCGGGCCCGGTGTTGTTTACGCAGTACCGGAAAGGCGCCGATGGCCGGGTGTTCAGGATCTACAAGTTCCGCACGATGCGCGTGCATGCCGAACAGGCCGGCGTCGTGCGCCAGGCGACCCGGGGCGATGCGCGCATCACGCGCGTCGGCGCGTTCCTGCGTCGCACCAGCCTCGACGAGCTGCCGCAGTTCTTCAACGTGCTGCGCGGCGACATGTCGGTCGTGGGGCCGAGACCGCACGCCATCGAGCACGACGATCTGTACCGGCCGCTCGTCGAGGGATACATCCATCGTTACCGGATCAAGCCGGGCATCACCGGATGGGCGCAGGTCAACGGCTATCGCGGCGAGACGGATCACCTCGACAAGATGGTAGGCCGTGTCCAGCACGACCTCTATTACCTGCGCAACTGGTCCTTCGGGCTCGACATGAAGATTGTCGCCGCCACGGTGCTGAAGGGTTTCGTCCATCCGAACGCCTACTGAGCCCGGCCATGATCGAACGCATTCTGGTCGTCTGCGACGGCAACGCATGCCGCAGCCCGATGGCGAGCGCGATGCTGGCACGCGCGCTGCCGTCCGTGCAGGTGCGTTGCGCGGGACTGATCGCGCTGGCGGGCCGGCCCGCCGCACAGGCTGCGATCGACGTGATGCGCGAACGCGGCTTCGACCTCACGTCGCATATCGCGCAACCGGTGCATCTCGGCCACGTGCGTGCATCGCAACTGATCCTCGCGATGACGCTCGTGCAGTGTCGCGAGATCGAGCGCCGTTACCCGTTCGCGCGCGGTCGCGTCTTCCAGCTCGACCATGCCGCGAAATGCGATATCGCGGATCCGGTCGGCAAGTCGGCGGACGTGTTCGATGCCGTGGCGCGTCACATCGAGCGCGCGGTGGCGCACTGGATCGTGCGGATTCCCGCAGCTGCCGCACGGGGGCACTGCTGATGCGACGCCATGTCGGTCGACTCGCGATGCTCATCGGCCTGTCGTGTGCATCGGCTGCGCACGGCAATGCGCCGGCGGCGCGCCCTTCGACGAATGCGCCGCGGTGGATCGCGGGGCTCGCGGATACCGCGTCCCAGACCTCGAATCCGCGGCGCGGATCGATCGCAAAGCCGGCGGTCGCGTCGGGCGTCGCGGCGCCGGCGGTCGGCAACTACGCGCCGCTGCCGATCGAGCGGCAGATGCGGGCGTTGTCGATCGACGCGCTGGGCATGCCGGCGGCACATCGCACGCGCGGCGCGGCACGCGTCCCGATTCGGCCGCGCGGCGGGAACGACAACGCGACAGACGACTGGCCGGGCATGGAGCCGCCCTGGTCCCGTTCGTCATGGTGATCGACCGGGCGGTGCGGCTGAGGGCGAAGCAGGCCGAACCGTCACGCGGCGAAATGAACACATCCGTGAGCACGGTGCCACGGTCGGAATCGACGATGGCGCGACAGACGAGGCAGCAATGGGCAAATCATTCGACGGTATATCGACAGGAAGCAGATGGGGCCGCGCGCTGGCCCCGCTCGTGCTGTCCATGTTCCTGACGGCATGCGCCGTCGCACCCGGCATGCGGATGACCGGCTCGCAGGAATTGCCGGTGGCCAGCGCGCGCAACGGCGAACCGGCGCAGTCGCTCGATGTGCCGATCCGGGAAATCGACGTCAACCTGCTGCAATCGATGCGCGACGACAGCGACGCGGCCGGGCACGTCGACGCGCTGTTGCGCGAGCGCACGAAGGGCGGCTATCGGATCGGCGCCGGCGACGTGTTGCAGATCACGGTGTGGGATCACCCCGAACTTTCGGCGGCGGCGCCGACGAATCAGTCGTCGTCGACACAACGGCAGAGCGACCCCGTCGGCGGCTTCGTCGTCGATGAAACCGGCAGCGTGCAGTTTCCCTATGTCGGCACGCTCGCGGTCTCGGGCAGGACGACGACCGAGGTGCGCGATGCGTTCCGCGTCGCGTTGACGAAAACCTTCCGCGACCCGCAGGTCACCGTGCGCGTCACGTCGTACCGCAGCCAGCAGGTCTACGTCGAAGGCGAGGTGCGCAATCCGGGCGTCCAGCCGATCAACGACGTGCCGATGACGCTGATCGAGGCGATCGATCGCGCGGGCGGCCTTCAGCCGACGGCCGATCGGAGCCGCATCGAGCTGCTGCGCGGCGACGAGCATTACGTGCTGAACCTGTCCCGGCTCGTCGCACGACGCATCGATCCGGCCCGCATCCTGTTGCGCAACCGGGACGTGCTGCGCGTGCAGTCGCGCGAGGACAACGGTGCGTTCGTGATGGGCGAGGTCGCGAAGCCGACGCTCGCGCTGCCGCTTCGCGACGGCTCGTTGACGCTCGGCGATGCGTTGCAGCAAGCCGGCAGCTTCAACAGCGGCACCGCCGACACGGCGCAGGTCTACGTGATTCGCGGGCGCGGCTCGAGTACCCCCGACGTGTTTCATCTCGACGCGAAGTCGCCGGTCGCCATGGTGCTCGCGAACGACTTCAGGCTGGCGCCGAAGGATGTCGTTTATGTCGACGGCAACGGCCTCGTCCGGCTCAGCCGCGTGCTGTCGCTGCTGTTGCCCGCCATCAATGCCGGCATGACCGGCGCGCTGGTCGCGAAATGAACCGCCGGAACCCGATCGACACTGGATTTGCGATGACAGACCTTTCCGAAGCACGGCTGTACGACGCGGCGTTGTACGACGATGCGCCCCTTTCGTCCTACGTCGACATCGTGCTGGCCCGGTGGCGCATGGTGCTGGGCATTGCGGCCGGCGTGTTCCTGCTGGGGCTGCTGTATGTCGCATTCGCGACGCCGGTCTATCGTGTCGACGCGACGATCCAGGTCAACGAATCGACCGCGGCGGGCAATTCGCCGCTGCACGACATCGCGGCGTTGCTCGACAACGGGAGCACGACCGCGGCCGAGCTCGAACTCGTGCGCGCGCGCATGGTGATCGACTCGGTCGTCACGAAGCAGCATCTGAACCTCATCGCCGAACCGCGCTATTTCCCGTTGATCGGCCGCTGGGTCGCCCGTCGCTATCGGGACGACGGCGTGGCGCGGCCGCTTTGGGGATTGTCCCGGTTTGCATGGGGCGGCGAGCGATTCGACGTCGTCGCGTTCGAGACGGCCGGCAAGAAGAGCCACGACGGCATCGACGCGCTGGACGGGCTCTGGTTCGACGTGACCGTCGAAGGCGGCGGACGCTACGTGGTCAGGGACGAGGATGGCGACGTCGTGCTGCAAGGCGAGGTCGGCGTGCCGGCGCACGGGCAGTACAAGGCGCAGCCGCTGACGCTGCTGGTCGCCGCCCTCGACGCCCGGCCGGGCACGGCGTTTCGGCTCAGGCGCATCCCGCAGCTCGAAGCGGTCTCCCAGCTCCAGGACGATCTGACCGTCGAGGAAAAGGCCAAGCAATCCGGCATCCTGACCGTCACGCTCGAGGGCGACGACCGGACCCGCATCCGGGACATCCTGCGGGCCGTGGTCGACGGCTACGTCCAGCAGAACAAGGAGTACCGGAGCGAGGAGGCCGCCGCGACGCTGGCATCGCTGAAGAGCAGCATGCCGACCGTCATGAAGGCGCTGAAGGATGCCGAGGACAAATACGCGGCGTTTCGCGCGCGCACGGGGACGGTCGATCTCGACGAACAGGGCAAGCTGCTGCTCGGCCAGGAAGTGGACATCGAGACGCGCACGCTCGAACTCAAGCAAAAGCGCGTCGACCTGATCGCGCGGTTCGCCGACGGCCATCCGGCCGTGCAGGCGCTCGACGCCAACCTGGCGGAACTGGCGGGCAAGGCGAAGGAACTGAAGGCGCTCGAAGCCAGGTTGCCCGATACGGAGCGGGAGGGCCTCGGCGTGCTGCGCGACGTGCGCGTCAACACCGAGCTGTATACGAACCTGCTGAACACCGGGCAACAGCTCGAGATCGCCAGGCGAAGCGAGATCGGCAATGTCCGCGCCGTCGACTTGCCGGTCCTGCCGGTGAAACCCGTCAAGCCCAGGCGCCTGCTGCTGGTCGCGCTGTCGTTGTGTGTCGGGATTGCCCTTGGCATCGCCGCTCCGTTCGCACAGCGGGCGGTATGGGGCCGCGTCGAACATTCGGAGCACCTCGAGCAGGTGCTGGGCGTACCGGTCTATGCGGTGGTGCCGCATAGTCGGGAGCAGCGACGTATCGTGCGCAACCAGCAGCGTGCGGGACAGGGCGCGCATGTTCTCGCATCGGAAATTCCGGAGGACGTGACCGTCGACGCGATCCGCAGCCTGCGCACGACGCTGCAGTTCACGATGTCCGAATCGGGGCACAACGTGATCATGGTCACGAGCCCGCAGCCCAGTGCGGGCAAATCGTTCCTCTGCGCGAACCTGGCTTCGCTGTTCGCGTCGGGCGGCAAGCGCGTGCTGCTGATCGATGCCGATATCCGCCGCGGTCAGTCGCATCGCCACTTCGGGCTGCCGGCGGCGCCCGGCCTGCCCGACGCGATCGCGAGCGGCACGCTCGAGCGCGGCGTCCAGAAATCGGCGGTCGCCGGCGTCGACGTGCTCGCGCGCGGTGCCGTCGCCCGCACGTCGGAGCTGTTCAACGACGGCCGCTTCAAGATGCTGCTCGACACGGCATCGCGTCTCTACGACATCGTCATCGTCGATACGGCCCCGATCCTCGCGCTGCACGATGCGGCGACCATCGGCCGCCACGGCGCGACGACGCTGCTGTGCGTCCGGCATGGCCGCAGTTCGATGCCGGAGATCCGCGAGGCAGAGCGTCGCCTGCGCAACGCCGGCATCGCGATCAGCGGCGTCGTGCTGAACGACGTGCCGCGGCGCCAGGCCGTCTACGGCGCGTATGGCGAAGGGAAATACGCGTATGAAACCGAGTACTGAGCCCGCGATTCGCGACATCGCGCGGCTCGCCGCGAGCGACCGTGCGTCGAGCGCCGGCGAGCGACTCGGCGCGCGCACGGTGCGAAGCCTCGCGTGGGCGCTGGTGCAGGCGTGGGGCGGCAAGCTCGTCACGCTCGTCACGTATCTGCTGGTCGCGCGCTGGCTCGGCCCGGCGGACGTCGGGCTCGCGGCTGCGGTCACGCTGTCGCTGTCGTTGGTCCTGATGATCGCCGAGGGCGGCTTCAGCGACGCGCTGGTTCAGCGCGCATCGCTCCACGACGACGACCTCGAATGGCCGTTCGCGTGTTCGATCGGCATGGCGGTCGTGCTCGCGGCCGTGATGTTCGTGCTGGCCGGGCGCGTCGAAACGTGGCTGGGCGTACCCGGCCTGGCGCCGTATCTGCGGGTGGCGTGCGCGTTCGTGCCGATCGGCTCGGCGAGTTCGTTCCAGGAGGGGCTGTACAAGCGGCGGCTGGATTTCCGGACGCTGGCCATGCGTCAACTCGTGTCGGTGAGCGTCGCGGGCGCCGTGGCGGTCGCGCTGGCGATCGCGGGCGCCGGCGCGTGGAGCCTGATCGCGCAGGCGGCGACCGTCATGACGGTGTCCGCGCTCTGGCTCTGGCGCAGACCGGTCTGGCGGCCGCGCGGCCGCCGGAACGCGTCGACGTTCTGGCCCATTGCGCGCTTCGGCGGGCACGTCGTCGCGTCGAGGCTGATCGACTGGTGCGCGACGCGAACGGTGGACCTGATCGTCGTCGCGCTGTACGGCGCGGCCGGGCTGGGCATCTACGCGATCGGGGCGAAGCTCTATCAGACGGCGCTGGAACTGCTGTGCCGCGCCGCGACCGACGTCGCGCTCGCGGTGCTGTCGCGTGTCGCGCACGACGCCGGGAAAATGGCGGCCACCTACCTGGACGTCACGGGGCTGGCCGCCATGATCGCGGCGCCGCTGTTCGTGCTGATGGCCGTGTCGAGCCGCGACATCACGATCGTGCTGTTCGGTGCGCGCTGGGCCGACAGCGCCGCGATCATGACGCCGCTGATGGGGCTCGGCGCGATTCAGACCGTCCAGTTCATCAACGGCGCATTCCTGTCCGCGCGCGGCCGGCCGAACGTCGCGATGTGGCTGACGGTCGTCAAGCTCGTCCTGGTGCTGGGCGCGATGGTCTGCCTGCCGTCGCACGACGTCGCGGGGCTGGCGTGGCTGTATGTCGGCGCCGTGCTGTGCATCACGCCGCTCAGCTTCGGCGCCGTCGTCGTCGAGCTGTCGATCGATCCCCGCCGCTTGCTGGGGCGGCTGGTGCCGCCGTATCTGATTGCGCTCGTCTGCGCGCTGGTCGTATCGCGGCTTGGCGCGTATCTCGGCGGCGTATCGGCTCTCGTCAGGTTGCCGCTTCAGGTCGTTTGCTTCGGCGCCGCTTATGCCGGCGCGACCTGGATATTGCGTCGTCAGGCCGCCCGGCAAACCGTGGCGATGCTGAGCGCATTGCGCGATGCGAGGAACCGGACATGAACCGCCTCGCGCCGCAGGTGCCGCGGCAACGTGCGTCGTCGTCCGGCGTATCGACGATCGGGCCGCAGGTGCGCTTCGATCTCGCGGACGCGGTCTTGCTCGTATTGCTGCTGCTGAGTTCGATCCAGTTCCTGAAGATCGGCGGCGCGCAACTGGGCCAGATGTTCGCGGTGCTCGTGCTGCCGGTGCTGCTGGTGCGGCGCCGGATCCCCGTCGGCGCGTGGGAAATCTGGGCCTTTGCGTTGTTCGTCGGCGTCGCGCTGTCGACGACCTTCCTGTCCGGCTATCCGCGCTTCAAGGCGGCCGAGCAGATCGTGAAATTCGGGTTCGTGATGCCGGCGTTCTATCTGGTCGGCCGCTATTACGGCGCGCGGGCACGCACGCGGCCGTTGCCGTTCGGCTATGTCGCGATCGCGGCGTTCCTGGCGTTTCAGTACGCGCTGCAGTATTTCGACGTCCCGGTGCTGTACGAAAAAGTCGACTTCATGCAGAACGCGGTTCACGGTTCGTTCAAGGAGCGCAACTGGTTCGCGGCGTTTTTCTTCCTGACCGCCTACGCGTGTTTCCTGCAGTCGCCGCGCCGCATTCCCGACGTCGTGAAGTTCGTTGCGCTCGCACTCGTCGTGACGCTGCTGAGCGAATCGAAGACGGTGCTGATCGCGTGCGGGATCGTGATCCTGCTGCAGGTGCGCGGCTATTTCTTCGCGAAAGTGCTGACGATGGCCGCCGGGGCAGCGTTCTATCTGTACATGTTCACGCGCGAACTGACCGGCGACCAGCTTCAGGTCCGGCTGCAACAGGAGCGCGGGCTTGCCTTCACGGAATCGATCAAGCTGGTCGGCCGCGACTGGATCGGTCACGGCTTCGGCTTCGTCGAGCATTACTTCTCGCACTCGGCCGTCGCCGTCCGCGGGCTCGGCGAGGGCACGAGCGCCGTGTTTTGCGCGCCGCTGGATCTGATGCTGGTGGCCGGCCCGATCGGGCTGCTCGCATGGGCGGTGTTCTTTGCGGGCCTCGGCCAGGGCCGGCGCGCGATGGTGTTGCTCGCGCCGATCGCGGCATGGTCGCTGATCAACCCGATGCACCAGAGCGAGACGTCATACCTGTTCGCCGGCTATCTCGCGTCGTTCGCGTTCGTTCCGCGGACGGCACGCCGGAAAGCGCGCGCTGCGCCGCGCGTGTTGCGGCCTCGATCCATTTTCCTGTCCGGACCTACGCGATGAAATTCTCTCTCATCATGGCGACGCTCGGCCGTAGCGACGAGATCGAGCGCATGTTCGATTCGCTGCTGCGGCAGGCCTACGCCGACCTCGAAGTGATCGTCGTCGACCAGAACCCGGACGACCGGGTCGAGCGGATCGTCGACCGGTATCGCGACCGGCTGACGATCGTCCATCTGAGATCCGACAAGGGCAAGTCGCGGGCGACGAACGTCGGCCTGAAGGCCGTGACGGGCGACGTGGTCGGGTTCCCCGACGACGATTGCTGGTATCGGCCCGGGACGCTCCATGCGGTCGCGGCGCGCTTGTCCGCCGACCGGATGCTGGATGGCGTGACGGGCATGAGCGTCGACGCCGCGGGCCGGCCGTCGCAAGGACGATGGGCGACCTCGGCGCAGACCGTCAACCGTTTCAACGTGTGGGTGTGCGCGACGTCGTACACGATCTTCCTGCGCCGGTCCGCCGTGCATGCGGCAGGGCAGTTCGACGTGGACCTCGGCGTGGGCGCGACCACGCGCTGGGGAGCGGGGGAAGAAGTCGACTTTCTGGTGCGCGCGTTGCAGGCGGGGTGCCGGATCGACTACGACCCGCATCTGCGCGTCCATCATCCCGAGCCGCTCGCCGTGCTCGACGAGCAGGCCTATGCGCGCGGCCGGCGCTACAACCGCGGGTTCGGGCATGTGCTGCGCATCAATCGTTATCCGCTCGCCTACGTCCTTTACATGATCGCGCGGCCTGTCGCCGGCTGCCTGCTGTCATGCGTGCGCCGCAATCCCCGGCGTGCGAAGTACTACTGGATTGCCGCGTCGCATCGACTGCTTGGCTGGATGGATTGAACGATGAGCACGATCTTCGCCGCTTCGACCGAATGCACCGACCGCGCCGAGCGCGCGCCCCTCACGGTCTACGCCGACACGCGCTGGCCGGTCGGAACCGGCATCCACAACGTGATGACGGCCTATGCCGAGCGCGCGCCGTCGACCGTCCGCATCGATCCGCTGCCGGTCGGCGGCGGTGTCGCGCACCCGCTGTCGCCGCTCGCGTTGAGCCGCGCGCTGAGGCGGCTGCCGGCCCGCAACGCCGTGTTCTGGAATCCCGGGTTCGTCCCGGCCGCGTTGCCCGATTTCCCGTCGATCGTCGTGGTGCACGACCTCACGCATCGCCACTTCTACACGCGCGCGCACCGCTTCTACTACGACACGGTGCTCCGGCCGCTGTATCGGCGTTGCACCGCGATCGTCTGCGTGTCCGAGTTCACGCGCGACGAATTCCTCCGCTGGTCGGGCATGCCGCCGGATCGCGTTCACGTGATCCACAACGGGACCGACGCTGCATACCGGCGCAACCGCGACACGCTCGGCTATCCGTTTCCGTACGTGCTTTATCCGGGCAACCGGCGCAACTACAAGAACCTGCACCGGTTGATCGCGGCATTCGGCGCGAGCGGGCTGTTGCCGCTCGGCGTGCGTCTGATGCTGACCGGCGACCCCGATCCGGCGCTGCTTGCGCACGCCGCGCGGCACCGATGCGCGGACGGCCTCGTGTTCGCAGGGGTATTGCCGAACGATGCGATGCCGAAACTGTATCGAGGTGCGCTGTTCGTCGCTTTCGTGTCGCAGTACGAAGGTTTCGGCCTGCCGATCCTCGAGGCGATGGCATCCGACGTACCCGTGCTGACTTCGAGCGTGTCGGCGATGCCGGAAGTGGCGGGTACCGCCGCGATGCTCGTCGACCCGTTGTCGGTCGTCGACATCGCGGCCGCCATGCGCCGGCTCGGCACCGAGGCCGTGTGGCGAGACGCGCTCGTCGCGCGAGGCCGGGAGCAGACCCGCCGGTTCGACTGGGACACATCGGCGCGCACGTTCTGGCGGCTCGTCGAGCAGGTCGGCGCGTCGGCATGACGCGCATGGCAACGAACAGAGCCGGGCAAACCGGCCGACACAATCCACCACGGCGCGGGGTATCACGATGGAAACCGAAGGAAGAATCAGCGTCATCGTCGTCAATTACGGCACGCCCGACCTGACGATACGATGCGTGGCGTCATTGACGTCGTTGCGCGTCGCACTCGCCGACGACATCGTCGTCGTCGAGAATGCGTCGCCGGACGACTCGTACACGCGGTTGCGGCACGCGTTGCCGCGCGGCGTCAGGCTGCTGCGCGCCGCCTGCAATCGCGGCTTCGGCTCCGGCGTGAACTTCGGCATGGCGGCCTGCCGACGCGACTACGTGCTGGTGGTCAATCCCGATACGCGTTTCAGCGAGAACGGGCTGGCGAAAGTGCTGGAGCTGTTCGAGACACGACCGGAGGCCGGGCTCGTCGGGCTCGACCTGCAGTACCCCGACGGCCGGCGCCAGTATTCGGCGCGACGGTTCTACAGCTGGCTCGACATCGTCGCGCGACGCACCGCGCTCGGCCGCTCGGGCCGCTTTCGCGCGCGGATGGACCAGCACCTGATGATCGATGCATGGTCGTGCGGCAACCCGTTCGATGCCGAATGGGTGATGGGAACGGGATTCGTCGTGCGGCGCGACCTGTTCGAGTCCCTCGGCGGCATGGACGAATCGTATTTCCTGTACATGGAGGATGTCGATCTGTGCGCGCGGACCTGGCTGGCCGGCTATCGGGTGCTCGGCATGCCGGGCGTCACGCTCGTGCACGATCATCAACGACAGTCGGCGGCGAGCCCCGTGTCGCGAGCGGGGCGGCATCATCTGCGCAGCCTGTGGCGGTTCTACCGCAAGTTCCACGTGCCGCTGTCGTTGCCGCCCGGCATCTCGCGGATCGCACGGCAATGAGGCCTGCCGCGCCGGTTCGTGTCGTCGTGCGAGCCGCGGCCGTCGCATTGTGCGCGATGGCCGCGCGCGGCGGCGCTTGCGCGCAGCCGGTGCGGCCGCCGCACGACGCGAACGTCGTCGCCGGAAGGCCGCCGGTGTCGGCGCCGCGCGTGCTGCTCGCGCGGGATGGCGTCGCGCGCTACCTCGTTCGCGCCGGTGCGACGGATGCCGTGACGCGACATGCGGCGGACGAGATTGCCGACTACCTGTCGCGGATCAGCGGCGCGTCGTTCGCCGTGTCGGACGACGGGCAAGACCGGACGCCGGCCATTGTCGTCGGCGGCGAGCATGCGGCGGAACGATGCCGGTCGGCACACGCGGCGCCGCTCGGCAGCGACGGCTTCGTCGTCTGCCGCAGCGGCGACGACCTCGTCGTGGCCGGCGACACCCCGCGCGGCACGCTGTTCGGCGCGTACTGGTGGCTCGACCGCAAGCTCGGCGTGAAGTGGCTCGCGCCCGATGCGACCGAGGTGCAGCAACAGGCCGAGTTGCGCGTCGACACGGCGCCCGTCCGGCAGGTTCCGCGCTTCGCGTATCGGGAGGTGTTGAGCGCGGAAGGGGGGGACAAGCCGTTCCGCGCGCGCAACCTGCTGAACGGCGAGTCGCACGGCACGTCGTATCGCGCTTCCCCGCCCGGTATCGACATGTGGGATCGCAGCTGGCTCGCGCGGGACGGCGATGCGGATTTCTGGACGCTCGTGCCGCGTGACCGGTATGCGGCCGCGCATCCCGACTGGTATGCCGGCGGGCAACTCGCGATGATGTCGGCCGACGTCCGCGCCGCGATGGCGGCCGGGATCGCGAAGCGCCTGAAGCGGCAACCCGACCCGAGCCGCATCTGGTTCGGCATCCGCGACATGGACTGGGGCTGGGATCTGGATGCAGCCAGCCGCGCGTTTGCCGACGCGCATGGCGGTGCGCCGTCGGCGGCGTTTCTCGATATGGTGCGGGACGTGGCGGCGAGGGTCCGGCAGGAGATCCCCGGCGCGCGTTTCGCGATGCCGGCCTATCACTGGGGCTTCACGCCGCCGGACGGCATGCAGGTTCCGGATTACGTTCGCGTGTATCCGATGACGATCCAGGTCGACTACGGCGTCGCGCTGAACGAGGACCGCAACGCATCGCTGCGCGACGGTCTGCGCAAATGGAGCGACATCGCGCGGCACGTCACCGTGTGGGATCACGTCGTGAACTTCGGCGGTTACCTCCAGCCGACGCCGAATCTCTATCCGATCGGCCGCAGCATCGCGTGGCTCGCCACGTTGCCGAGCGTCGACGGCTACTTCGCGGAAGGCGACTGGCAGTCGCGCGGCGGCGAATTCGCGAGCCTGCGCGTATGGTTGATCGCCCGACTGCTCTGGACGCCGACCGCGGACCCGCGCATGCTCGTGCGCGAATATTGCGACGCCTATTACGGCCCGGCTGCCCTGGCCGTCGTCCGCTACATCGATCGCATGCACGCCGCGCTGCGCGCGAGCGGCGACGTGCTGGCCGAACAGACGCCGGTCGGCATGTCGATGTACACGTACGACTTCGTCCGCGAGTCGGAGCGGGATTTCGATGCGGCCGCCCGTGCCGTCGACGGCGATGCCGTGCGTAGCGCGCGCGTTCGCCAGGCGCGCATGCCGCTCGATTTCGTGATCCTGGCGCTGCGCGACCGCTACGCGGCGCGCGCCGCGCAGGAAGGCTGGGACCTCGATATTCGCGGGCGGCGCGCGCGTTTCGATGCGGCGATCTCGGCCGCGGGCGTTCGTCAGTATCGGCAAAGCGGCAATCTCGCGGCACTCGGCGCATTGCTCGATCTCGACCGCCATCCCGTCGTCGCGCCGCCGCTCGTGGCGGGCCTCGCCGACAGCGACTGGCGAGCGATCGATGTTTCGCGCGTGAATCTTTACGACAGCGCGCGCGTGGTGGCCGACCCCGCGGCGCTCGACGGCGCCGCGATAGCGATACGCGGCGATTCCGGCGTCTGGGCAATCCAGCTCAAGCTCGACAAGCTGCCGCGCGACGGGCGCTGGGATCTCTACGCGTCGGTGCGTGTGCCGGAAGGCGGCGCTGCGGGTGGTGCTGACGCTGCGGCCGTGCGGGTGGGCGCCTACCCGCCGATGACGCTGCGCACCGACACGCCGGCGCGCACGCTCGACGATGCGCGATTCGGATGGCTGCCTGTCCCGGGCGGCCCGTTTGCGTACGACGCCGATCACGAGAAGGGCATTTACGTCCACGGAGTCGGATTCGCGCGAGGGCAGTCCGTGCGCGTCGGCACCTTCATCGCCATTCGTCATGGTGCGCCGGGCGGCACGCTGCCGTCGGTTCCGCTCAAAGGGAACGTCTCATGAAAGTTGCCATCGTTTCGCCCATTCCGCTGTTTCCCGTCAATGCCGGCAATCGCAGTCGCGTGCTGAATCTCGCGCGGGCGGTCAAATCGCTCGGCTGCGACGTGCATTTCGTCTATCTGGAATCGCGCCAGACTGGAGGCATGGACCTTGACGCGCATCGCCGGGAGTTCGGTGCCGACCGCGTGTCGATATTGCGCCGCGCGGGCCTCGCGCTGGCGCTGTATCGCGCCAAGCGGGTGGCCTGGCTGGCGCGTCGTCTCGCCGCGAAAGCGGCCGGCAGCCGGCATGCGTACTACACGGGGCTCGACGAATTGTTCAGCGAGCGCTTTACCGGGCAGTTGCGCGCGCTGCAGCACCGCCGTGCATTCGATGCCGTGTTCGTCGAATATGTGTTCTATTCGCGCGCGCTCGATGCGTTTCCCGATACGGTGGTCAAGGTCATCGATACGCACGACATCTTTGCGGATCGGCATGTGCCGTTCATCGGCCGCCCCGGCGCGAAGCGCTACATGTTTTCGATTCCGCCGCAACGGGAGTGCGACGGATTGCGCCGCGCGCATGTCGCGCTGGCCATCCAGGCCGAGGAAGGCGACCTGCTGGCGGCGCGCCTTGGCAGCGGCGACACCCCGGCGGTCGCGGTACTGAGTCATCTGCTCGCGTTTCCGCCACAGGTGGACTGTGCCGCGCATGCCGACGCGACTTTCCTCGGCAGCGACAACCAGCCGAATCGCGACGCCGTCAAATACTTCGTCGACGAGATCCTGCCGCATATCGTGGCCTGGCTGCCGGCGTTTCGCGTGCATCTCGCCGGCACGATTGCCGCGGCCGTCCCTGACGGGCCGCATATCGTCAAGCGCGGCCCCGTCGCCGAGCTGGGCGACGCATTCGCCATCGCACCGATCTCGATCAATCCGATGCTGCTCGGCACCGGCATCAACATCAAGCTGCTCGAAAGCATGGCGCTCGGCGTACCCATCGTCAGCACCCGGACGGGCGCGCGTGGCCTCGGCGAGCATGACCTGCACGGGGTGACCGTCGTGCGCGACGGCGATCCGCAGGGCTTTTCGGATGCGGTCGTCCGGCTCGCGACGGACCGCGCGCATCGTATTGCCCAGGGCGCGGCGGCGCGCGATTCCGCGCGAGCCTGGCACGACACGCAGCTTCGCGTGCTTCGCGAGACGCTCCGGCGGCGGCCGCCCGTCGCCGCGGAGGCCTGACGAATGCAGCCGTCGAAACCGTCGAAACCATCGAATCACCCAGGAGAATCGAACATGTCGAAACTGGCCGGTCTGAAGCAGCGGCTTCGCGTGTGGTTGTACGTCAAGCGATTGACGATGCAATGGCGTCGCGAGGCCTCCCGGGGCGCCCCGCGAAACGACGGCGCGTCCGGCGCCCATCTGCTGATCCTGCCGGGCGATCCGTGGACGCTGGTCGGCTCGAAAGGTGATGAAGCGATGCTGCGCGCGGTCGTCGAGCGGTTGCGGCAGGGGAACGGCGAGTTGAAGGTGTCGGTCGTCACGGCCACGCCCGCGGCAGCAGACGCGGCGACGCAGCTCGGTTTGCATGCGGTCGACGCATGGAACGAGCCATGGCGCCTGACGGACACGGTCGAACGGCTTGCCGCGCTGCGACCCAGCGCGGTGGTCGTCATCGGTGCCGACGTGATGGACGGCTACTATTCGCCGATTACGTCGCTGAGGTTGCTGGCCACGGCGGATCTGCTGGTCAGGCGCGGCGTGCACGGCACGATTCTCGGCTTCAGCTTCAATCGCTTGCCGTACATGCCGTTGCGGCATGCATTCGATCGGATCGACGCGCGGCTGCTGGTCAATGTTCGCGACGGCGTTTCGCTCGATCGATTCAGGCATTTCAGTTCGGCGAGCGCGGAGCTCGTGGCGGATTCCGCCTTCATGCTTCAGCCGGACGATTCGTCCGATTGCGTCAGGGGCACGGCCGCGTGGGCCGAGTCTCGCCGCGCGGCGGGCGATGTCGTGATCGCATTCAACCTTCACCCGATGCTGATCCGCCGGGCCAGCGACGACGATATCGCTGCGCTGGTCGCGTCGGCACAGGCAGCCATTCGCGAACTCGCGAAGCTTCATCGGATCAGCATCGTGCTGCTGTCCCACGACTATCGCGGCCGGGACGGCGACGATACCTGTCTCGAGCCGCTGCATCACGCATTGGCCGTGACGATGGGCGAGCGGCTTTGCTACCCGCGCACCAGGATGTCGGCGGCGGAGCTGAAGGCCATTTCAGGGCAGGTGGACGGCGTGGTCACCGGGCGCATGCATCTCGCGATCGCCAGTCTTGGCATGGGTGTGCCGGTCGCCGCGCTGACCTACCAGGACAAGTTCCAGGGGCTCTTCAGTCATTTCGGTCTGCCGGAGAGCTTCTTGCTGAAGCCCGAGGACGCGATGCGCGCCACGCATCTGGCGGCGGTACTGGACCGGTTCGTGTCGGCGCTTCCGCAACTGCGCAATCAGGTGCGCGCCGCGCTGCCGCGCGTAACGGAGGCGTCATCCAGAAACCTGCGCGGCGTGATCCATGCGATCCGGCCTTCGTGAGCGGTTTCCGCGATATTTTTCCCGCATTCGCAGCAGCGCGGCATGACGCGCGCGATCATGCCGGCGTGACTCAAGTGAGCTGAATTCCAGAGGCATCGTTTCACATGCGGAATCCAAACGAAGATCCGGTTGATCCCCACAGTTCGGGGCTCAAGAAAAAAGCGCATTATCGTGCGCCGGCGCTCGAGAAGGGCCTCGATATTCTCGAGTTGCTCGTCGATCGCCAGTTCGGCATGGCGCAGGCGGACATTTGTCGCGCACTGAAGCGCAGCCGGAGCGAACTGTATCGGATGATGCAGGTGCTCGAGGAGCGGGGATACATCTACAGGGTGGATCGTTACGACCGTTACGCGCTGACCATGAAGCTGTATTTTCTCGGACAGCATCATGCGCCGACACGATCGATCGGCGCGCTCGTCACGCCGCTCCTGCAGCAGTTCGCATTGCAGACTGTCCAGTCGTGCTACCTGACGGTATTCGACGGCGACACGATGGTTGTCATCGCAACGGCCAGCGCTGAAACGGAATGGAACCTCGCGGTCCGGGTCGGCACGCGCGTTCCGCTGCACGGCAGTGCCGTGGGAGAGATGTACCTGGCTTTTCAGGACGAAGACGTGCGAACCCGTTTGCTCCGGAACATCGGGCACGATGTCGAGTCGTGGAGCCAGCGGCGCAGCGATGGCGCATTGCCGGCCCATCGGGGCGACGGCCATATCTGCCGCCCGAACGAGCGCATTCCCGGCATCACGGATATCGCAACGCCGATCGTCGACAAGTCGGGCTCGGCAATCGCGATCCTCGCTTGCCCATACCTGGCGCTCTCGGGAGAAGCCGGGGCGATGTCGATCAGGCAGATCGGCGTCGCGCTGTGCGAAACGGCGCAGCGCATCTCCGCGACGGTCGATCAGCGGTTCATGCAATCTGCGGTCGAGATGCCGTCGCGTGAGCCGGTGCGGACTGCGCGTCGGGCGGGGTGACGGAATCGCGGGGGATTCGTGCGGCGTGGGGCCAGCGCGTGCGATAACGCGCGATACGGGGTGGGGCGATTTAGGTGTCCGCACCCGGACGATGGAAATCGAATCTCAAGGGCCGGAACGAAAAGCCGCGCCGGTATTGGCTCCCGGCACCCGCACGGTCGCCATCGCAGCCCCTTGCGGCATGCCAGGCAGCGGCAATGCGCCACCGCAATGCCAATGCGCGCACGATCGACGATGCGCGGCCCGTTCCTCCGTTGCAAAAAAATTCGATTGCTTATAGAAATGAACAGTTGCATGTGCGATGCACGGATTCAAGAATGAAACGTGTCGAAGGATGCAAACCCGTATCGCGCAAACCGGAAAGTATTCATAGGATAGGTAAACCGCGCGCGCATGCCGCGGCGATCGCCATCGATAGGGGGTGTCGATGGCGTCTGGAACCTGGGTGGTGACGTTTGGTGGCGGCCGCGTTGCATCGAGACAGGCGCGCGGCCGATCGCGATTGCCCGATCCGGGTCCGTTCGTTTTCACGGGGGGCAGCATGGTGAACTGGATCAGCCGTTGGGCGATGCGTCACGCCCCGACGCCGGAAAAAAACGCCGCGTCGATGCTGGTGACTGCTCGCATGGAATTGTTCGCTGCCGAGCAGCGTGTCATCGATGCGAAATTGCGAGCAAGCTACTGGAGCACGCGCGTTGCGTTTCTAGAAGAAGTGCAGCAGCAGGGCATCGATCCGTGGGTACACGCGCTGCCGTCGCCACGGCCTGAAGCCGAGTTCACTCCGCTTGGCGCGGGCCCGCGTCTCGCCGCCGGCACGTGACGGCCATACGCTGCGTGATTGCTCGCGGTGTCTGGAAAAGGCGATCCGGTAAATGCGAATCGATTAGTCAGGACGCTGGTGGCGGACGTCGTGAAAAGTGCGCCCGCCGGCGCGGCGCTGGATTTGGCGATTGCCGCCAGTCGAGCTTTGCGAAACACGGCAACGCACCGGCCAACAGGCGTTCCAGGCCGCCCAAAGCAAGCTCGACATCCATCAGGCGCGCTGTCGAGCCGGCAGCACAGGCCACCAGGCGGTAATGGCTGACTGTCGTTGGAGAGGTGGCCAGGCGTGAACGCTCGCGGCTAGCGCGATAAGGCGTCAGGGGTACCGGCGCCTGCAGATCGCGGCGCGATCCGATCCTCTGGTCTGTTGCCATTGTTATTGCTGGAGCGTGCCGGAATGGGAAAACACGCTGATGTTCGCTTCCGTTTTGCTTTCGCCGCCGCCGTTGGCTTGGCTGCTGCGGGTTTTGCGAATGCCGACGAAGGCGTGCCGAGCCCGTCGAGTGGGCTCGGCCCGGGGCAACGCACACTCGACGCGTACGCCGTTTATGGTAATGGCCGTGCGAGCGAGGGCGGCAACATGCACTGGCGCGCTTACGAAATCGGCTTTGGCCAGGCACTGAACGATTACGCGTCGGTTTTCGTCGCCTACCTGAACGAAGGCCATCCGACGGACAACCATCGCGACGGTTTCGCGCTGCTCGGCGCGGCGCGCTTGCCGCTTGGCGGGAGGGCGGCGCTCGAGTTTGCGGCGGGCCCGTATTTCAGCATGAATACGACACACGTCGGTGATGAGGCGCGCAACGAAAAGCGTCTCGGGATCCGCGCGTCGGCTGCGTTGCGTTACGAGCTCACGCCCAATGGCATCTACCTCAAGGTGCAGTACAACCGTGTTCAGATGGCGGGCGGCCACTCATCCGATGCGGTGCTGTTCGGCATCGGCTCGGGATTCGGCGGCGACCCTCATCCGTCGCTTTCCGACGGCAGGACTCAGTTGAGCGTCTGGACCGGAACCTCGCAAACGAACCGGCCGAGGGTTCCGATCCAGAAGGGTTACCTGGTCGAACTAAAACGGCCGATCGGCAATGCCTGGGCATATTCGGCAAGCTTCGTTTACGAGGGCGTCAACGACGTCGCTGCCAGAAGGGGCGTCGCAGCCCAATTCTGGTACGTTGCGCCGATCTTGAGCAGATGGAGTCTCAGTGCCGGAATCGGCCCCTATCTTGCATACGACAAGAGTGCGCCGTCTGACCGGATGAAGCTTGCTGCGCTTTTCAGCGCGCAGATCGGCTATGAATTTACCAAGGACTGGACTGCGAATCTTCGCTTCAACCGTGTCGCGACCGGCAACAACACGGACCAGGACATGTTCATGATCGGATTGGCCCACAATTTCTGAGGCGGGGTTGCCGTGCAGGAATCCTGACAATTCTGCCGACTTCGCGTCAGTCAGGGGCTGGCCGATGGCACTGGATTTTCAGGACGAAGACGTACGAACGCGATTGCTCCGGAACATCGGGCCGGCGATGCGCTGCTTTCCGGATACGACGCGACGGCCACCCGTCCATGCAGCGTGCCGTTTCGCGGATCTACTGCGCCATTCACGAAGAAACGTCGGGGCTCGTCGCATTCGATCCCGTTATGAAAAAAGCGTGAAATGCCCTATTCGCTTTTTGCGCCGGCGCATTGGCGGCCGGCATTTCGTGCGCAGGCGCCGGTAGTCGGCAGGTTGTACGAATATCGATAATGACACTACACTGATTATCAGCCGGCGCCGGGACACGCGGTTATCCATTCCATTCAATACGCATCGCCAAGTACTAATTAAACGCGTGCCGACAATCGCCATCGAGGATGGTTGCCTTGTTCCTCAATATCCAGCGGGGGGAAAGTGGCGATGAAAATCGGGGCTGCGCATAACCCGTCAGCGGTTTGCTAGCCGAACGGCGCGCGCATGAGCACGACCGGAAGCATTCAGGCGACGTCACTCGGGCTGCATGGCTCGAGCCCCGCGATGACCGACCTGCGCCGCTATCTGGCGAAGGTCGCGCAGACCGATACGACGGTGCTGGTGACCGGCGAAACCGGCACCGGCAAGGAGCGCGTCGCCGCCGCCGTGCATCGCCTCAGCGCCCGCACCGGCAAGCCGTTCATCGCGGTCAACTGCGCCGCCGTGCCCGACAGCCTGTTCGAATCCGAGATGTTCGGCCACGAGCGCGGCGCTTTCACCAGCGCGCAGAACGCGTTTCCCGGCCGCTTCGTCGAGGCCGACGGCGGCACGCTGTTTCTCGACGAAATCAGCGAGATGCCGCCCGCCGTCCAGGCCAAGCTGCTGCGCCTGCTCGAAGACCGCACGGTGATGCCGGTCGGCTCGCTGCGCCGACGCGCGGTCGACGTCCGGATCGTGGCCGCCAGCAACGAAAGACTGGAGGACCTGGTCGCCGAACGCCGTTTCCGCCCCGATCTGTTCTATCGCCTGAACGTCGCGCGCATCGAGATACCGCCGCTGCGGGAACGGCCGGAGGACATCGCGTCGATCGTCGATCACTTCGTCGCCGAACACAACCAGCGGCGTGCGATGCGGGTGGGGCGGCCCGATCCGGCGTTGCTCGAATGCATGCGGCACTACCGGTGGCCGGGCAACGTGCGCGAGCTGCGCAACCTGGTCGAGGCGTTGTTCATCGATGCGCCGGAAGGGCGCCCGTTCGGGCTGGGCGACCTGCCGCCGGCGTTTCGCCGCCTGTTCGTGCAGGACTTTTCCGCCGGCGAACATGAGCGCGAGCGGTTGGTCTCGGTGCTGCGCCAGACCAACTGGAACAAGATGGAAGCGGCGCGCCAGATGAACTGGTCGCGCATGACGCTGTACCGCAAGCTGGCCAAGTACAACCTGGACGGCGGCAACACTGCATCAGTGTGACAGCGCGGCTGTCACATGGTACAGCCCGGCAGCCTTCACGCATTCCGGTCCGACCGGGAAATTCCACGGCAAATCATGCGCTTGCGTCAGCGCGCGCGGGTTGGCCCGCTCCTTGCGAAGATCGACGGACAGACCGCCCGTCGCCATGCAAGGAGGCTGTCGTGCACGTCATCGAGCCACTCCAGGACGCCCCGCCGGACCCGGCGCAGCCGGCCGGCCAGCCACGGCCGCTGCTTGCCAGTTATGCGAATTATTTCGAGGTCGGGCATAACGCGTTCGAGTTCCTGATCGATGCCGGACAGGTCGAGCCGCAGTCCGGCAACGTCCAGTTGATGAGCCGCATCGCGGTCAGCCCGGTTCACGCCAAGCTGCTGGCGCAGTTGCTCGCGCGCTCGATCGCCCAGTTCGAAGCGACGCACCACGACATCCCCGACATTGCCGACATCGCCGAACCGGAACCGGATCTGGCGATTCTTCCCCCGCAGGAATTCGAACAGCGCGCGATCGATGCGCGCAGCAAGCCGATGCTCGGCGGCCGTCGCGACGAGCCCGATCAAAACCAGAGCTGAGGACACGACATGGCAGCGCAACTCCATCCCAACCGCATGGTCGTGACCGACCGCTTCCCGATGCTGGGCTTCACGATTCGCGTCGGCCACGCGCCGTGCGTCGCCGAACTGGTGATCGCCACAGATCCCGCGCTGTTCGTGCGCAAGGAAGGCCGCACGTCGTCGACGTTCTATACCAGCCGCGAGGACGGCCTGCTGGCGATCCCGCGCGGCGAAGCGGTGTTCATGGTGCCGCCGGCGGTGCTGGCGCGCTTCACGGGCGCGGGCCGGCTGTGGTTCGGTCTCGCCACCGCCGCGTCGCCCGATGCCGACGCGTGGACGGTGGACGTCCTGCCAAATGCCGACAGCCCCTACGTGTCGCTGTCGGGGCTCAGCGACCGGGGGTTGCGCAGGGTCCTCATGTTCCCGACGCGCGGGGGGGCCGGCGTCAGGAGCCCGCTGTTGAGCTGGGCGGGCGACGGCACCCGGCCGGGCGCCACCGCCGTGCCGGCGCCAGCCGCACCGGCAGCCGTCTCCGCCGCGCCGCAGCCGGCCGTCGAGGCTGCGCCGCCACACCACGACGTCCACTACGACGACGGGTTCGGCCCGCTGCCGCCGCTGCACGCCGCAGCGCCGGTCGCAGCGATCCCCCCTGCGCCGGCACCGGCGCCCGCCGCCGCGCCGGCGCCCGTCTCGCAGGGGATGGGCGACGATGCCGACTTCCGCATTGCCGGCG
The DNA here is from genome assembly GCF_058781685.1 of Burkholderia sp. FW306-1C-G01B. Taxonomy (NCBI): domain Bacteria; kingdom Pseudomonadati; phylum Pseudomonadota; class Betaproteobacteria; order Burkholderiales; family Burkholderiaceae; genus Burkholderia; species Burkholderia sp. FW306-1C-G01B. The sequence goes on from NZ_JBYSWZ010000003.1 coordinate 69,466, forward strand.
AGCGCCGCAGCTTTACCTGGCCGCGGCCGCGCAAGCTCTCGACCGTCGAGCGGGCCGCGCTGCGCGCGATATTGAGCGCGAATCCGGCCACCGCGTCGCTGCTGCTGCTGCTGCCGGTCGCGATGCGCAACGGCCTGTCGGTCTCGATCGGCGCAGGCGCGGGCGCCGGGCTGGAAGCCGGGGGCTCGGGCTCGGTCGGCCTCATCTTCGACGCCAATGGCGACGACATCGGCGCCTTCGCGGCGGGCGAGCTCGACTTCGGCTTCATCGTGTCGGCGAGCGTCACCGGCCAGATCAGCCTGCTGCGCGGGCATATCGACGATTTCGCGGGCGCCGGCACGTCCGTGGGCGTGATGATCGGCGAAGCCCCGGCGGGCGGCATCTCGGCGCTGTTCAACGCCCGCAACGAATTCGTCGGCGTCACGCTGTCGGCCGGCGTCAGCGTCGGCAGCCCGGTGAGCATCTTCGTCGGCGTCTCGCGCGCCGCGTCGGGCACGATCGCCACCTCGTCGTCGCTCGCGTGGTCGCGCAGCCTGAGCGACGACCCGGAGGCGTACGGCATCGATACGCCGCCGTACAGCGACGACGACGCGGCCGCCGAGCCGGCCGCAACGGCCAGTGCGCTGGCGCTGGGGGCGCGCGAGAACAGTCTCGTCACGCGCACCGCGGCCAGCCCGAATTTCGACGAGGGGCGCGGCAGCAGGACGATCGACCGCATCATCATCCACATCGCCGACGTGCCCACCGTGCAGCACGTGGTGAATACCTTCACCAATGCCGCGTCCAAGGTGAGTTCGCATTACCTGGTCGGGCAGGCGGGCGAAGTCGTCCAGTTCGTCTCCGAGGCCGATACGGCGTGGCACTGCAAGGGCTCGAACCAGCGCAGCATCGGCATCGAGCATATCGCGGTGAAGCGCGGCGGCGCCGACTACCCGCGTCGCAACGGCACCGTCCAGCATTTCGATGCGCTGGCGCCGACCCCGCTCCAGTACGAAACCTCGGCGGCGCTGGTCGCGTCGCTGTGCGACAAGTATCAGCTGCCGATCAATCGCACCACGATCATGGGCCATCGCGAGGCCGACACGTCGACCGGCCATACCGCGTGCCCCGACGGCAACTGGGACTGGGACTACTTCATGCGGCTGGTCAACAGCCGCACCTGCCAGCCGCAGTCGGCCGGTCAGGCGCTGGGGCTCGCCGCCCGCGGCCTCGGCGACGACATTCCGCTCGATCCGGGCGTCGGCGGCCTGTCGATCGGCACCGATGCGCTGGAGATCGGCGACATCATTCTCAGCACCACCGGCAATCCCGGCTCCGGCGTCATTCGTGCCGGCTCCGGCGCCGAGGTCAGCCATGCGATGCTCTATGTCGGGCAAGGCGGGCAGGTGATCGAGGCGATTCCCGGCGGGGTCCAGCTGCGCCCGCTCGCGGATGCGCTGGCCGACGCGCGCCTCGCGGTCGCGTTCCGGGTGCCGGGCCTGACCGATACGCAGAAGCGGCAGGTCGCCGATGCCGCCGCGCGCTACCTCGATCGCGGCTTCAACTATGTCGGGCTGGTCCGCTGCGGCGGCTACCTGATCGATCGCCACGCGTGCGAACTGCTGTCGGGCGACGCGGCGGAGCGCTGCCGCCGTTTCGTCGGCCGCATCGAGCTCGGCGAAGGCGCCGACACCGACAACTTCTTCTGCTCGCAACTGGTCGCCCAGTCCTTCCAGGACGCGGGCAAGCCGATCGTCAGCGTGCCGCCGCACTGGGTGCCGCCGGGCGATCTCGCCAGCCTGTCGACCGGCACGATGGCCCCGGGAACGCTCGCGTATGTCGGCCACCTGAAGGCGCCGATCCCGAGCCGCGGCTTCTTCGGCATCGGCCAGGCGCTGTCGGCCGCCCCGGGCACCGCGCGCGCGCTGGGCGCCGACGACTGGACGGTGAACTGGGACGAGGTGCAGCTGACCCCGCAGCCTACCGACATGGGGTGCTGGGCAACGGCCGCGTCGATGGTGATCGGCTGGCGCGACAACCAGAGCGTCGACCCGGCGCTGCTCGCGCGCTGCATCAGCCTCGAGCGCCAGATGCAGGATGGCCTGAAGCCGGCCGAGGTGGCGGTCTTCGCCGGGGCGTCGAGCCTCACGGTCGAACCCAATGCGTGCTTCGCGCCCGAAGGCTTTCGGCGGTTGCTCGAGGCCAACGGGCCGATCTGGGTCGCCGAAGTCGTGCGCGCGCCGGTCAACTTCTTCCATGCGGTGGTGGTGACGGGCATGTATCGCAGCGGCGACGCGTATTTCGTGCGGATCACCGATCCGCTGGACCGCGTGGTCGGCACGCCGGGCCATCCCGGCGCGCGGACCCTGCCGCCGACCCACGCGACCGGCAGCCGCTACATCATGACTTACGAGGATTTCGTGTCGGAATACGAGGCCGCGGCCGGCATCGGAGTGATCCAGCTCATGCATGCGGGCGGCACGTTCGGCCACATGATCAATCGCGGCAGCGCGGCGGGCGCCGGCTACGCGCTCGGCGTCGAGCCGCCGGCCGCGGGCGGCGAATTCGGCTTCGGCGTGAGCCTGACCCGGCGCACCGAGAGCCGCGACGGGCGCAGCTACGATCTTGCGCAACTGGCCGGGCTGGTCCAGCCCGCCAATGCGCTGGCGGGCGGCGCCGGCCAGCCGCGCATGACCGGTCAGCGCATCGCCCTCGACGACTGGCCGTACATCGACGGGCCGAGCGGCCGCACGTCGGCGCCGGTGACGATCGACTGGGCGTGGCAGGGCGGCGCGGTCGGCGACGTGGCGATTTCGCCGGGCGACGGGCAGATGCTCGACGGCTGGAGCGCGCTGGTGCGCGCCGATATCGGCCGCGGTTCCGGCACCCCCGAGCGGGCGAGCGTCAAGCTGCGCATCACCACCACGTTCCGGCATGTCGGCGAGGAGGATCAGATCGGCGTGACCGAGGTGGCGCTGAACGGCGACGGCCGCTTCCAGACCGTGCACGGCGCCGACGGCGCGGCGCCGCTCCCGGCAAGCGGCACGCAACCCGCGGCGCGCGAATTGCAGCCCGCCTGACCCCTGAGGGACACGCGCGATGGTCCGCCACATTCCCCCTCCGCCGCCACGCGGCGCGGCAACACCCGCGATGGCGCTCGCTCGCGACGCGTTCGGCCGCGAGATCGTCGACGGCTCCGGATCGAGCGACCCGGGCAGGCAGGACGGCGCGTTGCCGCAAGCGACGCCGGCCGGCGGCCCGGGCGCGTCGGCGCCCCCCAAGGAGAAGGCGACCGACGCCATCGGCCGGCGTGCGGCGGCACTGGCCGACGCGATCGATTTTCCGACCTTTGTCGCGAGCCTCGTGCATGGCACGTACGACGCGATCGTCGACAGCTCGATCAAGCAGGTCGAGAGTTTCGCCGATCTGGTCGGCGCGGTGGCCAAGCCGCTTGACCAGTTCGCGCAGGAGAACGTGACCGACGGACAGGCGCGCGCGTGGCTGGTCGAGCAGTATCCGCACGACGTGACGCTGGTGCAGGACGGCGGCGAATACCGTCTCGCGCCGGTGGTCCGGCCCGGCGACGACGACGCGGCGCCCGCGCCCGCGTGGCTCGCCGAATTCGGCGCCGCCGACGGCGCGTTCGACGCCCAGACGCTCGAATCGGTGGTGCTGCCCCGCGCCCGCGAGCGCGTCGCGCAACATCGGCTGTCGACGCTGTCGACGATGGTGCTGCTGGGCATGCAGCGCGTCGTGGTCAAGGACGGGACGATCGCCGCCAGCCTCAATTTCCAGGCCAAGGCGCGCGACCGGGCCGCCGTGCAGTACGCGACGTCGAACGACCCGTCGTCGGGACAGACGACCTGGGGCGGACGGGGGACGTCGGGCGACGTCGTCACCACGGTTTCGACCGTTGCGGTCAATGCGCAAACCGATACCGATCTCAAGGCGACGCTGACCGGGAAGGTGAGCATCAATTTCGCGTCGGAGACACTGCCGCTCGACCGTTTCGTCGACGAGGCGTCGCGCAATCTGCTGGAGCGGCACAGCCGGCCCGCGGCGCGGATCGCGCCGCCGGCGCCGACGGCCGCGCCGGTCGCCCAGCCTGCCGCGCCGGTTGCGGCGCCCGCTCCCGCGGCGACGCCTGCCTTGCCGGCGGCGGCCGCACCCGCCGCGCCCGCTGCTCCGGCTGCGCCCGCATCCACTCGAGGAGAACCGGCATGATTTCGCAGCGGCCGCTGGGCGAGACGCTGGGCGCGTTTGCCGACGTTGCCGAACTGCTGACCGCGGGGGCGGCGCAGGGGCTGCAGGTGCGCTCGCTGGCCATGGAGCTGCCGCTCGACCTGCGCGTCGCGCGCGGCGCCGGCGGCATCGAGCTGGTCGGCGACCTGCCGCAGTTCCTGACCCGCACGGCCTTCGATCCGGAGCCGGCGCGGCTCGTGATCGTCCTTGAAGCCGTGCCGGCTGGCGGAGCGGGGCAATGAACAGCAACGCCAGCCTGCGCCTCGAGGATTTCATCCAGGCCGTGCAGAGCCAGCTCGACAACGCGCAGGCGGCGATGGCGATCAAGGCGCGCAACCTGAACCTGCCGCTGACCTTCGCGATCAAGGACGTCAACCTCGATTTGCGCGCCCATGTCGAATTCGTCGAAAGCGAGGTCTGGATTCGCCCCGCCGGCCCGGGCGACAGCGACAGCAGCACCTTCCATCTCGTCTTCACGACCATCACGCGGCCGGCGATCGAGGAGAACGCGATCGCGCTGTCCGAGGACAGCAAGGACCAGCCGCTGGACGCGCTGGGCGACGAACTCTCGGCCGAGGACCGCAAGCGGCTGGAATGGGCCGGCGTGCGCACGGTCAGGCAATTCCGGCAGGCCGAGCAGCGCGACATGGTGCATGCGATCGGCCGCGTCACCAACCTGTCCGTGGACCGGCTGCGCCGGGCGCTCGACCGGGCGTCCGCGCCGAGTGTCGAGCGGGTCGAGCCCGTGGCGCCCGCCACCGACGCGCTGCCCGATGCGTCGCCGCTGCTGCGCGTGGTCGGGCGCAATCTCGTCAATGGCGGGCACGCGCCGCTGGTGCGGATCGGCAATCGCCCGGTCGCCGTGCTGCAATCGGCGGACGACGAGCTGCTGCTCGCGCCCGGTCACGACCAGTGGGCCGGCGAACTCGCCGTGTCGCCGACGAGCCGGCATGCCGCCGCCGTGGCGTTCGACCTGAGCGCCTTCGCGCCGCCGCCGGCGCCCGCCGCGAGGCCGATGACCCTGGCCGCCGTTCCCGGTCAGGAGGAGACGCGGCCATGACGATCCATGCACTCGGCACGCCGTGGGCGTCGCCCGGCGAGCGGCAGTTCAGCCTGCCGACCAGCCTGCTCCTGAAGCTGGCGCTCGGCGAAGCGCCCGAGCATGTGCCGTCGATCCGCGACGTGACGCGCGGCGCGCTGGCCGCCGCGCAATGCATCGACGGCGGCCCGGTCGACCGCATCGTGGTCGCGTTCGCCGGCCGCTTCCTCGCGGTGCGCCCGTTCAGCGCGCTGGCCGGGCGCTGGGTGCCCGGGCAGGCGCACCACGGTTACGACGCGGTCGAACAGACGACGGGCATGGCCCGCACGCTGCTGCTGCGCGTGCCGGCCGGCACGCCGATCGGCGCGCTGTGCGACTCGCTCGCGCAGCTCGCGAGCGTGGAGAGCGTGACGCCCAACTACGTGGCGATGGTGCCGATGGACGCGCCCGGCCGGCTGGCGCCCGTGCCGCCGGCTGCGCGGTTCGCGCAGGATGCCCGCGCGCTGGTGCGCATGGCCGACGCGCATGCGATCGAGCGGGGCGACAGCGGCGTCACGGTCGGCCTCATCGACAGCGGCATCGCCCGCCAGCATCCCGAATTCGCCCACGCGTTCCGCGCGGGCGCCGACACGGTGCGGCTGGAGCCCGGCGATCTGTCGCCGGGCGTGCAGCTGCTGAGCGGCCACGGCCATCGCGGCGATTTTCCCGAGGACCGCTTCGTCGGCCACGGCATGGGCTGCGCGGGCATCATCGCCGCCGAGGGCGTCGCGATGCCGCGCGGACTCGGCGGCGATTGCCGCATCCTGCCGATGCGCGCGCTGGCGGCCGCCCGCCTGCCGGGCAAGGCGCACGCGGTCGGGCTCGGCGCGATCGCCGACCTCGACCGCGCGCTCAAGCTGGCGGTCGACCTCGGCGCCAAGGTCATCAACATGAGTTTCGGCACCGACGATGCGACGATCGCCGCCAACCGCCCGAAACCGCATGCCGACACGATTGCGTATGCCGCCGCACGCGGCTGCATCCTCGTTGCCGCGAGCGGCAACGACGGCAGCGTCACCCGCTACTGGCCCGCCGCCTACCCGCAGGTGATCGCGGTCGGTGCGGTGGGCGACGACGGACGGCCCACCCCGTTCTCGACGCGCGGCCCGCACGTCGCGCTGTGCGCACCGGGCGAACGGGTGCTGACGAGCGCGATCGAGGCCTATCAGCTTGCAACCGGCACCAGCTTCGCCGCGCCGTTCGTCGCGGGCGCCGCGGCGCTGCTCGTCGCGTATGCGCAGCGCCGCGCCTATCCGCTCGACGGCGCGACGGTACGCGATCTGCTCGTCGCCACCGCCCGCCCGTTCGCGCCCGGCGCGGCCGACGGCTGCGGCGCCGGCATTCTCGACGCGGCGGCGGCGCTGCAGGCGCTGTCCGGCCGCATCGATGCGTACGAAGCGGCGGGCGACGACGGTTGCGCGGGCAAGGAAGGCAGTGCCGACGACGGCTGACTTGTGCACCGGATCCCGTTCATTCCCTCGAACCGACCGGATTTCAAGGAGAAGTTAAATGTTTCATGTCAATGATCAAGTCCGCTTCCTCGACTTCGTCGACCTCGAGACCCGGGCACGCGACGGGCTGGTCGATATCGTCAACCGGCTCGAGTCGCTGAAGCGGCCGCTGGTCGCTGCCGAGCGGCAGCAGCTTGCCCTGTGCAAGGCCATTCTCGACGTCGTCTACCGCAGCAAGACGTCGTCCGGCGACGTGGCAGAGGTCTGCGACCCGCTGTTCGTCGCCACCCGCGCACTGCTCGCCAGCAAGTCGCTGGTCAACCCGCCGCTGCTTACCGAGGACGAAGGCCGGCTGCAATTCCGCGAGGACGACGCTAAGCATTCGGACCACGAGCCCGCGTCGATCACGCTGGTCGCGCTGGTGCTCGGCATCCTCGCGGTGGACGGGGCCACGCCGCCGCCCGTGAAGGTCGCGGACGGCAAGATCGTGCCGGACGACGACAACGGGCTGATGAACGCGTTCACCCGCCAGTTCTTCGCGGCGGTGGGCGAAGCCAATTCGTACGGGGCGCTCGCGCAGCGGGTGCTGGCGCTGCTGTGCATCGAGGGCGATCCCGACGGCCGCAGCGGCCAGCAGCAGCCGGGCGTGGTCGCCACCGAATTCGCGCGGGTGATGCGCGGCCTGCAGGCCCGCAAGATCCAGGCCGACGAGCCGCAATTGCGCCGCCGCATCAACGAGGAGCTGAACACCATCCAGAACATCGGCGGCGAGGATGCGATCGCCGATCTCGGCATCGACCTGCCGAACCTCGAGGATCTGGAGGACGCGAACATCGTCGCCGACAACGTGCGCGTGATGGGCCCGATGATCGTCGCCGCGATGTTCGACGAGCTCAAGGTGTTCCAGGTCGTCGACCGCATCGTCGAGCAGTTCCAGCACGGCACGCTGCCGATCGGCCCGGGCAATGCCGGCAAGCTGCTCTATCGCTACTGGCGCGAAACGCCGAACCGCATCTCCGAGCAGGAGCGCAAGAACTTCGCGGCGATCACGCTCGGCGTCCCGGGCGGCGATCCGAATACCGCGGGCAACCGCGAATTCAACGATCTGTGGATCCGCTTCGTGTCGTCGGTGTCGTCGTTCGTGCGCCAGACCGAGGTCGACGCGTTGCTGCGCGCGAGCGTGCCGAACCCGATCAACCACCAGCAGGTGCGCAAGGCCGCCCGGGATCTCGCCGGCAACCTTTCGCTGCACGGCTACGGCATGGCGCATTACGCCGCGCGCGAGATCCAGTCGCAGGTCAAGTTCATGATCGACCTGCTGCAGGACCCCGAGATCCGCGGCTGCTACGGCGCCAAGGACATGTGGCAGGTGATCGACCAGGTCGCGACCTACGATCTGGGCGGCGCGCGCACCAGCTCGCGCTATCGCACGCTGGCGACCTGCGGCACGATCATCACCGCGTGGCTGGCCAACAACGTCGATCGCGTCAACAAGGCGACCGGCCCGCTGCTCAGCATCGACCAGATCGCCAATCCCGACGTCTCGTCGAACCACAAGTCGACCGTCGATCCCACCGACTACGACCTGGTCAACGCGTGCGAGCTGTGGCTGGCCGATACCGCGACCACCGATACGCAGATCGAGCAGTTCTCGCAGCCGCGCGAGGCGCCGCAGATGACGTCGAAGCCGGTGCCGATCCCGGCGATGGCGCGCGAGATGCTGGACGGCGTCGGCGATATCGGCGCCGGCATCGGCCTCGGCACGGGCGTGCCGGTGACGGCGGGCTACGGCGTCGGCACGCACAACGGCGCGAGCTACTACTCGAACCGCCCGCACTGAACCGGCGTTGCGTGCGCTGCGCCATCCCCGAACCCTGCCGGAGCCGAGCCATGCCCCTGACCTCAATCCGCGAGCCGGTCGTCGCCCGGGTCGAACGCCGCCTGAAGAGCGCCGCGCGAAGCCTCGGCACCGCCGATCCTTTCGCGCCGTCGCGCGACCTGTTCCTGCGCACGTTCGGCGACGGCGCCGACGATCTGCGGTTCCGCGACAACGCGCTGATGCCGATGGCGGTGCCGTTCGAACCCAGCTTCTCGGAAAGCCAGCCGGGCAAGCTGCGTTTCACGATCGAGCCGCTGCCGCCGGAGGCGTCCGCGATCGACCGGCGCGACGCGTCGACGCGCGAAATGCGCAAGCTGATCCGCGACTTCATCGGCCGCGAAGCGCTGCACTGGTTCGACCAGGCGAGCGAGCCGTTCCGGGGCTTCGCCCGACCGGGCGGCAACCTCGACTACGGCGCGTTCTTCGGCTCCAGCTACGACCGCGACGGGCTCTACGCGTCCAAGGTGTACTACGAGCTGCCCGGCGACGCCGGCACGATCGAGAACCTGCCGCGCGACCTGGCCGGCATCGTCCAGGCCGCGCTGCGGATGGTGCCCGGGCTCAAGCCGCTGTTCACCACGATGGCGGCCCAGCGCGACCTCGGCGGCCAGCGGCTCACGTTCGCGTGCACCCGGGCGCTGCGGCTCGCCGATCTGCAGCCGGTCATGGACGCGCTCGGCATCGGCCATCGCCTGCCCGGCATCATGCAGCTCCTCGGGCTGGTGCTCGGCGGGCGGTTCGACCTGCCGCCGCACGGCGCGCTGCTCGCGTTCGGGCTGGGACCGGACGGGCCGGATTTCGAGCTCTACGTGCTGCTCTCGGCGATCCCCGACGTGCCGCCCGCATTCCTCAGCCTGCTGACGATGGGGCTCGCCGAGCGTCCGCGCGGGCTGCAGGCGCTGGAGCAATGGATGGGCGCGTTTACGCCGGAGGACGCGCATTGGCCGGGCCGCTTCTCGATCATCAGCCTGCGCACGGACGCGGCTTGCCCGGCGCGGGTGAGCCTCTACCTGCGCCCCATCGAGTTCGAGTTGCCTGTGGACGCGTTCGCCCAGGCCAGCTGAATCCGAATCGCTTCGTCACGCGTTTCCCGCGAGGTCGCCATGTTCCCGCAAGCTGCCCGTCCCACGCCGATCGCGCCGCCCCCGCGCGCCGCCGCGGCCGCCCCGCGCCACACGCCGCCGGTGCCGGTCGACGCAGTGCGCCACGGCGTCGCGCAGATGCTGACCCGATCGCAGGCCTTCAACGCGATGCCCGACGCCGATCGCCGCGACATCGCCCGCAACACCGCGTTGATCGCCGATTACCTGGCGCGGCCCGAGGGGTTTGCCGGCCACGAGATTCCGGGCGGGCTGGGCACCGCCACGGCGCGCGCGCTGGACGACACGGATCATTCGGCGCAAGAGAATAATTTCGACGACCACAACAAGGCAGTCGAGGCCATCGGCAAGTCCAAATTCACCGCGTCGGCCGCGCACGAAGGCGCCGCGGTGGCGGGCGAGCTGCTCAACCAGGTCAAGTTTCCGACCTTCGTCGCCAGCCTGATCAGCGGCGTGTTCCAGTCGATCACCCACAGCTCGATCGAGCAGATGAAGGCGTATCAGGAAATGATCGCCCAGGTGGCGAAATCGCTCGGCCAGTTCGCCGACGAGCACGTGACCGAGAACCAGGCGCGCGATCACATGGTCGGCCAGTTTCCCGACCTGTTCCAGATCGGCATGGACGACAGCGGCGATACGCCGAGCCCGCGCGTGCAGGTGCGCGACGGGGTCGACCCCGACGAAGCGTCGAAGACCGTGCGCGCCCGTTTGCAGATGGGCGACGGCGACACCTTCGACCTGTCAGACGAGGCCTCGGAGCTGGCCATCGTCAACCGCTTCAAGATGCAGCTCGCCAAGCAGCGCCAGCAGATGCTGGCGTCGATCGTGCTGATGGGCATCAACCGCATCGTCGTCACCGACGGCAAGATTTCCGCGAAGATCATCTACGACGTGCGCGCGCAGGACACGCTCTCCAAGCAGCGCAGCGCCACTGCGGTCGACCTGGCCCGCGACAAGGACGGCAACGTCCAGACGACCCATGCCGGCAAGGGCACCTACGACCGCGGCGGCAAGTCCGACTCCAGCAACGACAAGGACAACAGCAGCCAGTACAGCGCCGACTACTACGCGAAGGGCGACTACGAATACGAGAACAAGCCGATCATCACCGCGTCGACCGCCGCGTCAGAAACCAGCAACGCGGCGATGCAGACCAAGATCCAGCTGTCCGGCGCGGTCGACGTCAATTTCAAGAGCGACTACCTGCCGCTCGACAAGATGGCGACGCCGCAGATGATCGCCACCATCACCGGCAACGCGACGCCGGCCGATCCCAACGTGCTGCCCAGCCCGAAAACGCCGCCGGCCGGAGCCGCACCCGCACCCGCTGCGGCACCGGCCGCCGCACCGGCCGCCGCGCCGGCTCCGGCCAGGGGAAACTGAGCCATGCGCCTGTCCGCTCCCCCCGACGCGCTTCACCCGGTGCGGCCGCCCACGAGCGCCGCCGCGTTCGACGCGACGCGGCCCGAGGTGCGCCGCCTGCTGACCGCGATTCCGTCGTTCCTCGACCTGCCCGACGACGAGCGCCGCCGCATCGCCGCCGATACGGTGCGGGTGCTCGCGTACCTGGCCGATCCCAACGGCGTGCATGCCGAGATCGCCGAGCGCGAGGCGAACGGCGAACTGCCGCCTACCGGCCTCGCGCGCCCCGTCGCGGCACCGCGTCCGGTGCCGGCCGCCGCCGCGCTGGCCGACGATCCCGTCACCGCGACCAAGCGCCAGCTGTCGCAGGATCCCGGCTTCGCCGGCAAGGACTTCCAGGCCGGCGCGGTCAAGCAGGGCGTCGAGCAGTTCGGCCAGATGGTGCAGAAGGTCGATTTCCCGAAATTCGTCGGCGGCCTCATCAAGAACGTGTTCCAGGCGATCGTCGAAAGCTCGATCGAGCAGATGCGCGCGTATGGCGAGCTGATCGCCAACGTCGCCAAGACCACTGGCCAGTTCATGAGCGACAACATCAGCGAGGGGGCCGGCCGCGACTATCTCGCCGATTCGTTCCCGGACGTGCTGTCGGTGCAGGCGCAGGACGGCGCCGACGCGTTCGACGCCGACAGCGCCGGCGCGGCGGCCGCCGCGGCCCCGTCGCGGCTGGTGGCGCAGGGCGACAACGCGCCGCAGCGGCTCGCCGAGATCAGCCGCAACTACAACCTCGATCCGCCCGTGACCGACCTGTCCGACGACAAGTCCGAGCTGCGCCTCGTCACCGCGGCGCGCCTGCAGATGGCGAAGCAGCGCCAGCAGCTGCTGTCGTCGATGGTCATGCTCGGCATCAATCGCATCGTCGTCACCGACGGGTCGATCAACGCCAAGGTGGTGTTCGACATGCGCGCCAGCGACACCGCGAAGCGCACCTATACCGCGTCGATGCACGACCGCGAGAGCCAGAAATACAAGGAATCGCTCAGCGCCCACTACGGCAGCTGGTACACGCCTTATTCGGCCGACGCCGCGTTCGAGGGGCAGCAGGAACACGTGGCCACCGTGGGGTCGGCGCTCGACGACACCAGCGAATCCAAAGCCGAGGTGAAAGCGAAGCTCTCGGGCGAGGTCCGCGTCAACTTCAAGAGCGACTACCTGCCGCTCGACAAGATGGCGACGCCCGAGATGATGTCGGTGATCCAGGGCAACTCGACGCCGTACAACCCCAACAAGCCGGCCCCCGCCGCCGGCTTGCCGGCCGGGCAGCACTGAATCATGGCGCGCATGCTCATCGCCCCGCTGGCGGATGCCGGGCTCGCGGTCGCCATCCGGTCGGGGGAGCGGCTCGTCGAGCGCGCGACCGCGCACGGCCTGGCCGTCGCGCTCGACGAGCTCGGCGACATCGCGATCCCCGATCCCGTTGCCGCGCGCGTCGACAAGGCGCAGCTGCGGGCGCTCGCGTCGCTCTATCTGGCGGCCGATCTCGAGCCCGCGGGCGTGATCCCCGCGGTCGAGGCGCTCGCCGGCTTGTCCGCGAGCGGCGCCGTCGACGTCGATCTCGGCGGCGCGGGGCCGCTGGTCGCCAACTGGTGGCGCCACCGCGCCGAGAAGCTGGCGGCCGGCGAACGCGCGGCGTTCTATTCGCGGTTGTTCGGCACCGCGTACGGCCCGGCGGCGGCGGATGCCGAGCGCAACGTCCAGTTCGAAGAGTGCATGCTCGCGCTTTGCGAGGCGCTCTACAAACTCGACGAGACGCCCGGCGCCGACCCGCGCGGAGATCTCGGGCACCAGGCGCGAGTCCGCAACGCCGCCCGCTCGCTCGCGCAAAACCTCGGCGCCGCGTGTACCGGCGTGACCGCGTTCATGGCCGGCGAGATCGTCGGCATGCTCAGGGACGCGTTCGCGATCCTCGGCCATGCCGACATGCGTCAGGGCTTCGGTGCGCACGACATCTGGGGCGTGGTCGCTGGCATCGGCCGGCTCTCGCGCCAGCCGCCGCGCCAGCCCGCCGCCCATGTCCGGCGCGGCAAGGCCGGGATGACCGTGATCGCGTGGCTGGCGGACGTCGCGGATGCGCTGGGCGGCGCGTCGCCGCTGGTGACCACCGACAATCCGGTGATCGCCGCCGCCGCCGAATGGATCGAGGCAACGCTCGGCCTCGGCGAGAAACCCGACGGCCAGGCGCCTGCCGCGCCGGACGCCGGCCGTGGCGTGCCGCCGGCTTTGGGGCCGGCTTTGGGGCCGGCTGCGCCGGAGAACCCGTGGGCGGCACTCGGACGCTGACATGAAACCTCGTCGCTCAGGCCGTCGCGATGCGGACGGCACAACCGGGATACCGACGGCGGTGGACGCGCCGTCGCCGCCCCGGCCGCGCGCCACGCGTCGCGGGACGCGCGACGCGCGGCGGAGCCGTTGAGATGGCGGCGGCCGCGCGCCCTGCGCGTTCGCCGGTGCTGCGGCCCGACGTTCGCCACCGTGTCCGCGAACTGCTGTCCGCGCAGCAGGGCTTCGGCGCCCTCGATCCGGCCACGCGCCGCGATCTCGCGTCCGGACTGGTACGGATCGGCTCGATCGCGCTCGACCACGACGCGCTCGCGGCGCGTCCCGGCGCGGCGCTGGCCGTCGCGCAGAACGCCGGCTCGGACTATTCGGGCACCGCCATCGACCGGATGGCCGGCACCACCCGCGCGGTGCTCAACGCGGTGTCGTTCCCGCGCTTCGTGACCGAGCTGATCACGGGTGTCTTCAAGGCGATGAACGATTCGAACCAGCAGCAGCTGACCGCGTTCGTCGACCTGATCCGCAACGTCGCGCAGACCACCGAAGGCTTCGCGGACAGTAATGTCGGCATCGCCGGCGCGCGGCAGTGGCTGGCCGAGCATTTCCCCGCCGCCTACCAGGTCACCGGCGACGACGAGGCCGCGGACGATGCCGACGAATTGGCGGGTCTGCCGCCGGACGAGCGCCGCCAGCGCCAGCAGGAGCTGCAGGCCGAGCGCGATGCCGCGACCCGGCTGACGTTGCGCCCGGGCGCGTCCCCGCCGGCCGAAGCGGCGCTGCGCAGCGCGCTGGGAATGGGGCCGGGCGACGCGGTCCCGGCTTCCGATCCCGAGCGCCTGGTGCCGCTCGCGCAGCAGGTGCTGGCCCGCAACCGCCAGCAGTTGCTCGCGACGATGGTGCAGATGGGCCTGCAGCGCATCGTCATCGAGAGCGGGCGGCTCAACGCCGCGATGAATTTCCATATCGACGCGAGCAGCGCCGCCGCCAACGACCGCGGCTCGCAATTCGACACGCGCAACACGGTGGGCGTGAGCGGCGGCGCACGCTTCGGGCCCTGGGGCGCGGAGGCCAATGTGCAGAGCACGATCGGCTACGTGTCGACCGACCGGACCCAGACGACCGAGAGTTCGCACGCCGACGTCAACCTGAGCAGCGGCGTCGAACTGGTGTTTCGGACGGACTACGTGCCGTTGAACCGGCTGGCGGGCGTGGGCGACGTCGAGCGCATCCGCGTCAACACGATCAATCCGGATGCCGAAGCGGCGCGCCTGTCCTCCGATCGCGCCGCTCTGCGCAGCGCCGAACAGGCCGACCTGGCAGCTCGCCGGACCTCGCTCGACGGCGGGCTGCGCCCGCCGCCCGGCGCCGCGCCTGCGGCTTCGGGTTCCGCCGCGTCAGGCTCGGCAGGGGGAGCCGGCGCCGGCCAAGCGTCCTCGTCGCCACCGGCTGCGACGCATACGCCTGCTCCGCAGCCGCCTTCCGGGCCTGGCGCCGCAGCGTCCCCGTCGCCCGTGCACCCCGCGGCGGCGGCACCTCGATCGCCTGCCGGCGCAACGGCAGCGGGACGCCGCGCAGCGTCCTGAGCGCGCACACCGGCAGCCGTTCCCGAAGCGTCCGCTTGTTAGGGTTTATTTAGCGTTCGTACCCGGATGACGGAAACTGCATTTCAAGCGCTGGAGCGAAAAGCCTTGCGGCTATTGGTTCGCCGCGCACGCATCGTTCAAAGTTAAATGATTTGTGATCACTCACCGCCGCAAAATTTTGCACAATGGCGGCAGCGCGGCGTTGCGCCGCGATTCGCCCCCGGCAACCGGCAATCCCGACCACCGTTGTCGCAACCGTTACCGAACCCGAGCCCGACGTGCCGCCGCCCACCGCCATGGACCATCCGAAACGCATCCTGATCGTCGAGGACGACGCCGACATCGCCGACGTGCTGAGCCTGCACCTGCGCGACGAGCGCTACGAAGTCGTGCACAGCGCGGACGGCGCCGAAGGGCTGCGCCTGCTCGAACAGGGCAACTGGGACGCGCTGATCCTCGACCTGATGCTGCCGGGCGTCGACGGCCTCGAAATCTGCCGGCGCGCGCGTGCGATGACGCGCTACACGCCGATCATCATCACGAGCGCGCGCTCGAGCGAGGTGCACCGGATCCTCGGCCTCGAGCTCGGCGCCGACGACTATCTGGCGAAGCCGTTCTCGGTGCTCGAGCTCGTCGCGCGCGTGAAGGCGCTGCTGCGGCGCGTCGATGCGCTCGCGCGCGATTCGCGGATCGACGCGGGCACGCTCGACATCGCCGGGCTGTCGATCGACCCGATCGCGCGCGAGGCGAGCGTCGACGGCGCGCGCATCGACCTCACGCCGCGCGAATTCGACCTGCTGTATTTCTTCGCGCGGCACCCGGGCAAGGTGTTCTCGCGGATGGACCTGCTCAATGCCGTGTGGGGCTACCGGCACGAAGGCTACGAACACACGGTCAACACCCACATCAACCGGCTGCGCGCGAAGATCGAGGCCGATCCGGCCGAGCCCGTGCGGATCCTCACCGTGTGGGGACGCGGCTACAAGCTCGCCGCGCCGGGCCAGCGGGACGCGTCATGAAATTCACGCTCACCCAGCGGCTGTCGCTCGTGTTCTCGATCCTGCTGCTCGCGTGTTCGGGCGCGTCGGCGTGGCTGCAGATCCGCGCGAACGACATGCGCGAGAAGGAAGTCGTGCAGGGGCTGTCGCGCGACCTGGCCGCCAACATCGCCAACAGCGCGCCGTTGATGGACGCGAACGGGCTGCGCCCCGACGCCGTGCGCACGCTGTTCGGCCAGCTGATGGGCGTGAACCCGAGCGTCGAGGTGTACCTGCTCGACAACGCGGGGCGGATCAAGGGCGACGATGCGCCGCCCGGCCATGTGAAGCGCGACCGCGTCGATCTTGCTCCCGTGCAGCGTTTCATCGCGGGCCAGCCGCTGCCGATCCTCGGCGACGATCCGCGCAGCCCCGACGCGCGCAAGGTGTTCAGCGCCGCGCCGCTGCAGCGCGCCGGGCAGCCGCCGTCGGGCTATATCTACGTGGTGCTGCTCGGCGAGGCGCACGACCGGCTGGCCGCGCGCGTCGACGCCGGCAACGTGCTGCGCACGACGTTGTGGTCGATGGCGGTCGTCGCGCTGCTCGGGCTGCTCGCGGGCCTCACCGCGTTCAGCTTCATCACGCGCCCGCTGCGCCGGCTGACGGACGCGATGCGACGTTTCGACGCGAACGGCGTGCCCGACACGCAGCCGTCGGTGCCGCGCTCGCCGCCGGGCCGGCGCGGCGACGACATCGTCGTGCTCGAATCCGCGTTCGCGCAGATGGCCGACCGGATCGGCGAACAGTGGCGCGCGCTGACGCACCAGGACCAGCAGCGGCGCGAACTGATCACGAACATCTCGCACGACCTGCGCACGCCGCTCACGTCGCTGCACGGCTATCTGGAGACCCTGTCGCTGAAGTCCGACGCGCTCGCCGAACCCGAACGGCGGCGCTACCTGTCGATCGCGCTCGCGCAGAGCGCGAAGGTCGGCCGGCTCGCGCAGGCGCTGTTCGAGCTCGCGCGGCTCGAATCGGGCGGCGTGCAGGCCGAGCGCGAGCCGTTCTCGCTCGTCGATCTCGTGCAGGACGTGTTCCAGAAATTCGAGCTGGCCGCGCAGGCGCGCGGCATCGCGCTGCATGCGCGGATCCCGCCGCGCGTGCCGGTCGTGTCGGCCGATCTCGGGATGATCGAGCGCGTGCTGACCAACCTGCTCGACAACGCGCTGCGGCACACGCCTTCGCACGGCGAGGTCGAGGTCGCGCTGGAGCCGCGGGGCGACCGCGTGGTCGTGACCGTGTCGGATACCGGCGAAGGGATTCCGGCGGCGCGCCGCGAAGGGCTGTTCCAGCGGCCGCAGCGGCCGATGAGCGGCGGCACGGTGACGAGCGGCGGGCTCGGCCTGCTGATCGTGCACCGGATGCTGGCGCTCAACGGCAGCAGCATCCGGCTCGTCGATCGGGCCGGGCGCGGCGCGGTGTTCGAATTTGCGCTGGCGGTCGCGTCGCCGGCGGCCGGCGACGCGCGCTGAAATTCGTCAGCGTCGGCGTCCGCGTTCAGCTGCCGCGCTTGCGCCGCACGTCGCTCGGCGTCCTGCCGGTCCAGCGCTTGAACGCGTGACGGAACCCCACCGCGTCGCTGAAGCCGAGCGTCAGCGCGATGTCCTCGGTGCTGAGCGTGGTCGTGGTCAGGTAGTCGATCGCCAGCGCCTTGCGCACGCTCGTCAGCAGTTCACTGTACGACGTGCCTTCGGCCTCGAGCTTGCGGCGCAGCGTGCGCGCGGTGATGCACAGCGTCTGTGCGATCGCGTCGAGGTCCGGGAACTGCCCCGGCATGCGCGTGAGTTCCTGGTAGACGCGGCGCGTGACGCCCGACTGGGTGCGCAGTTCGTCGAGCAGCCGCGCGCAGTGCGACGACACCTGCGCGGCGGTGATCGGGTTCGCGAGCTGCGGTGCGCGCGTGAGCCACGCGGCCGGGTAGCTGAGCACGTTGCGCGGCTGGTCGAACGCGAGCGGGCATTCGAGCGCGTCGGACAGCAGCGCCGCGTGCGGCGGCTCCGGCTGCGTGAACTGCGCACGCGCCGGCACGCACCACGCGCCCATCACGTCCTTGATGATCGTCACGTGCAGCGCGAACTGCATGTCGATCAGGAAGCGGTACAGCGGCTCGTCGAGACAGGGCAGCGCGACTTCGTGCCGGTCCGGAAACAGCCACGATGCGGTGTCGCCCTGTTCGACCCAGCGGATCGCGAGCATGCCGTTCGCGAGCCGGTGATACTTGACCGCCGAGTCGAACGCGTGCGCGAGCGATTCCGAACACAGCATCGCGTAGCCGTACATTCCGTAGCTCGACGCGTGCAGCTGGCGGCCAACGCGCACGCCGAGATCCGTGCCGTCGTAACGGCCGATCGCGTTGCGCGCGGCGCGGAGGAACTGCTCGGGCGACGTGAGCGTGAACGGATCGGCGACGGCGGCCGGATCGAGGCCCGTGCCGTCGAGCACCGTGGCCGGGTCGAGGCCGGCCTCCGCCGCGACCGCGACGAGCACGGCCAGCTTGGCCGGCGAGAAGCGCTTCTCGCGCAATGCGTGGGCGGGCGGGGCGTCCGGCAGGCGGTCTGCGCGGGCAGCCGTCGGGTTCAAGAGCACACTGCGCGGCATGACGGGTCCTGCGTCCGAATCGATATCGTTGACGGAACGCAATTCTGAGCGGGAACGGTTCCGGGCGCCACAGGGTTCACCCTGATGCGGGCTGGCGCACGTGGCCTGCTCGCGGTGCGCGGCCTGACGGATGGGCCTGGCGACCGGCAGGCCGCCGGTGTCGTGTCCGTTTCGATCATCTTTTCGGCCGGCCGAATCATTTTCAAAGCGCGTCGCGCGGGCGATAGTCGCCGATCAGGCGACGGCCCGCGCCACCCAGGCGTGCAGGCCGCCGTGCGAACGGCGCGAGGCCGGCCCGGGGCGGTTCCCGGCCGGGCAGTGCGCTGTCCTCCAGGAGCGAGACATGACGAACAGACACTGGACCGCGTCATATGGCGCGATCCCCGCCGAGATCGACGCCGATCGCCATCCCTCGATGAATGCGCTGCTGGACGACGCGATGCGCCGGTTCGCCGACAAGCCGGCGTTCCGCGCGTCGGGCCAGACGCTGACCTATGCGGACGTCGATCGCCTGTCGACCGCGCTGGCCGCGTATCTGCAGCAGGTCGTCGGGGTCCGCAAGGGCGATCGCGTGGCCGTGATGCTGCCCAACGTGCTCGCGTTTCCTGTCGTGTTCGTCGCCGTCGCGAGGATCGGCGCGATCCAGGTCAACGTGAACCCGCACTACACTGCGCACGAACTCGAGCATCAGCTCAACGACGCGGGCGTCGAGGTCGCCGTGGTGTGCGGCGGGTCGATGGGCACGTTCGCCGACGTGGTCGGCGGCACGCGCGTGCGTACGGTGCTGAGCGTGGGGCGCGGCGATCTGGGCGTGGTCGACGCGCCGGCCGGTGCGTGCGACGCGCTGCCGCCCGGTTCGATCGCGCTCGCGGACGCGATCGCCGCAGGCGAATCGCTCGCGTGCGAGCCGGTCGCGCTGGGCGGCGCGGACCTGCTGCTGCTGCAATACACGGGCGGCACGACCGGATTGTCGAAGGGCGCCGCGCTGTCGCACCGCAACCTCGTCGCGAACATCGAACAGTTCGCGGCGATCGTGGCGGCCGCGCGGGTGCCGGGCGAGGAAGTCGTCGTCACCGCGATCCCGCTGTACCACATCTTCGCGCTGACGGTGAACTTCCTGTCCTACTTCGCGATCGGCGCGCAGAACTGGCTCGTCGCGAACCCGCGCGACATGGACGCGTTCATCGACGTGCTGAAGGCCGCGCGGCCGACCGTGTTCGTCGGCGTGAACACGCTGTACGCGGGGCTCGCCGGCCATCCGCGCCTGAAGGAAGTCGACTGGTCGCGGCTGAAGCTGTCGGCCGGCGGCGGCGCGGCGGTGATCGACGTGATCTCGTCGCGCTGGAAGGCGGTGACGGGCAACTTTATCCGCGAGGGCTACGGGCTGTCGGAAACGTCGCCGGTCGTGTCGTTCAACCCGCAATCGATCGACGCGTTCACGGGCACCACGGGCCTGCCGCTGCCGTCGACCGACGTGAAGCTGCTCGACGATCAGGATCGCGAGGTCGCGATCGGCGAAGCGGGCGAGATCTGCGTGAAGGGGCCGCAGGTGATGACCGGCTACTGGCAGAAGCCGGAAGCGAATACGGCCGCGTTCACGGCGGACGGCTATTTCCGCACCGGCGACGTCGGCGTGTTCGACGCAGCCGGCTTCCTGCGGATCGTCGACCGCAAGAAGGACATGATCATCGTGTCGGGCTTCAACGTGTACCCGAACGAGGTGGAAGCCGTCGCGACCGCGCTGCCGGGCGTTGCCGAATGCGCATGCATCGGCGTGCCGGACGCGCGCACCGGCGAGGCCGTCAAGCTGTTCGTGGTGCTGGCGCCGGATGCCGACGTGACGGAGGCGCAGCTCGTCGCGCATTGCCGCGCGAGCCTCGCGGCCTACAAGGTGCCGAAGCTCGTCCGCTTCGTCGACCGGCTGCCGAAGTCGACGGTCGGCAAGATCCTGCGCCGGGAACTCAGCCGCACCGACTGATGGCGCCGAAGCGCCGCGCGGCCGCGGCGGCGCGGCCCGGCGCGCCGAAGGCCCCGAAGGTGACGCGCGGGCCGCTCAAGTACAATGCGAGCGGTTCGATCGACGGGGACGCGATGACCGGCTCAGATTCACTTTCCGCCCGGCCCGGGCGTGCGCTGCCGTCGCCGAGCGCGACGGTGCCGATCTCGCTCGTCAACGGTTTCCTCGCGAGCGCGGGCGCACAGCGCGACGTGGTCGAACGCTATCTGCGCGGGGCCGGCATTCCGATCGAGCTGCTCGGCGAGCCGCATGCGCGCGTGACGGAGGAGCAGTTCTCGACGCTGTACCGCACGCTCGCGATCGACCTCGACGACGAGATGCCCGGCATCTTCTCGCGCCCGCTGCGCGGCGGCACGCTGAAGTATCTGTGCCTGAGCCTGCTCGATGCGCGCAACCTCGAAACGGCGCTGCATCGCTTCGGCCAGTTCTTCCATATCCTGCTCGACGACTTCTTCGTCGAATCGAAGCGCGACGGTCTCGTCGCACAGGTGCTGCTGCGCCCGAACGAGGCCATCGGCCCGATCGGCGCGCTCGGTCAGGAGCTGATGCTCAAGCTCGTGCACGGCGTGTGTTCCTGGCTGATCGGGCAGAAGATCCCGCTGCTGCGGATCGAGTTCGCGTGCCCGCGGCCGCGCCATGCGGTCGACCACCTGTACTTCTTCACCGGCTCCGTGCAGTTCGACTGCGAGCGCACGCTGATGCGCTTCAGCGCGGACTACCTCGATGCGCCGATCCGGCAGAGCAAGCGCAACCTGCGCAAGTTTCTCGCGCGCGCGCCCGGCGACTGGATCTTCGAATCGTTCAGCGAACAGCTCGTGTGCCATCGCGTGCGGCAGTACTTGTCGGCGGCGCTGCCCGACCTGCCCGCGATCGACCAGGCGGCCGAGCACCTGCATTGCTCGGTGCGCACGCTGAGCCGCCACCTTGCCGCCGAAGGGACGACGTTCCAGGCGCTCAAGGATGAACTGCGGCGCGACATCGCGATTCAGCGGCTGACCGATACGCCCGACACGATCGCGGCGATCGGCGCCGATATCGGCTTCGACGATCCGAGTGCGTTTCATCGCGCGTTCCGGCACTGGACGGGGAGTACGCCGGGGACATATCGGCGGCGCGCGTAGTGCGCTTTTTTCAAACCGGTTCCCATAACCGGCTTCCTTTGTTCGCTCCCATGGCCGGCTCCCATAGGCGATTCCCATAACCGGCTCCCGTTGCCGCCGGCATGCTGCGTCGCTTCGGCCCCACCGGCCGGCACATCGATTGCTCACCGTTTTCATCGAAACCGGCTCAGGCCAAACCCTTATCCAGCCGGCCGTTTCCG
Source organism: Burkholderia sp. FW306-1C-G01B (assembly GCF_058781685.1). Taxonomy (NCBI): domain Bacteria; kingdom Pseudomonadati; phylum Pseudomonadota; class Betaproteobacteria; order Burkholderiales; family Burkholderiaceae; genus Burkholderia; species Burkholderia sp. FW306-1C-G01B. Next base: position 91,447 of record NZ_JBYSWZ010000003.1, read on the forward strand.
GCCGCGCCCACGCAACCCGTGGCCGATTTTGTCACCATGTGGGCCGGATATGACAACGGGAATCGGCCATCGCGGCATTACGATGGGTCACGTCGTCGCCCGGGTCCGGCCGGTTCTGCCGTACCGGCCCGGTAGCACGCCTCATTCACTGCCTGATTTGGAACATCGACCATGAGCTATAACGCCCCCGTCAAGGACATGCTGTTCGTGCTGAAGGAACTCGCGGGTATCGACGCCGTCGCGCAGTTGCCGGGCTTCGAGGATGCCGGTTACGACACGGCGCAGGCCGTGCTCGACGAGTCCGCGAAATTCTGCGGCGAGGTGCTGGCGCCGCTGAACGTCGAAGGCGACCGCAACCCGAGCAGCTGGAAGGACGGTGTCGTGACCGCGACGCCGGGCTTCGGCGACGCGTTCCGCCAGTTCGTCGAAGGCGGCTGGCAGGGGCTGCAGCATCCGGCCGAGTACGACGGCCAGGGGCTGCCGAAGCTGATCGCGACGCCGTGCATCGAGATGCTGAACGCGTCGAACCTGTCGTTCGCGCTGTGCCCGCTGCTGACCGACGGCGCGATCGAGGCGCTGCTGACGGCCGGCACCGACGAGCAGAAGCAGCGCTATGTGCCGAAGCTGATCTCGGGCGAATGGACGGGCACGATGAACCTGACCGAGCCGCAGGCGGGCTCCGATCTGGCGCTGGTGCGCTCGCGCGCGGAGCCGCAGGGCGACGGCACCTACAAGGTGTTCGGCACGAAGATCTTCATCACGTGGGGCGAGCACGACATGGCGGACAACATCGTCCACCTGGTGCTGGCACGCACGCCGAACGCGCCGGAAGGCGTGAAGGGCATCTCGCTGTTCATCGTGCCGAAGTTCATGGTCAACGAGGACGGCTCGCTGGGCGCGCGCAACGACGTGCACTGCGTGTCGATCGAGCACAAGCTCGGGATCAAGGCGAGCCCGACGGCGGTGCTGCAATACGGCGATCACGGCGGCGCGATCGGCTACCTGGTCGGCGAGGAGAACCGCGGCCTCGAGTACATGTTCATCATGATGAACGCGGCGCGCTTCGGGGTCGGGATGCAGGGGATCGGCGTGGCCGACCGTGCGTACCAGAAGGCGGCGGCGTTCGCGAAGGAGCGCGTGCAGAGCCGCCCGGTGGACGGCTCCGCGAAGCAGCCGGTGACGATCATCCATCACCCGGACGTGCGCCGCATGCTCGGCACGATGCGTGCGCTGACCGAAGGCGCGCGGGCGCTGGCGTATGTGGCAGCCGCGCACAGCGACATTGCCCACCGCCATTCGGACGAGGCGACGCGTGGCCGTCATCAGGCAATCTACGAATATCTGGTGCCGGTCGTGAAGGGCTGGAGCACGGAGATGGTGAACGATGTTGCGAGCCTGGGCGTGCAGGTGCACGGCGGGATGGGCTTCATCGAGGAGACGGGTGCGGCGCAGTACTACCGCGATGCGCGGATCCTGGCGATCTACGAAGGGACGACGGCGATCCAGGCGAACGACCTGGTGGGCCGCAAGACGATGCGCGACGGCGGCGCGGTGGCGAAGGCGCTGATCGCGGAGATCGGCGACACGGTGGCAGCGCTGGGCAGGCTGGACGGCGCGGCGGCCGCGTCGATGAAGGCGCAGCTGGAAAAGGGTGCGCGCGCGCTGTCGTCGGTGGTGGACTACGTGGTGGCGAACGTGAAGCAGGACCCGAACGCGGTGTTCGCGGGCAGCGTGCCGTATCTGAAGCTGGCGGGCGTGGTGCTGTGCGGGTGGCAGATGGCGCGCGCGCTGGTGGCCGCGCAGGCGAACCGCGCGAACGATCCGGCGTTCTTCGACGCGAAGATCGCGATCGCGCAATGCTATGCGGAGCACATTCTCGTGCAGGCCGGCGCGCTCGAAGCGTCGATCGTCGGCGCGAAGGGCAACGAGAGCGTGCTCGCGTTGACGGAAGACCAGTTCTGACCGGCTGACGGTCGGGACGCAGGAGGAGACAGGATTTTGACCACACAGGACTTGCTTGCGCAATACGGCCCGCGCGAATCGATGGAATACGACGTCGTGATCGTCGGCGGCGGCCCCGCCGGGCTGTCGGCGGCGATCCGGCTCAAGCAGCTGGCCGCCGAGAAAGGCACCGAGATCGGCGTGTGCGTGCTCGAGAAGGGTTCCGAGATCGGCGCGCACATCCTGTCGGGCGCGGTGATGGACCCGCGCGCGATCGCCGAACTGTTTCCCGACTGGAAGGAACAGGGCGCGCCGCTCACCGTCGAGGTGACGGAAGACCGCTTCCTGTTCCTGTCCGAGAAGAGCGCGGTGACCACGCCGAACTGGGCGCTGCCCGAGAACTTCAAGAACCACGGCAACTACGTGATCTCGCTGGGCAACGTCACGCGCTGGCTCGGCCAGCAGGCGGAAGCCTTGGGTGTCGAGATCTTCCCGGGCTTCCCGGCCGCCGAGATTCTCTATCACGACGACGGCTCCGTGAAGGGTGTCGCGACCGGCAACATGGGCGTGGGCAAGGACGGCGAGCCGACCGAGAACTTCCAGCTCGGCATGGAGCTGCACGCGAAGTACACGCTGTTCGCCGAAGGCTGCCGCGGCCATCTGGGCCGGCAGCTGATCTCGAAGTTCAAGCTCGACGCGAACGCCGATCCGCAGGCGTACGGGATCGGCATCAAGGAGCTGTGGGAAATCGATCCCGCGAAGCACAAGCCGGGCCTCGTGATCCATACGGCCGGCTGGCCGCTGAAGTCCGATACGTACGGCGGCTCGTTCCTGTACCACATGGACAACAATCAGGTCGTGGTCGGCTTCGTGGTGGGCCTCGGCTACACGAACCCGTACCTGTCGCCGTTCGAGGAATTCCAGCGCTACAAGACGCATCCGTCGATCCGCGCGTTCCTGGAAGGCGGCAAGCGCGTGTCGTACGGCGCGCGCGCGATCACCGCGGGCGGGCTGCTGTCGCTGCCGAAGACGGTGTTCCCGGGCGGCGCGCTGATCGGCGACGACGCGGGCTTCCTGAACGCCTCGCGGATCAAGGGCAGCCACGCGGCGATCAAGACCGGCATGCTGGCGGCCGATGCCGCGTTCGACGCGGTGCAGGCCGGCCGTCAGTCGGACGAACTCAACGCGTACCCGGACGCGTTCAAGCAGTCGTGGCTGTACACGGAGCTGTACCGCGCGCGCAACTTCAAGCAGTGGATGGCCAAGGGGCTGTACCTGGGCACGCTGATGGTCGGGCTCGAGCAGAAGGTGATGGGCGGCAACGTACCGTGGACGCTGCATCACCAGCACGCGGACCACGAGATGCTGAAGCCGGCGTCGCAGTGCGAGCCGATCGAGTATCCGAAGCCGGACGGCAAGCTGACGTTCGACCGGCTGTCGTCGGTATTCATCTCGAACACGAACCACGAGGAGAACCAGCCGGCGCACCTGACGCTGAAGGATGCGAGCGTGCCGGTGAACGTGAACCTGCGCACGTACGCGGGGCCGGAGGCGCGCTTCTGCCCGGCGGCGGTGTACGAGTTCGTGAAGAACGACGACGGCAGCGATCGGCTGGTGATCAACGCGCAGAACTGCGTGCACTGCAAGACCTGCGACATCAAGGACCCGACGCAGAACATCGTGTGGGTCACGCCCGAAGGCGGCGGCGGGCCGAATTATCCGAACATGTAACGCATCAGCGCGCATGCGTGCGCGAACGAACCGGAGCAGACGATGAGCAATGCAGCGAAAGAAGTCGTGGTGGTGAGCGGTGTCCGTACCGCGATCGGTGATTTCGGCGGCAGCCTGAAGGATTTCTCGCCGACCGAGCTCGGTGCGAAGGTCGTGCGCGAAGTGCTGTCGCGCGCGAACGTGCCGGGCGATGCGGTCGGGCATGTCGTGTTCGGCCACGTCGTGAACACGGAGCCGAAGGACATGTATCTGTCGCGCGTCGCGGCGATCGACGGCGGCGTCGCACAGCACACGCCCGCGATGAACGTGAACCGGCTGTGCGGCTCGGGCCTGCAGGCGATCGTATCGGCCGCGCAAACGATCATGCTCGGCGATGCCGACGTCGCGATCGGCGGCGGGGCGGAGAGCATGAGCCGCGCGCCGTACACCGTGCCGGCCGCGCGCTTCGGCCAGCGCATGGGCGACGGCAAGCTCGTCGACATGATGCTCGGCGCGCTGCACGACCCGTTCCAGACGATCCACATGGGCGTGACGGCCGAGAATGTCGCACGCAAGTACGGCATCTCGCGCGACGCGCAGGATGCGCTCGCGCTCGAATCGCATCGTCGCGCGGCGCGCGCGATCGCGGAAGGGCGCTTCAAGGATCAGATCCTGCCGATCGCGATCCGCACGAAGAAGGGCGAGGTCGCGTTCGACACCGACGAGCACGTGCGTCACGACGCGAGCGCGGACGATTTCACGAAGCTGCGCCCGGTGTTCGCGAAGGAGAATGGCACCGTGACGGCCGGCAACGCATCGGGCATCAACGACGCGGCCGCGGCCGTGCTGATGATGAGCGCGGACGCCGCACGCGCGCAGGGCGTGAAGCCGCTCGCACGCCTCGTCGCGTATGCGCACGCGGGCGTCGATCCGGCGTATATGGGCATCGGCCCGGTGCCGGCCACGCAGAAGGCGCTCGAACGCGCGGGCTTGAAGATCACCGATCTCGACGTGATCGAGGCGAACGAGGCGTTCGCCGCGCAGGCCTGCGCGGTCACGCAGGAACTCGGCCTCGATCCCGCGAAGGTCAATCCGAACGGGTCGGGCATCTCGCTCGGTCACCCGATCGGCGCGACCGGTGCGTTGATCACGGTCAAGGCGCTGTACGAGCTGAAGCGCACCGGCGGGCGTTACGCGCTCGTGACGATGTGTATCGGCGGCGGCCAGGGGATTGCTGCGATCTTCGAGAACATCTGATAATCGGACACTCAGCACCCGAACACACAGGAAACTTCATGGCCATCGAAATCGTCGGCGTCGTGGGCGCCGGAACCATGGGCAACGGCATTGCGCAGACCGCCGCCGTTGCGGGATTCAACGTCGTGATGATCGACGTCAGCGACGCTGCGCTCGACAAGGGCATCGCGACGCTGAAGGGCAGCCTCGAGCGGCTCGTGTCGAAGGACAAGCTCGACGCGGCCGCACGCGATGCGGCGCTGGCGCGCATCACGACGTCGACCGACTACGCGAAGCTCGCATCGGCCGACATCGTGATCGAAGCCGCGACCGAGAATGTCGAACTGAAGGGCCGCATCCTGAAGCAGATCGAGGCCGTCGCGCGGCCCGACGCGATCGTCGCGACCAACACGTCGTCGATCTCGATCACCGCGCTCGCGGCGCCGCTCGCCGATCCGGCGCGCTTCGTCGGCATGCACTTCTTCAATCCGGTGCCGCTGATGCCGCTCGTCGAGATCATCCGCGGGCTGCAGACGAGCGACGCGACCGCGTCGGCCGTGCGCGAACTGACCGAGCGTTTCGACAAGTCGCCGATCGGCGTGCGCAATTCGCCGGGCTTCGTCGTGAACCGAATCCTCGTGCCGATGATCAACGAGGCGTTCTTCGTGCTGGCCGAAGGCATCGCGTCGGCCGAGGAGATCGACGCGGGGATGAAGCTCGGCGCGAACCACCCGATCGGGCCGCTCGCACTGGCCGACCTCGTCGGCCTCGACGTGTGTCTCGCGGTGATGGACGTGTTCGTGAAGGACTTCGGCGATCCCAAGTATCGTGCGTGCCCGCTGCTGCGCGAGATGGTGTCGGCAGGGCGGCTCGGGCGGAAGACGGGGCGCGGGGTGTACGACTACAGCAAGTAAGCGGCACACCATGCCACTTCGTCGCGCGGCCGCCTCAGCGCGGCCGCGTGCATTAAGCGGTGCGACTACGCGTCCAGCACCGCCAGATCCCGCGGCAACATCCGCTTGAACATCGCGAGGATCTGCCGCGCCGTCTTCGGCGGCAGCGTGATCGCGTGGCGCACGGCCGCCGCGATCTGGATCATCATCAGCTCGGCGAACGCGCGCCGCTGCGCGCGTGTCGTGTCGGGCGCCACGTCTCCCAATGCATCCGCTAACAGCGCGGCCAGAAACTCGCCGTCCGCCCGGTCGAGTTCCTGCAGCGCGCGGTCGGCCTGCGTCGCGCGCCAGATGTCGCGCATCAGCGGCTCGTCGACGAACATCCGGTAGTAGCTGTCCGTGATGCGGGCAAGCGTGCCGTGCAGGTCGTCGAGCGTCTTCATCGCGGCGAGATCGCGCCGCACGCAGTCGTGCCCGACGGCGTTGTAGCGTTCCGCGAGCGTGCCGATCACGGCCGCCTTGTCCGGAAAGTACTGATACAGCGAACCGAACGAGATGCCGGTGCGTTCGACGATGTCGCTCATCCGGAACGCGTCGCAGCCTTTCTCGATCATCACGTCCGACGCACACGCGAGGATGCGCTCGAACCGCTCGCGGCTGCGCTGCTGCGTCGGCACGAGCCGCGCGCGCGCCGGCGCGTCCGCTGCCGCCGCTTCGGGCGCGTCGTTCTGCCCCGATTTTTGTCGGCCCATGCCGCCTCCGGAAAAACTTGACGTTGCAAATGCGAGAGTCTATCGTGTTTTTAAAACGCGAGAAATTCTCGCATTTGAGAGAGAAAAGGAGACGCACATGTCGGCACTTCCCATCCTCATCGTCGGCGGCTCGGGCAAGACGGGCGCCCGCGTCGATGCACGGCTGCGCACACGCGGCATCGCTACCCGGCCCGTGTCGCGCACGTCGGCTGCCCGCTTCGACTGGACCGAGCCCGCGACGTGGCCCGCCGCGCTCGACGGCGTGTCGGCCGCGTACGTGACCTACCAGCCGGACCTGGCCGTCGAAGGCGCGGTGGAAGCGATTGCCGCATTCGCACGGCTCGCGCGTGAAAGCGGCGTCGAGCGCGTGGTGTTGCTGTCCGGGCGCGGCGAGCCCCGCGCGCAGGCCGCCGAGGCCGCGCTGCAGGCGTCGGGCGTGGGCTGGGGCGTGGTGCGTGCGAGCTGGTTCAACCAGAACTTCTCCGAGGGCTACCTGCTCGACGGCGTGCTGGCCGGCGAGGTCGCGCTGCCGGCCGGTGCGGTGCGCGAGCCGTTCGTCGATGCGGACGACATCGCGGACGTGGCCGTGGCCGCGCTCACCGATGCCCGGTTCGCGGATCGCGTGATCGAGGTCACGGGCCCGCGCGCGCTGACGTTCGCCGAAGCCGTCGGCGAAATCGCGCGGGCCGCCGGCCGGCCGATCGTGTATCGCGAGATTCCGCCCGATGCGTTCGTCGCGGGGCTGCGTGAGGTCGGCGTGCCGGAGCCGGTCGTCGAGTTGCTCGACGAATTGTTCGGCACGGTGCTCGACGGGCGCAACAGCGCGGTGGCGCACGGCATCGACGACACGCTCGGGCGGCCGGCGCGCGATTTCGCCGATTATGCGCGTGCGATGGCCGCGACCGGCGTGTGGAGCGCGTGACCATGATCGCGTTCGTGACTTCCGCATTGCTGTGGGGGGCGGCCATCGGCTGCGGGCTGATGGCTGGCGTGTACTTCGCGTTCTCGACGTTCGTGATGACGTCGCTCGGACGGATCGCGCCGCAGGCCGGCGCGGCCGCGATGAATGCGATCAACGTCGACATCGTGCGTTCGCCGTTCATGCCGCTGTTCCTCGGCACGACGCTGATGGCGCTCGCGCTGGCCGTGCTCGCGCTGTTCGATCGCGATCGGCCGGGCGCGATGGCGGCGCTCGCGGGCGGCGTGCTCTACGTGGCCGGCATGTTCGCGGTGACGATGGCCGTCAACGTGCCGCTCAACGATGCGCTCGCCGCGGCCGATCCGGCGACCGCGCAAGGCGCGGCGCTGTGGACGCGCTACGTGCACGACTGGACGATGTGGAATCACGTGCGCACGGTGGCGTCGGCGGCTGCGTGCGTGTTTTTTATCGCGGGGATTGCGGCGCGGTAGTGCTGCCGTCGAGCCGAACACGCACTACGCATGAAACGCCGACGGCGACACGTCGAAATGCCGCTTGAACATGGCGGAAACGTGTTTTGGCTTCTATAGCCGTGATCCATCGCGACGGTCGGCACCCGCTCGCCATGTGCGAGGCGCTTGAGCGCGAGCTGCCGCAGCGCCTGCTCGCGCCGGCGGCGGAAGCCGAGCCTCGTCTCGCGCCGGAACGCGCGATTGTGGTTCGAACGGTCGCTCCCTGATGTCGCGCAAGCCGTGCCGGAGACGAAAACACCGGCGGCCTGCATGGCCGATGAAGGACGCCGGGAATCGGGGTCCGCGATACAGCGATTTCGTTTTCTTCATCCCGGCGTCCTGGACTCGCCAATGTGACAAGTGCCATGGAAGCTGCATTTATTTCGGGCTTTCCGGAAATTAATTGTAATAAGACCCCCGGTTGCCGGAAGGAATGCAGATCGGTCGATTTTTAGCTGATCGAGCCGATAACGACGAAGCTGAAATTCCGGTCGGAATATTTTCCGTTTGCGTCGCCGGTTTGAATCGTGGCTCCGCTGCCGGAAAGTGCCGGAAAGATCACGTTGTCCAGCGTGTTTTGCCCGCCGCCGTATCCCCATTGCGAGCCGACGATCGCGGGCGTTTTGATGAATGCGGTATTGAACGAGAGCTGGTACGTGCCGGTGCTTTCGCGTTTCACGGTGAATCCGCCCGAGCCATCCACGACCGTGCCGTTGCCCTGCACGCTGCCCCACAGTGTAACTTGAGCCATGATCGTTTCTCCTTCGCTATTTTTCTAAAACAATATCGGGAATTGAAACGGAATGTCGATCGTGTGCAGTCGGGATTCCCCGGATCGACAACTATATTGTATGCGATGGATTTTTAAAGTCAGGATCGGCGGTAAATAATTTATTCTGGTTTCTATTATAAATAAATCGAATTTGTAATGACTGGCGCGAATTGTTGCGCAATATCGGCGCATGGCGTCGGCAACCGATAAAAGCCCGCATTTATCGGGAGCGGACCTTGGTATGCCGATCGCGGGGGCAATCCGCGATCGGCTGCGAACCCGACGCCCGACGCCCGGCTCAAGGCAAGAGGCACCACATCGCGAGAAACGGCGCGCTGCCCGAGCGCATCGCATGCACGATATTGGGCGTGTTGTGCAGCCCGCCGCCGATGCCCGGATCGAACCACGCGCCGTCCCGCTGGCGAAATTCACCCGCGGACAGCAGCACGTACGCCTCTTCCGGCAGATGCTGGTGATCGGGGTAGCGGGTAAAGGGCGCGATCAACGAAAACCCGAGCTGAACGTCGTAACGGCTCTCCATCCCGCCCGGCCCGCAAATCATCCCGTTCACGTGCTTCTCGACGTAATCTTCGCTCCCGTTCAACCCCGACGTTCGTCGTTGCCAGCCCAGCGAGGGTTCGAGCGTCTTGAGCGCGCGTGCCGCGGCGCGCAGGTCCGACGAATCGTCAAGAAGGGGCGCAAGCGCGGAATCGAGGAGGTCGCAGGCCGGATATCGTTTCGCGGCACGCATGCCGTCGTGAGACGGATGCTCGAGGCGAGCGAAAACCTGCGCCGCTGCGTGGCGGGTCGCATCCGGCAGCCTGGGCGACTGAAACAGGGCCCGGGCGATGGCGATGAAATGTTCGAGGTCTTCGTTGCGCGTGTACATGGTGCTCCATGAATGCGGTGACGGCCGTGTCGCATGCGTTGCGACGCGTTGAGTGCGTGGCGATTTCCCGTGAATGCCATTGCACGCTCTCGGGCGTTGCCCTCGGCCCGAATCATAGGCCAAGCGCGTCATGTCCGGCACGGCTGCCGTATCGCGTTCGGAAAGTCGATGCGGAAAAACGGGCGGCTTTTCAGGATTTTCCCTCGATCCTGCGCATGCCGCGCTGTGTCTCGCTCGAGCGGAAAGCGCTCGCGCAGCGATACCGCTCTCGTCGCGAAGGCCCGCCGGTATTGGCATTGTGCGCCGGCCGGCGCACCGTCCGAGCGCTATCTCAATCAGTGATCAACAGCGGTGCCGAATGCGGGCGTTCGGCCATGCACCGATCGTCGAGCGTCGCACGCCGCGCCAAGAAGCTCTAACAAAATGAATTTTGAGGCCGTTGCCAGCAAATGATGCAGGCGGCGATTTTCACGAATGCTTCATGGATCGCCGCGAGGCATTCAAACCGGATGCGCAGGCGTCTGAAGTTGTGAAGCCATGCGAAGGTACGCTCGACCACCGGATCTACTACCGTCGAGCCATTGGTTTCTTCTCTTGTCGGCATGCATGATCACGCTCGCAGGCCTGAATACCCGCAGATAGTGGCGCATAATGTTCTGATATCGACCCTTGGCAGAAAGAGGGTTTTATGCGCTGCACAATATGCGGATCCGAGAATCCTCCCGGTGCGAGGGTCTGCCAGGAGTGTCAGGCCGTGCTGTGCCACACTTGTCCGCACTGCGGACATGAGGCCGAGCCGGCAGCCCGCTTCTGCAGCAATTGCGGGGCGTCGCTGGCTACACCCGCCGCTGCGCCGTCATTTTCTCGACCATCGGGTCGGGAGCCGCCGCCACCCCCCATTCATTACACGCCCGATCATCTCGCCGAGCGGATCCGTGCCGAACACGCGGCCATGGAAGCGCGCGGCGAGCCCGCCGGCGAGCGCAAGACCGTTACCGCGCTGTTTGCCGACATGGCCGGGTCGACCGCGTTGATCCACGATCTCGATCCCGAAGTGGCGCATCGCTTGATCGTCCCCGTGGTCGAGCTGATGATGGAAGCTGTCCACTACTACGAAGGGTACGTAGCGAAATCGCTCGGCGATGGCATCCTCGCGCTGTTCGGCGCACCGATCGCCCACGAAGACCATGCGCAGCGAGCGCTTTTCGCTGCATTGCGCATGCAGCAGGCGATGCGGCAGCATGGCGACCGCATTCGTCTGCGGGAAGGCATTCCTCTGCAAATTCGCGTCGGCGTTCATACGGGCGAGGTCGTCGTCCGCTCCATCCGCACCGACGACTTGCACACCGAATACGATCCGCTCGGGCATACGATCCACATCGCGTCGCGGATCGAGGGAATCGCCACGCCCACGTCGATTCTCGTCAGCGAGTCCACCCATAAGCTGGCCGAAGGCTATTTCGAGTTCAAGGCGCTCGGGGCAACGCAACTCAAGGGAATTCCGGCGCCGCTGTGCGTATACGAGGTGCTTGGCCTGGGGGCGTTGCGCACGCGCCTGCAGCTGGCGGCGCATCGCGGTCTCGCGCGGTTCGTCGGCCGTGAAACGGAAATGGACCATCTGAACCGGGCGCTGGAGGCAATGAGGAGCGGGCATGGGCGCGTGGTCGGCGTGGTGGGGGAAGCGGGCGTCGGAAAGTCTCGCCTTTTTCACGAGTTCAAGGAGCGTTCACGGCGTGGCGCGCTGGTGCTGGAAACGTTTTCGGTCTCGCACGGCAAGGCGTTTCCCAATTTGCCGCTCATCGAACTCCTGAAGAACTATTTCCAGATCACGACGCAGGACGACGAGCGGCGCTGCCGGGAAAAGGTCATCGGCAAGGCGCTCACGCTCGAGCGCAGTTTCGAGGACCTCGTGCCATACGTCCTCTATCTGCTTGGAATAGGTGAGTGCGGGGCGATACTGGTCGAGATGGATCCGCAGATCCGGCGCGACCGTACCTTCGACGCGATCAGGAAGCTTCTCGCGCGAGAGAGCCGGAATCAGCCGGTCCATTTGCTGTTCGAGGATCTGCAATGGCTGGACCGTGAGACAGAAGCCTTCCTCGCATACCTGGTCGACCACGTGCCGGACGAGCGGATACTCCTGTTGGTGAACTACAGGCCCGAGTATCGGCCCGCGTGGGACCGCGCGGTTCATTGCAGCAAAATCCGTCTCGAACCGCTGGGGCCATCCGATGCTCAAGGACTGCTTACGGCGCTGCTCGGCGAAGATCGCACACTCGTGCCTCTAAAGCAGCTCATTCTGGAGAAGACGGAGGGCAACCCGTTTTTCATGGAGGAAGTGGTCCAGACGCTTGTCGAAGAGAAATCGCTGCTCGGCGATGCCGGGCATTACCGCATCGTGGAGACCCCGGCGACGCTGCACATTCCCACCACCGTGCAGGGTGTGCTGGCTGCCCGGATCGATCGGCTTCCCATCGAGGAAAAGGAACTGCTGCAGGCGCTCGCAGTGATAGGCCACGAGTTTCCGTTCAGCCTGATCCGGCGAATTTGCAGTGAAGCGCCGGCGCGGGACGATGAACTGCGTCGGCTGCTCGCGCATCTGGAAGCCGCGGAGTTCATCTACGAGCGACCCGCCTTTCCCGAGGTCAATTATTCATTCAAACACGCGTTGACTCAGGAAGTGGCCGGGCGCTCGTTGCTCACGGAGCGGCGTACCACCCTGCACGAGCGCACTGCGCAGGCGATCGAGGTGCTGTTCCCGACGCGCATCGCCGATTACTGCAGCGAACTTGCGCACCACTACAGTCAGAGCGGAAACATTCCCAAGGCTGTCGAATATCTGCATCGTGCGGCGCAGCAGGCGCTACGTCATGCCGCCCACCCCGATGCAATGAATCACCTCGGAGCGGCGCTTGCGCTGCTCGAGCGTTTGCCGGATACACCGATGCATGCGCATTGGGAACTGACGCTGCTGCTTTCCCTTGGGCCAGTCTTGATGGATGTCCGTGGGTATGGCGCGACAGAGGTGGGCGTGACATACAGGCGCGCGCTCGAGTTATGCGAGCGGACCGGTGAGGCATCGCAACGCTTTGCGACGCAGTTGGGCTTGCGGATACACCATGTGGTGCGCGGCGAGTATGCAATCGCGACCGATCTGAGCAACCAGATGCTCGGTATTGCCAGGGATGCGAACGATCCAGGCATGCTCGTGGAGGCACATGGTGCGCTGGGCGTGTGCTTTTTTCTGCAGGGCGATTTCGGCGCTGCTCGCGCAAACCTGGAACAGGCCTGTGCGATCTACGATCCGAAGCAGCATCAGGCGCACGTCTTCGCACACGGGGTGGATCCTGGTATTCGGGCGCTCAATTACCTCGTATTGACTTTGTGGTTTCAGGGCTATCCGGAACAAGCGCTCAAACGCAGCGCCGAAGCACTCACGCTCGCGCAGGGCCTTGCTTATGGGCCATCTCTGGCGTTCAGTCTTACCTACGCAGCCCACTTGCATCAACTGCGGAGGGAGCCGGCGCTTGCCGGTGAGCGTGCAGATGCGGTCATTGCCGTATCGACCGAGCACGGATTGCCTTACTGGCTCGCGTGGGGGACGCTTCTGCGAGGCTGGGTGACGAGCGAGCAAGGAAACATCCAGGACGGAATCGCGCAGATGCGGCTGGGCCTCGACGCGCAGCGGGCAGCCGGCGGCGAAGACCTGCGGCCATATTCTCTCGCGTTGCTCGCCGACAGTTACTGGCGTGCGGGTGACAAGAGGGCAGCACGAGACACGCTGGAAGAGGCGATGGCGATCGTCGAGAAATCCGGTGAGCATTGCTACGAAGCCGAGCTCTGCCGGCTCGCGGGAATCTATTTGGCCGGAGAGGCGATCAAGGACGGCACGGCACCTGCACGCGATAACGAAGCCGTAGACTGTTTTCACAGAGCGATCGCGCGAGCGCACCGGCAGGGTGCCAGGGCGCTGGAATTGCGAGCAGCGTCGGACCTTGCGAGGCTGTTGCAACGGCAGGGGAAGACCGTGGAGGCAAAGCGGGCGCTGTCCGGGGTGTACAGCTGCTTCACGGAAGGATTCGGCACGAGCGACCTGCGAGCGGCGAAAGCGCTGCTGGATGCTCTGGACGCGCGCGCCGGATGAATGGACCTGAGGCGCACGACGACGTATCGCGTGACGCCGTACCGTCCATTACCTGCCGCTGCTCCGCATAACGGAGAGCTGGGGAGACGGGCATGACAATCACGCACGCAAGACGCCGCAATGATGGACCGCGCAAACAGATCGCGCTGGCTTTGCAGGGTGGCGGGATGCATGGCGCCTTTACCTGGGGTGTGCTTGACAGTCTGCTCGAAGACAGCCGGCTCGAAATAGAGGGTGTCAGTGCAACCAGCGCCGGCGCGATGAACGCCGCTGTACTCGCATACGGGCTGCAAAAAGGGGGCGAAGACGGTGCGCGTCAGGCACTGCACGACTTCTGGCGGGCAGTCGCGCAATCGGCCGAGCGCTACAACCCGCTGCGTTGGGTGCCCTGGCTGAAGGGCACGCACAGCTTCGGGCTCGATCATTCGCCGCTGTATGCATTCGCCGACATGATGCTGCGCGTTTTTTCGCCCTATCAGTTCAATCCGAACAACCTGAACCCGCTGCGCGAAGTGCTCGAAAGCCAGGTCGATTTCGACGCGCTGCGCAAGCACTGTCCGATCCGGTTGTACCTGTGCGCAACCAATGTCGAGACGGGGAAAATACGCATCTTCACGGGAGAGGATGTCAGTGCAGACGCGGTACTTGCGTCGGCATGCGTGCCGACACTGTTCCAGGCGGTCACGATCGATGGCGAGTACTACTGGGATGGCGGTTACATGGGTAATCCGGCCATCTATCCTCTCATCTACAATTGCGCGACGCGCGACGTCGTGATCGTGCACATCAATCCGCTCGTGCGCCGCGGTGTGCCGATCACGGCTGCGGAAATTCTCAACCGTATCAGCGAGATCAGTTTCAATTCGTCGCTGATGCGCGAGATGCGGGCAATCTCGTTTGTCACCGACCTGATCCGGCAAGGCACGATACAACGTGGCGAGATGAAGGAAATGCTGATCCATTCCATTCGTGCCGACGACGCTCTGTGCGCGTTGAGCGTATCGAGCAAGTACAACGCGGATTGGGGATTTCTCAGCGAACTGCATGACTACGGGCGACGCGAAGCGGATACGTGGCTCGCGCATCACTACGGAAACATCGGACAGCGGTCGAGTATCGACATCCGCAGTGAATTTCTCTGAGCGCATCGCGGTAATGTCGGCACCGGGCGATCATGCGCAGCCGTCCCGGGCCAAGGAGCGAACGTGAACCGGACGCGGGCGCGGTTCGTCGCGCTGTGGTCGTGCAGCGGCGGGACACATGCCGAGGATGTCTATCGCATGCTGGCGCGATGCTATATGGAGCCGGCGCGCCATTACCATACGCTCACGCATGTACGGCGATGTTTGCGTCATCTCGACCTGGCGCGCGACTCGATTCCCGAACCGGACGCCGTCGAGCTCGCGCTCTGGTTCCATGACGTGATTTTCGTTCCTGGCGCGCACGATAACGAGCAGCGTAGCGCGGACTGGTTCAGACGCCAGGCAGGGGAGCGAATCCGCGCGTGCGACCGTATCTGCGAGATGATTCTCGCGACGACCCACTCGGGCATTGCCGCGGAACTGGATACCCGTTTCGTGTGCGACATCGACCTGGCCGTGCTTGGCGCTTCTCGCAGCCGATTTCGCGAAGACGGCCGGCGCCTGCGGGCAGAGCGGCCCGATCTTGACGATCGGGCTTACGACCTTCATGAACGGACGATTCTTCGCGGGTTACTCGCACGCCCGCGCATCTATCTCACGGATTTCTTCTACACGCGCTGCGAGACGCGAGCACGCAGAAATTTGAGCTGGCGGCTGGGCTTGCCGAGTCCGGAATAGCCACGACAAGCTGCTGTCGGCGTTCGCAATTGGCGCTAGCGGTGCGATCGCCGATTTACCGGAGCCTGATTCTCCGACGATGCCGAGCGTCGGCGCGATGCACCGGCGGCCGAGCGGCGGCATGTTCGATGGAGAGTCCTGCGATCGCGATCTGCCGGCGCGCAAGTTCGCCGGGTTGTACTGATCCACGCATCGCGCGGCTGTTCTCGCCCCCCGATTCACATATCGCCCGATCAGATATCGATCGCAAAAATAACCATTTGGTACACGCGTCGGCACGCATTACAGTCTCGCCTCCTGCTGCCGGCCGCGACGCCGGTGATTCCGACGTTATTTCAGAAGCCAGCCAAATGAATCGTTTGATGCGTTCCAGGGTCCGCGGCGCCGCGGCCGCGCTGTTCGTGCTCGGCGCGGCGTGCGCCGCCCACGCGGCTCAACCGACGCTGCGCGTCGGTATCGATGCCGAGTCGTATCCGCCGTTCTTCTCGAAGGACGCGACCGGCAAATGGAAAGGGTGGGAAATCGACGTGCTCGAGGCCGCGTGCGGCAAGCTGAACGTGCGCTGCGAACTCGCCGACATCGCGTGGGACGGCCTGATTCCGGCGCTGCAGAACCGCAAGATCGACGTGATCTGGTCGTCGATGACGATTACCGGCGAACGGCAGAAGGCCATCGACTTCAGTCGTGCCTACTACGAATCGCCGACGGTATTCGTCGGCGCAAAAAGCGATCGACGCCGCGTCGATTGCGCGGTGCCCGCGAGCTTCAAGGGCCGCGTGATCGGCGTCGAGGCCGGCACCAATTTCTCGGCCTTCCTCGATGCGCGCTTCAAGCAGGACGTGCAGATCAAGGCCTTCGACAAGTTCGACAATGCGCTCGCCGATCTGGTCTCCGGCCGGGTCGATTACGTGCAGGAAGCGAAGGGCCTGTTCACGGCGTTCCTGTCGTCTCGCGACGGCAAGGATTTCGAGGTCAAGGCCACCTGTGCGGACAACCCGGTGCTGGGTCTCGGCATCGGTGCGGGCATGCGGCGCGGCGATGCGCTGCGCGACCGGCTGTCGGGCGCGATCGCGCAATTGCAGCAGGACGGCACGTGGGATGCGATCACCGCGCGCTATCCGAACCTGAAAGGCACGATCGAGAAGGGCCGTTGAACCGATGGCCGCAGACGATTCGCTGCTGGCGCTGCTCGCATTCGGCGACGGCGGTTACGGCCGCATCTTCGCGAGCGCGTTCGCGCTGACGCTCGGCGTCGCGGCCGCGTCGTTCGGCGCCGGCACGCTGCTCGGCATCGCCGGCGCGCTCGGCAAGCTGTCGCGGCACGCGCCGCTCGCCTGGCTCATCCGGCTCTACACGACGCTGGTGCGTGCGCTGCCCGAGCTGTTGTGCCTGCTGCTCGCGTTCTATGCGCTCGCGCCCGCCGTCGAGGCCGCGCTGCGCCGCGGCGGCCTGGTGCCTGACGGCTTCGCGTTTCCGCCGTTCCTGGTCGCCGCACTGTCGCTCGGCTTCATCCAGGGCGCCTATCTGACCGACATCTTCCGCGCGGCGCTCGTCAACGTGCCGGTCGGCCAGATCGAAGCCGCGCATGCGTACGGAATGACGCCGTGGCAGACGCTGCGACGCATCCGGCTGCCGGCCGCGGCGCGGCTCGCGCTGCCCGGTGTCGGCAACGTGTGGCTGAACGCGACCAAGGATGCGTCGTTCATCAGCGTGCTCGGATCGTTTACGGATCTGCTGAAGGCGAGCCAGCTCGCCGCCGGCGCGACCCGGCACTACGTGTTCTTCTATCTGGTCACGGCGGCGCTGTTCCTGCTGCTGAGCGTCACGTCGACGGGGCTGTTCGCCGCGCTCGAACGGTACGCGAACCGTGGCGCAACGAGCGCAACCGCATGAGCTTCTCGCTGCCGTTCCTGCTCGATACGGTGATGCCGAAGCTGCTCGCCGCGGTGCCTACGACGCTCGCGCTGATGCTGTTGTCCGGCGTGGCCAGCGTGCTGCTCGGCATGCCGCTCGCGCTGGCCGCCGGCGCACGCCGGGCGCCGCTTCGCTGGTCCGCACGCGGCTGGATCATGCTGATTCGCGGCACACCGCTGCTGGTGCAGCTTTATCTGCTGTACTACGGATTCGGCCAGATCGTGCCGCGCGAATGGATGCGCGACAGCTGGGCGTCGCCTCTGTTGCGCGACGCGTTCTGGTATGCCGTCGTTGCCTTGAGCGTGAACGAGAGCGCGTATGTCGCGACGATCCTGCGCGGCGCGATCGCCGGCGTGCCGGCCGGCGAGATCGAGGCCGGCTACGCGTACGGAATGACGCGCGCCGGTGTACTGCGCCGTATCGTCGGCCCGCGCGCGTGGCGGCTCGCGCTGCCCGCGCTCACCGGCGAAGCGATCCTGCTGCTGAAATCGACCGTCCTCGCGTCGACCGTCACGGTGTTCGACGTGATGGGCACGGCCAACACGCTGCGCTTCGAAACGTTGCGCGTATACGAACCGCTGGCCGGCGCGGCGCTCGTCTATGTCGTGCTGGTCGCGCTGCTGACGATTCCTGCCGCCTGTATCGAGAGACGCCTCAACCGCTACCTGACGCGCGAGTCGGACGACCGCGCACCCGCGCGCGCACGTAACGCGTCGTCGGGCGTGTGGGCGGCACCCAACTGATTCCCCTGTTTCGCATTGAGCATGACGATGTCCGATCCTCGACCCCTGCTGTTTTCCCTCTATGAACAAGCCAGCGTCGGCTGCGGCGGCGCGCCGAGCCTCTGGACCCATCCCGCCGACGAACGGCTGCGCGCCAATACGCTCGCGTACTGGTCGGACCTGGCGCGCAAGGCCGAGCAGGCCGATCTCGACATGCTGTTCTTCGCGGACGTGCTCGGCCTGTACGACGTGTACGGCGGGTCGGCCGACGCCGCACTGCAGTGGGCGGTCGAAGCGCCCGCGAACGATCCGATGATGCTGATCCCGGCGCTCGTCGCGCAAACCGAGCGACTGGCGTTCGGCGTGACCGCGAGCACGACCTACGAACATCCGTTCGCGCTCGCGCGCCGCTTCAGCACGCTCGATCACCTGAGCAACGGCCGGATCGGCTGGAACATCGTGACGTCCTACCTGACGAGCGCGGCGCGCAATTTCGGGCTAGACCGGATGATCGGCCACGACGAACGCTACGCACGCGCGGAGGAGTTTCTCGACGTCGTGTACAAGCTGTGGGAAGGCAGTTGGGCGGACGACGCGGTCATTGCCGACAAGCACGCGCCGCGCTATGCGCGCGGCGACCGCGTGCGGCCGATCGCGCACGAAGGCACGCACTATCGCGTGCACGGCCCGCACGTGTGCGCGCCGTCGCCGCAGCGTTCGCCCGTGTTGATTCAGGCGGGCTGGTCCGGGCGCGGACGGGAATTCGCGGCGAAGCACGCCGAAGTGGTGTTCGTCGCGAAGTCGAATCCGCACGAGATCCGCGCGGGCCTCGACGAAATTCGCCGGCTCGCAGTCGAAAACGGCCGCGCGGCGGACGACGTGAAGGCGCTGACGGTGCTGCGGATCGTGACGGCGCGCTCGTCGAGCGACGCGAAGGAGAAATACCATGCGCTGCAGCAGCACTATCACCTGCAGGCGCAGCTCGTCAGCTACGCGGGCGACACCGGCATCGACATCGATCGTTATGCGGACGACGAGCCGCTGACGACGCAGACGGAAGGGCTGACGTCCTACGTGGTGCGACCGGACGGCAGCGGCAAGCCGCTGACGGCCGGCGACGTGCGGCGCAAGTTCGCGAACGTCACGCGCGGCACCGACCTGATCCTCGTCGGTTCGCCGGACGAAGTCGCGGACCAGCTTGCCGAGCACGCGCAGCAGTCGACGACGAGCGGCTACATGCTCAATCCGCTGATCAGCCCCGGCACGCTCGACGATTTCGCCGACCTGATCGTGCCGGAGTTGAAGAAGCGCGGCCTGTACCGGACGCAGTCGCCGGGCGGCACGTTCCGCTCGCGCCTGGGCGGCGGCGATCGCCTGCCGGACAGCGCGTATGGCGCGTCGTTCCGGCAGTCCGCGGCGGCCGGGCGCTGACGGTCGGACGAATATCGATTCCCCAAAACATTGGTAGGGCCGCGCGATGACGAGCGGTAGAGTCGACTATTCGGTCGCGGACCGGCCGCATCGGGAACAGCGGGCGCAGCATGCGTCCGTCCCGGCGGAACGACGAACCCGGGAGTTGCCTGACATGAACCGTGAGGTGCCGTTTCAGCCGGAAGCAGGTTGTGCCGACTCGAAGCATGACGACGAGCGTTTCGTATCCGCCTGCGGGAGCGCGATCGAAGCGCCGTTCGCGAGCGATGCCGAACGCGGCTTCGAATGCGAACGGCTGGCCGGACGGCGGTACGGTTTTCCGACGTGGCACGGGCGCCGGCGGGCACGACCATGAGCGCAGGCGCCGCAAATCGACCGCGCCGATCACCGCCGCCGCCCGTCCTGAGCGCGGCCGGCATCGCGAAACGGTTCGACGCGACCGTCGCGCTGGCGGCGCTCGACCTGTCGATCGGCGCCGGTGAAGTCGTCGCGTTGATGGGCGCGAACGGCGCCGGCAAATCGACTTTCGTGAAGATCCTGAGCGGCGTGATCCGGCCCGACGGCGGCACGCTGACGCTGCGCGGCGCACCCTATCGGCCGGCTTCGCCGCACGCGGCGAAGCGGCTCGGCGTCGCCACCGTGCACCAGTCGGTCGCCGACGCCGTCGTGCCGACGCTGTCGATCGCCGACAACCTGTTGCTCGACCGGCTGTGCGATCCGGCGTCGCCGTGGCATGCGCCGCCGGCCGCGCGGCGCGCCGCGGCGCGACCGCTCGCCGCGCGCGTCGGGCTCGACGCCGATCTGTCGGCGCCGCTCGCGTCGCTGTCGCTGGCCGATCAGCAGCGCGTGACGCTGGCGCGCGCGCTCGCCGGGCAGCCCGGCCTGCTGATCCTCGACGAGCCGACCGCGAGCCTGTCCGCGCCGGAAGCGGAGCGGCTCTTCGGGCTGCTGGACGCGTTGCGCGACGACGGGGTCGCGATCCTGCTGGTGTCGCACCGGCTCGGTGACTTGCGCCGCATCGCCGATCGCGTGGCGATCGTCCGCGACGGCCGGATCGTCGCCGATCTGGCCGCGCCGGTCGACTTCGATGCCGCGGTGGAAACGATGATCGGGCGGCCGTTGCCGAAAGCACGCGCGGCGGACGCGGGCCGCGCCGCGTCGTCGCCCGAAGCGGGCCTCAGCCTGCGGAACCTCCGGCTGTCGCCGACCAGCGTGCCGTTCGATCTCGACGTCCGGCGCGGCGAGATCGTCGCGATCGCGGGCCCGGTCGGCGGCGGCAAGTCGTGCCTCGCCAGCGTGATCTTTGGCACCGTGCGCGCGGCTGCCGGCGAGATGGCGCTCGACGGCCGGCCGTGGCGGCCGCGCTCGCCGGCCGATGCCATTCGAGCCGGCGTGTTCCTGGCCGGCGAGGACCGCTGGCGCACGTCGCTGTTTCCCGACAGCGTGCCGTTCGCGTCGATCGCCGGCACGATCAGCTTTCCGTTCCTGTCGCGCTGGTTCACGGGCGGCGCGCTGCGGCCGGCCCGCGAACGCGCCGCCGCCGCGGCCGCGATCGCCGCCTTCGGTATCCGCTGCACGGGCCCGGACGACCGGCTCGTGCGCCTGTCCGGCGGCAACCAGCAGAAAGTCGTGCTCGCGCGCTGGCATGCGGAACGCGCGCGGCTGCTGCTGCTCGACGAACCGTTCCAGGGCATCGATGCCGGCGCGCGCGCCGATATCGTCGATACGCTGCGGCGCCACGCGCACGAGCGCGCGACGCTCGTGTTCGTCAGCGATCTCGAGGAAGCGGCCGAGATCGCCGATCGCATCGTGCGGTTCGATCGCGCCACGCTCGACCATCCGCTGTCGTCTTCCTCCTGAATGACTGCGCCTCCCATGAAACCCGTTTCCACTTCCGTCGTGCCCGATGCATTGCCTGGCGAGCGGGCGCGCCGTCCCGCGCCGGCCCGCATCCGCGCGGCGCTCGAACGCACGGGCATCCTGCTCGTGCTGGCGGCCCTCGTCGCCGTGTTCGCACTCAGGGAGCCCGCGTTCCTGAACCTCGACAACCTGTTCAGCATCCTTCAGGCGGTGTCGATCGTCGCGCTGCTCGGCATTGGCGTGACGATCACGCTCGCGGCCGGCGGCTTCGACCTGTCGGTGGGCAGCGTCGCCGCGTCCGCGCAGATGGCCGCCAGCTACGTGCTGGTCGTCTGGCACGGCGGCACGCTCGCGGCGGTGGCCGCCTGCGTCGCGCTCGGCGTGGCCGCCGGGTTGTTCAACGGCCTGCTGATTACACGGCTGCGCGTGCCCGACCAGCTCGCGACGCTCGGCACGCTGTTCCTGCTGGCGGGCCTGCAGCTGATCCCGACCGGCGGCCGGTCGCTCGCGACCGGTTCGGTGCTGCCCGACGGCACGGACGCGACGGGCGTGTTCCCCGCCGCGTTTCTCGCGCTCGGGCGCCTGCGCCTGTTCGACGTCGTGCCGTTGCCGGTGCTGTTGCTCGCGGCGGTGACGGTGCTGGCCTGCGTCGCGATGGAGGCGACGCGCTGGGGCCGCGTGATCTATGCGATCGGCGGCAACGAGACGGCCGCGCGGCTCGCCGGCGCGCCGGCCGCGCGCTACCGGGTCGCCGCGTATGTCGTGTCGGGCGCGATCGCGTCGCTGGGCGGCGTGCTGATCGCCGCGCGGGTCGGACGCGGCGACGCGAGCGCCGGGCACTCGCTGCTGCTCGACGCGGTGGCCGCCGCGCTGGTGGGTTACGCCGTGTGGGGTGCCAAGCGGCCGAACGTGTTCGGCACGGTCGTGGGCGCGGTATTCGTCGGCGTGCTGCTCAACGGGCTGACGATGCTGAACGCGCCGTACTACATGCAGGACTTCATCAAGGGCGTGTTGCTGGTGCTCGCGCTGGCGTTCACGTTCGGCATCGGCCGCCGTGCGGACGCGCATGCGTGACGGGGCGGGGCGGGGCGCGCGGCGCCGCGTCAAGCGGCTCGGCTGCGCCGTGTCGCGAAGCTCAGCGCGAGCACGGCGAGGATCAGCGCGCCGGTGGCCACCTGCTGCCAGTAGAAATTCCAGCCGATCAGCAGCAGCCCGTTGGCGACCAGGCTGATCAGCAGCACGCCGAGCAGTGTGCCGGTCACGCCGGGGCGGCGCATCGGCGACAGCGTCGTGCCGATGAACGTCGCGCCGATCGCGTTCAGCAGGAAACCGTTGCCGGCTTGCGGCACGTAGGCCTTGACCGTCGACGACAGCAGCAGGCCGACCACGCCGTAGACCAGTGCGCTCGCAACGCACGTCACGACGATGGTCGCCGCGACCGGCAGGCCCGAGTAGCGCGCCACGCCGGCCTGCGCGCCGAGCGCGATGCTGCGCCGCCCGAACGTGGAGTGCGCGAGCGCGACATGCACGGCGACGGCCAGCGTGCCGACGATCCACAGCGGCACCGGCGCGCCGGCGAACGTGCCGTGCGCGAGCGCCCCGAACAGCGGCGGCAACGCCGCATTCAGCAGGTAGACGGGCTGTCCGCCGCCGGTGGCGAGTTGCTGAACGGTCTGGCCGATGAACAGCGTGCCGAGCGTCGCGAGAAACGGCGCGATTCCGAGCCCGGCGATCAGCGCGCCGTTGAACGCGCCGACCAGCAGCGCCGCGCAAAGGCCGCCCGCGAGCGCGGGCAGCACGCCGACCTGCTGCGCGCACAGTTGCACGAACACGAGGCTGGCGAAGTCGATCGCGGTGCCGAGCGACAGGTCGACCGCGCCGATCGACAGCGCGAGCGTCATGCCGAGCGCGGCAATCGCCAGCAGTGCGAAGTTGTTGGTCAGCACGTCGGCGAGGTTGGCGGGCCGCGCGAACCCGGGCGCGCACACCGCGAAGAAGACGAATACCGCGACGAGCGCGGCCACGAGCGAGAACCGCTGCAGGCGGTCGGTCCATTCAGTCATGGGCGGGGTCTTCCGCATGGCGGCGCCGAATCACGGCGGTCGTCGCGACGACGAACAGGATCGACGCGCCTTCGACGCCGTTGATCCAGTAGCTCGAGACGTTGTCGAGCTGAAAGCCGTTGCCGACGATGCCGATGAACAGCACGGCGAGCAGCGTACCCGGCACCGTCGGCACGAGCCGCCGCGAGAACACGACGCCGAGCAGCGCGGCCGCGACGACGGCCAGCAGGTTTTCGCCGGCACCGGGCGCGCTGCCGCTCAGCAACGCGCTCGACGCGAGCGCGGCGAGCGCGGCCGCGATCCCGCTCAGCACGTAGCTGGCCGCGACATAGGCGTTCACGCGCAGCCCGGCGGCGCGCGCGGCGTGGCGATGTGCACCGGTCGCGGCGAGCCGCAGGCCGAAGCGGGTCCGGTGAACCAGCACGGTAAACAGCAGTGCGGCGCCCGGCAGCGCGTACGCGAGATGCGGGATATCGAACGGGCCGTTGCCGAGCAGGAACGCCAGCAGCGGGCTTGCCGCCGCGACCGAGGTGTTTTGCGTCAGCACCAGTTCGAAGCCGGCGCACAGGTTCATCGTCGTCAGCGTGGCGAGCAGCGGGAAGATGCGCAGCACGATCACCGCGAACGCGTTCAGCGCGCCGACGGCCGCGCCGGTGGCGAGCATCAGCGCGAGCGCCGCGCCATCCGTCGCGCCGTCGCGCAGCGCGACTGCCTGCACGGCCGCGCACAGGCCCAGGTTCGCCGCGACCGACAGGTCGAGGCCGCCGCGGATCGGGTCCGGGCCGCCGCCGATCAGCACGACCGTCAGGCCGAAGCCGAGCAAGCCGATCACGACGGATTGCTGCAGCACGTTCGCGAGATTCGCAACCGTGAGAAAGAGCGGCGAACTGGCGGCGAATGCCGCGAACACCACCGCGAACGCCAGCAGTGCGCCCCAGCGCAGCCAGAATTGCGCGTCCGATACAGCCGGCGGCCGCGCGAAAGCGGCGCCGCCGGATGCCTGCGGCTGGCTGTCGAGCGGCCGGCTCATGCGGCGACCTCCCGTGGCGGCGTGCGGCCGCGCGCGCCGCTCGCCCACGCGAGCAGGTCCTGGCGAGTGGTGTCGCGCGTCGCGACCTCGTGCACGATCCGGCCGCGCGCCATCACGAGCACGCGGTCGGCGAGCTCCAGCAGTTCGAGCAGGTCGCTGGAAAACAGCAGGATCGCGGCCCCGTCGCGCGCGAGCCGGTCGAGCAGCCGGTAGATTTCCGCCTTGGCGCCGATATCGACGCCCACCGTCGGCTCGTCGAGCAGGTACACGGGCGAGGTCCGCTCGGCGCCGCGGCTCAGCCATTTTGCGAGCGCGACCTTCTGCTGGTTGCCGCCGGACAGCTGGCGCACCGGCGCGTCCGGGCCCGGCGTCCGGATGCCCAGGTCCGCGATCAGCCGCCGCACCGTGTCGTCCTCCCGGCGCCGCGCGAGCAAGCCGGCACGGCTGAACCGCCCGAGGCTCGCGAGCGTGACGTTCTCGCGCACCGACAGCGCCGGCGCGACGCCGTGCGAGCGGCGGTCTTCCGGCACGAACGCGATGCCGTGCCGGACCGCGTCGCGCGGGCCGCGCAGCCGGGCCATGCGGCCGTCGATGCCGATCTTGCCCTGCATGCCGCGCTCCAGGCCGAACAGGCCGCGTACGACCTGCTTGCCGCCGGAGCCGAGCAGCCCCGTCATGCCGACGATCTCGCCGCGCCGCACGTCGAACGACACGTCGTCGAAACGACCGCGCACGGACAACCCGGTCACCTGCAGCACCGGCTGACCGGGCACGCGGGACGGTCCGCGCGGGCGCGGCGCGGCGTCCGTGCCGAGCATCGCCGCGACGAGCGCTTCCGTCGACGTGGTGCGCGCGTCGACGTGCGCGACGTCGACGCCGTCGCGCAGCACAGTCACGCGATCGCACAGCGTCGCGATCTCGTCCAGGTAGTGCGATACGTAGAGGATCGTCAGTCCGCGCTGCCGCAGACGGTCCAGGGTCTGCAGAAGCCGGTCGACCTCGCGGCTCACGAGCGCAGCGGTCGGCTCGTCGAGCACGAGGATGCGCGGGTCGCGCATCAGCGCGCGCGTGATCTGCACGATCTGCCGCTCGGCAACGCTGAGCTCGGCGATCAGCCGGTCCGGCGGCAGCGCGATGCCGAAATGCCGCTGCAGCGCATCGTGCGCCGCGCGCCGCATGCGCCGCATGTCGAGCAGCCCGGGCGCCCCCGCGCCGAACGCGGGCTCGCGGCCGAGCGCCAGCGCTTCGGCGACCGTGAAGGTGGCCGGCAGCAGGCGCTCCTGGTGAATGAATTCGATGCCGGACGACGGCGCGCGCGACCCGTTGGCGGCGAGCGGCCGCGCGACGCCGTCGATCTCGAGCGTGCCGCCGTCGGCCGTGTCGATGCCGGCGAGTATCCGGATCAGCGTCGACTTGCCCGCGCCGTTCTGGCCGATCAGGCCGTGCACGGTGCCGCGCGCGACGTCCAGCGACGCGCCGCGCAACGCCGGCACGCCGTCGAAGCGCTTGACGATCCCGCGCAGCGCCAGCGCGGACGGGCCCGCGCCGGCGCTCATTGCGGCCCCGTCTGCCCGAGCGTCCGTTGCGCCGTGCCGGCGTTGTCCTTCGTGACGAGCAGCGACGGCACGTACGTATAGGGCGGCAGCGCGCGGTCTCCGGCCAGGTAGCGCGCGACGTTGTCGACCGCCGTCTTGCCGATCAGCGCGGGCTGCTGCGCGACCACGGCGGCCGCGCTCGATTTCGGGTCCTTCACGAGCGCGACGACGTCGGGGCTGCCGTCCACCGCGTAGGTCTTGATCTCGCTGCGGCGCGCGGCGTCGACGGCCTGCGTCGCGCCGACCTGCGGCACGTCCCACGCGGCCCAGATCGCGGCGATCTGTCCTTTCGGATACTTGCCGAGCAGCTGGCTCACCTGCGCGTACGCGCTCTGGACCGTGTTCGGAATCACGTCGCGCAGCTCGGGCTGGATGATCTTCACCTTCGGGTAATACTTCAGCACGGCCTTCAACTGGTCGTAGCGGATCGCGCACACCGGCACGCCGTAGAAGCCGTTGAACACCAGGATGTTGCCTTCGCCGTGGATGTCGTTGACGAGCTTCAGCGCGAGCTGCTCGCCGATGAAGAAGTTGTCCGAGGTCGTGACGTTCAGGCTCGACGGCGAGGCCGTGTCGATCGTGAACAGCGGAATGCCGGCCTGCCGGATCTTCTGCAGCCACGGCTCCAGCACGGTCGCCGTGCCGAGCTGCTCGATGATGGCGTCCGGCTTCTGCGCGATCAGCGTCTGGATCTGCGCGATCTGCCGGTTGTCGTTGCGGCCGGCATCGAGCGCGATCGGCGTGCCGCCCAGGCGTTTCACTTCATCGATCGCGCCCTGGTAGGCCTTCAGGTCCCAGTAGTGATCGGTGCCGATCGCGGTGATGCCGATTCGCTTGCCTTTCAGCGACGGCACCGCGGCGCTGGCCGGCGCGTTGCCTTGCGCGCGGACCGGAGAGAGGGCGCCGGTGGCCGCGAGCGCCAGCAGTGCGCCGGCCAGCGAGCGGCGGATTCGATGGGGACGTGTCATGGCGTCGAAGGATCCGAAGGAAATGAACGGGCTGAATCGTGCGACTGTAGTCAACCCCGGGCGCGGTCTCCAACCATCGATTCCTGCGACGGTTATCACGCGCGCGCTCGATTGCTTATTCCCGGATCGAAGCGATGCCACCGCAACCGATTTGACGTCCGAAGGAATATCCATTGCCGAATCGCTCGGTTTGAGCGCGCGTGTCGCGCTGATAGATTGTGCGGATATCGTCCCAACGGAGACAGGCAGACCATGCGACCGTCGCTTCGCCGCAAGCCGCGTATCGACCGGAAGGTCGACGCGCTCGCGCTGTTTTTTGCAGCTGCATTGGCCGCGCTCGCATCCGCGGCGCACGCCGGCCCGCTCAAGGGCGCGCCCGCACCGTTCGACAAGGGCGGCGTGAAGATCGCGCTCGTCAACTATCTGTCGACCGGCGACTTCTTCCAGGCCTACGAGGCTGGCGCGCAGAAGCAGGCGAAGGCGCTCGGCGTCGATTTTCGCATCTACGAGGGCCGGCAGGACGCGGCCGAACAGCGCGAGCAGATCCAGCAGGCGATCGGCATCGGCGTGTCCGCGATCATCGTCAACCACGGCTTGCCCGAAGCGTTGAAGGACGTCGTCCAGCGCGCGCTGGACAAGGGGATCAAGGTCGTCGCGTTCGACGTCGATCTCGGCAATCCGAAGGTGCCGCAAATCGAGCAGAGCGATCGCGACCTGGCCAACCTGCTGCTCGGTCAGGCGGTCAAGGACAACGGCGACGCGTTCGCGGCCGGTTATGTGTATGTCGCCGGCTTTGCGCCGCTCGACCGGCGCGATGCCGCATGGCGCGACTTCAAGCGCGCGCACCCGAAGGTGCAGGAAAAGGCGCGCTGGGGCACCGTCGACAATCCGATCGCGCAATCGGTCGCGAATCAGGCGGCAGCGGCCTATCGCGCGAATCCCGACATTCGCGTCGTGTTCGCGCCTTACGACGAGTTCGCGCGCGGCGCGAAGCTCGCCGCGGACGAAGCGAAGCTGTCGTCGAAGATCCGCATCTACAGCGCGGATATCTCGACCGCGGACATCGAGGCCATCCGCGCGCCGAACAGCGCGTGGGTCGCGACGGCCGCGACCAATCCGGCGGTCGTCGGCGCCGTGTCGGTGCGGGCCGCCGCGCTGCTCGTCGCCGGCCAGGATCCGGGAGCGCGCATCGTCGTCAAGCCGACGCTGATCACGCGCGACGATCTCGTGAAAAACGACATCCGGACCGTGGCCGAACTCGGCGCGAAGTTCTCGGCGTTCCGCGCGAGCGACGCGGCGACTGCCGCATGGATTCCGAAGGCGGACTGAGCGCCGCCGACAGCGGGCGGCGGACGCCGCCCTGCGC
Source organism: Burkholderia sp. FW306-1C-G01B (assembly GCF_058781685.1). NCBI lineage: Bacteria > Pseudomonadati > Pseudomonadota > Betaproteobacteria > Burkholderiales > Burkholderiaceae > Burkholderia > Burkholderia sp. FW306-1C-G01B. The sequence goes on from NZ_JBYSWZ010000003.1 coordinate 119,984, forward strand.
GAAGCACAACCGACTGACGCACCGACGACCCGGCCATGACGACCCTGAACGACTATCTCGCCCAAAAACGCGACGCCTGGCGCGCGAAGCAGGATGCGGCACGCAACGATCCCGATTTCAAGGCGACGCCGCTGAAGGCGACCGTGCGCGCGCTCGGCCGCAGCGGCGTGCGGGAGATCCGCATTCGCGACTTCCAGGTGATCAGCGACAGTCCGCCCGACTTCGCGGGCTACAACCTCGGGCCCGCGTCGCCGGAGCTGCAGCTCGGCGTGCTGGGCAGTTGCCTCACGCACATCACGCTGATCCAGGCCGCCGAGCGCGGCCTGAAGATCGATGCGATCGAGGTGGAGGTGACCGGCGACCAGCATCCGCTCGCGCAGCAGCCGGGTTTCGAGCATGTGCCCGTGTTCCCGCACAACCTCCGCTATACGCTCGACATCGTGTCGCCCGAGCCGCCCGACGCGATTCGCGCGCTGCATCAGGCAGTCGAAGCGGTCTGCCCGATCTTCAACCTGCTGAGGTTGCCGCAGACCATCGACGGCGAACTGCGGCACACCCGTGCATGACGCGCCGCGGCGGCACGCTCGCAGGACTGGCCGGCTCATGCCAGGGAGTTTCAAGCCCCCCGGATTCCGGATGCCTGATGGCCGTGCGGCTGGGGTCTCGCGCCGTCGGCACGATCGTGAAAGCGCTGGAACGCGTCCAGCAACCGCGCGCGTTGCGCGGCCAGCGACGGATCGCGCCGATCGCGCGGCCGTGCGACCTCGACGTGGATCTCGTCGTCGACGCGGCCCGGGTTCGGTGCGAGCATCAGCACGCGATCGCCGAGATACAGTGCCTCGTCGAGATCATGCGTGACGACGATCGCGGCCATCCGGTGTCGGCTTCGGGCGTTCGCTGTGCGGCATCGGCCAGGCGCTTGCGCTGTTCGTGCTGCCGATCCTGCAGGCCCGTCTCGGTACGGACATGTTCTGGGTCGTCGCGATCAGTGCGGTCACGCCGATCGTGTTCCTGTTGATCGTGCGTGACGAGCCGACGGCGCGCGACATCGACGACGAAAGCGCCGCGTAAGCGCTGGCGGGGGAGCGTTCACCGCCCCGGAAAATACCAACGGCTTCGTCGGACCGCACGAAGCCGTTTGCGCTGAAGCCGGTCGCCGCCGAATGCGGGCAAGCCGGCTTCGACCTTGCCGTCACGCGCTGACGGTCTCCCGCTCGGCATCGCGCTTGACCTGCTCGATATCGCGAAACTGCGCGGCCGGATGCTCGTCCGGCAGCCGCGCCGAGCCGCCGAACAGTTTCTCGCGCAGCGTGCCCGGCGCATACTGCGTCGGATAGACGCCGCGCCGTTGCAGTTCCGGAACGAGAAAGCGCACGATGTCTTCGAAGGTTTCATGCGCGACCGCATACGCGAGATTGAAGCCATCCACGTCGGTTGCGGCAACCCATTCCTGCAGGATGTCCGCCACGGTCGCCGCCGACCCGACGAACACCGGGCCGAGTCCGCCGATGCCGCCCCATGCCGCCAGCGCCTCGATCGTCCACGCGGTGTCGCCGCCCGCCAGGTGCTCGACCGCCGACACGATCGCATTGGTTTCGACGCGCCTGACCGGATCGGCCGGCGCATACTGGCCGAAGTCGATGCCGGTCCAGCCGGACATGAACACCAGCGAGCCGTCGTACGACACGTAGCGGCGGTATTCGTCGAACTTGGCCTGTGCCTTCTCGTCGGTTTCGTCGACGATCACCGTGACGAGGTTGTAGATCAGCACCCAGCGCGGATCGCGGCCCGCGGCGGCGGCCTGCGCGCGCACATCGGCCACGTAGCGCGCGAGCTGCTCGCGGGTCGGCGCGGCGACGAACACGCATTCGGCGTGCTGCGCGGCGAACGCCTTGCCGGGGCCGGACGCGCCGGCCTGGAACAGCACCGGCGTGCGCTGCGGCGATGGTTCGCACAGGTGATAGCCGGGCACGTCGAAGAAGCGGCCCTTGTGGCCGATCTCGTGCACCTTCTCGGGATGCGTGAACACGCGGCCGTCGCGATCGCGCACCACCGCGCCGTCTTCCCAGCTGCCCTCGAACAGCTTGTACAGCACCTCGACGTATTCGGCCGCGACCGCATAACGGTCGTCGTGCGTGCGCAAGCCGTGATCGCCGACGTTCTTCGCGCCACTTTCCAGATAGGACGTGACGATGTTCCACGCGAGCCGGCCCTTGGTGTGATGGTCGGCGGTCGACAGCCGGCGCGCGAACGTGTACGGGTGCTCGAACGTGGTCGACGCGGTGATGCCGATGCCGAGATGCTCGGTCGCCATCGCGATCGGCGCCGCGAGCTGCAGCGGGTCGTTGACCGGAATCTGCGCGGCCTGGTGCAGCGCGTGGTAGTTGCTGCCCTTGTAGACGTCGTAATAGCCGATCACGTCCGCGATGAAGATCGCGTCGAAGATCCCGCGTTCGAGGATGCGGGCGAGGTCGGTCCAGTAATCGAGGTCCTTGTACTGCCACGAACGGTCGCGCGGATGCGCCCACAGCCCCGGCGACTGATGGCCGACGCAGTTCATCTCGAACGCGTTGAAGCGGATGGTCTTGCTCATCGAACGGCTCCCGTTTCCGTACTCGGGCTCGTGCCGTTGCCGACGCGCCAGACGAACGGCGGCGTACGGCCGTTGATGACCCAGTCGCCGACGATCCTGGCCTTGTAGACGAGCGGATTGTGCGACGACACCGTGCGCGCATTGCGCCAGTGGCGGTCGAGCGCGGTCGTGCTGCGCGTGGCGGACGCACCGAGCGCGTCGAACAGGCGTGTCGCGGCGCGCAGTACGAGTTCGGACACGACGAGCTGGCTCTGCGCGGATTCGATTTCGGCCGCGACGTTCGCGTCGTGCTCGGCCTGTTCGTCGCCACCGAAGCGGGTTTCGTAGGCGAGCTGAAGCGGCTGCGCGGCGCGCAGCGCGAGCGCGTCGGCCGCGTAGGCCCATGACGCGATCTCGCCGATCACCTGCTGGAGCTGCGCATCGTCGCCCGCGCGTGCGGCGTTGCCGTGGCTGTACACGCGGGTGCGAGCGCGCACGAGCGCGCCCGCGTCGCGCACGATCGCGTGGCCGATGCCGGCCAGCGTCGCGACGTGGAAGAGCTGGTAGAACGCGGTCTGGTACTTGAAGCGGCGTGCGAAGTCGATCACGTTGTCGGCGTCGACCGTCGCATTCTCGAAGTGCGTCGTGCCGCTGCCGGTGGTCGTCTGGCCGAAGCCGTCCCAGTCGTCTTCTCTGATCACGCCGGGCTGTGCGGTCGCGACGGCGACGATCACGTCGCTGCCGTCGTGCGCGCGCTGCGCGAACACGTCGATCCAGTCGGCGAACAGGCTGCCCGTGCTGTAGAACTTTCGCCCGTTCAGCACGAGCCGGCCGTTCTGCTCCGACACCTTCGTGATGGTCTGGCCGAGCGGCACGTCGCCGGCCTCCGACCACGCGTTGCCGACGAGCTGGCCGCTCGCGAACCGGTCGAACCATGTCGTGCGTTGCGGCCCGGGCGGCGTGTTCAGCCAGTCCTCGACGAACGCGAAGTGTCCACGCAACGCCTGCGGCAGATTGGAATCGGCGGCGGCGAGCTCGATCAAGAGCCGGAACAACTGCGGCAGCGATGCGCCGGCACCGCCGTCGCGTACCGGCAGCCGTATCGCGCCGAAGCCGGCCGCCTTCAGCCAGCCGATCGCTTCGTGCGGCAGTTCGCGGCGGCGTTCGCGTTCGGCGGTGCCAGCGGCGATGCGGTCGAATATCGGCCGGAACCGGCTCGCGAGTGCGTCGTAGTCGGTGCCGGTGGAAAGCTCGGTGTCTGCGTGCGACGAAGTCATGCGGATTTCCTCGAAGGGCGGTGCCGTTTTTGCGCCGGGAGGCCAGTATAGGAAGCGCGGGGCGGGCGTTCCAATAACGGATTCGCAGATCGTTATCGTCGACGAGCATTACGCGGACCGGCTGGGGACGCTCCGCCGTTCGGGCATCGATTGCGACGCTGAAGCATGATGTCGCGTGCGTGAATCTCGATGTCGTTTGTGATCCGAAGGAATATCGTTACGAGAATCGCTCGGTTTGCCGACCTGCAGCGCACTGCTAGATTGAACGCTTTCGCGATTCGACAGGAGGGTCCGATGTCAGATACGAGCGCCACGATTCAGCAGCGGTCGGCCGAAGCGAAACCGCAAGCGGCCCACGTGATCGCCGACGACGCGCAGGCGATCGCGGCCGCGCATGCGCTGGCGCAGCGGCTTGCGGAAGGCGCCGCCGAACGCGATCGGGAGCGCCGGTTGCCACGCGACGAGATCGAATGGTTCTCGCAGTCGGGGCTATGGGCGATCACGGTGCCGAAGGCATACGGCGGCGCGGGCGTATCGCATGTGACGCTCACCGAGGTGATCAAGATCGTCGCGGCGGCCGATGCGTCGCTCGGACAGTTGCCGCAGAACCATTTCGGGCTGGTCGACGTGATCGCACTGGTCGGCACCGACGCGCAGAAGCGCTATTTCTTCGCGGAAGTGCTGAGTGGCAAGCGGTTCGGCAACGGCTTCTCGGAGAAGGGCACGAAGCACGTGCTCGATCTGAAGACGCGCGTGCGCCGCGACGGCGACGACTATGTCGTCGACGGCACGAAGTTCTACTCGACGGGCGCGCTGTTCGCGCATTACGTGCCGGTGCTCGGTCTCGACGACGCGCAGCACGCGTGGCTTGCATACGTGCCGCAGCCGACGCCGGGGCTGACCGTGATCGACGACTGGTCGGGGTTCGGGCAGCGCACGACCGCGAGCGGCACGGTGGTGCTCGACGGCGTGCGCGTGCCCGCGTCGCATGTGCTGCCCGCGCAGCGCGTATCGGACGAGCCGACGCTCAATGGCCCGCTGTCGCAGATCATCCAGGCGGCGATCGATGCCGGCATCGCGAAAGCGGCCATCGACGATACGCTGGCGTTCGTGCGCGCCCGTACGCGGCCGTGGGTCGACAGCGGCGTCGAACGAGCGGCAGACGATCCGCTGATCCTCCGCGAGATCGGCCGTCTGCATATTCAGCTTCATGCGGCGGAAGCGCTGCTCGAACGCGCGGCGCGCACGCTCGACGAGATCGGCGCGCGCGGCACGGTGACTGGCGACGATGTCGCGCGCGCGTCGGTCGCGGTCGGCGAAGCGAAGGTGCTGACGACCGAGATCGCGCTGCTCGCGGGTGAGAAGCTGTTCGAGCTGGCCGGCACGCAGTCGACGCTCGCCGAGCACAATCTCGACCGGCATTGGCGTAACGCGCGCACGCATACGTTGCACGATCCGGTGCGGTGGAAGTATCACCTCGTCGGCAACTACTACCTGAACGGCGTGCGTCCGGCGCGCCATGCGTGGAATTGAGCCGCTCGCGATCCGGCCGATAGCGGATACGCACGTTTCGCAAGTCGCCGACGGTGGCCGTGATTTGCGGATGATCGGTTGCTTTTTTGGATCGAAGCTGCGCTTTGGCTCGCCTCCCGAAGCAGGCAAGCTGAATGCGGATCCACGCTTCACGGCTTGCCGTGGTGACGGACGAACGGCTCTTGGCGGTGAATGGAGTTCGACACCGCCGCTGACAGTCCGGTTCGTGCACCCGCCCTTCGCGCATCAATACGCCGAATCGTTGCCGCCCTGATCGGTGACGATCGCCACTCCCGAGCTCGTGCCGAGCCGCGTCGCGCCGGCTTCGAGCATCGCGAGCGCGGCCGCGCGGTCGCGCACGCCGCCCGATGCCTTCACGCCGAGGTCCGGCCCGACCGTGCGGCGCATCAGCGCGACATCCGCGAGCGTCGCGCCGCCATGGCCGAACCCCGTCGACGTCTTCACGAACGCGACGCCGAGATCGCGGCACATCTCGCACACGCGCACCTTCTCGTCGTCGCTCAGCAGCCCCGCCTCGAGGATCACCTTCAGCGGCACCGCGCCGCATGCGTGCTGCACGGCCGCGATGTCGGCCTTCACGTCGTCGGCGCGGCCGCTCTTCAGCGCGCCGAGGTTGATCACCATGTCGATCTCGCCGGCGCCCGCCGCGATCGCGGCCGACGCCTCGAATGCCTTCGCGGCCGACAGCGCCGCGCCGAGCGGAAAGCCGACCACCGCGCAGACGAGCACGCCGGTATCGGCCAGCTCGCGTGCGGCGAGCGGCACGTTCGCCGAATTCACGCAGACCGAGTAAAAGCGATGCGCGGCCGCCTGGCGGCAGAGTTCGCGGATCTGCGCGTCGTTCGCGTCGGGCGCGAGCAGCGTGTGATCGATGGTTTGGGCGAGTTGGGCGTTGGAAAGCGGCATGTTTCAGGACTCCACGGATCGTGCGCCGGAAAGGCACACGGAAAGTTGATGTTTTCACATCGGTTTGTTACAAATACGACATTCCGGCCGGGCCCGCGCGCCCGGCACGACGAGCGACGAGTGCGACAGGCACGCAGGATACAGGCATGGAAACGAAGAAGGGCGAACGGATCAAGACGCTGATGAACGTGCTGCAAGGGCAGAACGCGATTCATCTGAGGGAAGTCGCCGAGCTGTTCGGCGTGTCCGAGATGACGATCCGCCGCGATCTCGCGGACAACCCGCACGGCCTGAGTCTGATCGGCGGCTACGTGACGCGCCATTTCGCCGCGCAGCGCAGCGACATCGGCGAGTACCTGATCAGCGCCGAGAACAACCGTCAGACCGAGGAAAAGCGCCGCATCGGCAAGCTGGCCGCGCAGTTCGTGACGACCGGCGACACGATCTTCGTCGACTGCGGCTCGACCACGCCGTTCATCGTCGACTTCATTCCGGACGACCTCGAATTCACGGCCGTCTGCAATTCGCTGAACGTGTTCGCGAAGCTGCAGCAAAAGCCGCATTGCAGCGTGATCCTGTGCGGCGGCGCGTATCACCGCAAGAACATGGTGTTCGAGTCGGTCGCCGAAACCGGCATCCTCGACACGGTGCGCGTGTCGAAGGCGTTCATCTCCGCGGCCGGCGTGAGCGACCGCTGCGGCGTCACGTGCTTCAACTTCCACGAAGTCGACGTGAAGAAGAAGGTGATGGCGCGCGCGCAGAACCGCTTCCTGCTCGTCGACCACACGAAGTTCGACGAAGTGCGCGCGGCCTATTTCGCCGAACTGACCGACTTCAACTATGTGATCTCCGACGGGCAACTGGGCAGCCGCTACGAAACGGCGATCCGCGAACACGGGATCGCGCTCGTGACCTGACGCAACGCGGCCGCGCATCGTTTCACGCATCGCGTGCTTCCGCCGCGCTCAGGTAACCGGTCACCACGTCGAAGCGGCGCGTCGCGCCCGGCGCGAGTGCCGCGACATGGCCCTTGCGGCGTTCGGCTTCATACCCCTCCGGCTCGCAGGTCGACGGCAGCGCGAACGCGGCGACCTGCTGGTCCGCGTTGTGCAGGATCCAGCGCGTCGCATGCGGGAACTGTTCGGGGCGGTACGCGGTGTGGAATGCGCTGCCGTCCGGATGCGCGAGCAGGAAATGCGCGACGCCGTCTGCATCCGTTTCCGCACCGTTCATGAAAAACACGATCTCGGGGTCGTACAGTGCGGGCGCATCGAGCGTCGCGAGCCGTTCCGGTTCGCGTGCGAGCGTGGCCGTGTATTCGCGCCACGCGGCGGTCGGCTTCACGTGCGCGGGCACGCTTTCACGCAATCGCGACCCGCCGCGCGGCAGCGACTGCACGAAGCGGCCGCCCGGCACGTATGCATAGTTCAGGTGTGCCATGTACATCAGGTCCATCGGTGCGCCGCCGAGATTCGTCACGTCCATCGCGATCGTCATCTGCGCGTCGTGTTCCGCGAGCCGTACCGACGGACGCGCGACGTAGTGGCTGCCGAAGCCCTGCGCGTATTCGTATTCGCCGGTCACTTCGGCTGTTGCGCCGTGCGCATCCGTGCCGACGATCAGGCTCGCACGATCCATCGGTGCGCACGGCATCTCGCCGTGCAGCGCGTGCGTGTCGTCCGGGCCCGGGCAGCCGTTGCGCAGCAGCCCGCTGTGGAACATGAAGCAGCCGTAGGTATCGATGATCGACGCCGCGCGCTTCGGCTGCCGGAACATGTGCTTCATCGTCAGGTCGCGGCCGTCGAACGCGGCGGCCCAGATCATCTGGCCGAGATACGGCAGCACGACGACATGGCCGCGGCGGTTCTCGAGCTTCAGCGCCTCGACGCCGGACGGATACGCGAACGCGGTGACGGTGATGCCGTCGGTGCGGTACAGCGTGCGCGGCGTGTCGCGGAAGTCGTCGCGCCGCAGTTCGATCTCGCCTCGCATGGTTACGCTCCCGACGTGGTGCGCGTCGCGGCGTAGCGCGCGGGTGCGTTGCCGTCGGCTGCCGCGTCGGGCGTCGCGGCCGGCAGGTGGCGCAGGCAGTAGAAGCCGTAGTAGACGATCACGACGAAGCATGCGAGCGGCACGGCGAACGCGAGCTGCATGTTGCCGCCGGTATGGTCGGAGATCAGCCCCTGGATCAGCGGCACGACCGCGCCGCCGACGATGCTCATCACGAGGATCGAGCCGCCGTATTCGGTGTCCTTGCCGAGGCCGTCGATCGTGAGGCCGTAGATCGTCGGCCAGCACGGGCCGAGGAACGCGCTCACGCACACTGCTGCGTAGACGGCCGTGATGTTATGCACGCTGATCGTGTACGCGAGCAGCGCGATGCACAGGATGCCGTAGACGATCAGCACCTTGGCCGGCCCGACGCGCTTCATCACGAGCGTCGCGACCAGCTTGCCGACGAAGAACGCGAAGAACGTCGCGAGCAGGTAGCGCGATGCGCCGCGCTCGGTCAGGCCGCCGATCTGCATCGCGAGCCGGATCGTGAAGCTCCATACGCCGACCTGCGCGCCGACGTACAGGAACTGCGCGACGATGCCCGCGACGAAGCGCCGGTTGCCGAACAGGCGCGCGAGCGTGCCGCGCGCGTCGATCCTGTGCGTGGCCGCGCTCGGCCCGTTGCCCTTGCAGGCCGGGTAGGGCGTGAGCGCAAACACGATGAATACCGCGACGAGCACGACGATCAGCCATTTGTACGGCTCGAGCGTGGCCTGGATCATCGCGAGCTGGTGCACGTGCGCGTCGGCCGCCGACATTGCCGCGAGCTGCGCATGCGACGCATCGCCTTCCTTGAAGATCAGGAAGCTGCCCATGTACACGCCGGCCATCGCGCCGAACGGGTAGAACGTTTGCGAGATGTTCAGCCGCCGCGTGCTGGTGTCGCGCGGGCCCATCAGCGTCGAATACGAGTTCGACGCCGTCTCGAGGAACGACAGGCCCGCGGCGATCACGAACAGCGCGACGAGGAACATCCCGTACTTCGCCATCGACGCAGCCGGGAAGAACAGCAGGCAGCCGGTCGTGTAGAGCAGCAGGCCGACGAGGATCGTCGTCTTGTAGCTGAACTTCTTCACGACGGTCGCGGCGGGGATCGCGAGGAAGAAGTAGCCGAGATAGAACGCGGACTGCACGAACGCCGATTCGAAGTCGGACAGGAAGAACGATTTCTTGAACTGCGCGATCAGCACGTCGTTCAGGTTCGCGGCGGTGCCCCACAGCGCGAACAGGCAGCACAGCAGCGTGAATGCGAACAGCGGTGTGCGGGTCAGGTAATAGCCGTCGGGGGTGTGTTCGATTCTGGCTCGGCTCACGGGTGTCTCCTTCCCAATTGTCTCGTCGATGAAGGCGCCGGTCAGAGGCCGGCGTCGCGGAGGAAGCGTTCGAACGTCGCGGCGTCGGCGTACGACTTCTGCGTGCCGAGGCCGGTGACCGAATGCGCGGCGTACGCGGATGCGTGGCGCATCGCGTCGATCGCGTCGTGCGACGCGGCGTAGCAGCGCGCGAAGCAGCCGATATATGCGTCGCCGGCGCCCGTCGTATCGCGCGCGTCGACCGGCACGCCCGGCACGTGCCGCACGCCGTCGCGCGACACGAGCAGCGAGCCCTTGTCGCCGAGCGTGACAAGCACGTGCTTCAGGCCGCGCGCGACCAGCGCTTCGGCGGCGCGCGCCGCGGTGTCGCGCGAATCGACCGGCATGCCCGACACGATCGCGAGCTCGGTTTCGTTCGGCACGAAGAATTCGACGGAGCGAATCCGCTCGAAATCGAGATCGGCCACCGCGGGCGCGGGGTTCAGCAAAACGGGGATGCCGTGCCGCGCGCCGAACGCGATCGCGTGATAGACGGTGTCGAGTTCGATCTCGAGCTGCAGCACGATCAGCGCGCATTCGGCGAGCGCCGGCGCGGCCGCGTCGATGTCGGCCGGCTTCAGGTGGCGGTTCGCGCCCTTGACGATCAGGATGCTGTTGCTCGAATCGGGTTCGACGAAGATCGGCGCGACGCCGCTCGGCACGCCGGCGACCTTGCGCACGTGCGTGGTGTCGATCCCCTCGCGCTCGAAGTTGCGGATCGTGTTGTCGGCGAACACGTCGTCGCCGACTTTCGTCACCATCACGACGCGCGCGCCGAGGCGCGCGGCCGCGACCGCCTGGTTCGCGCCCTTGCCGCCGCAGCCGAGCTCGAAGTTCGGTGCTTCGAGCGTTTCGCCCCGGGCGGGCATGCGCGCGACATAGGTCACGAGGTCGACCATGTTGCTGCCGATGACGGCGATTGTCTCCATCTGCGTCTCTTCCTTGGTATGGGGTGCGCCGCATGCGCGGTCGGCGGCGGCCTGCAACGAGTGATAATAAAATCACATTTAATGTGAAAGTGCAATCTCCAGATGTTATGCGGGTCACTATTTGGGATGGAGGCGTGCGTTGCTGTCGACGTGCACTTTCCAATTGAGGTGGGGCGGAACTCGACTCAATGCGAGCAGGTGGAATAACCTGGCGTCGGCGCTCTCTACGCGGGTGACAGAAGGCGAAGGGCGTGGCATGGATGCACGGGACGCCGACCGCACGGGGTGGTTCAACATAGACGCCGTTCGGAACGACGACAGACCTGCAAGGACCGTGTGACGCCTCGTCGACGTTGCGGCGCTCAATCGCGAGAACTGAAGGGAAACATATTAAGGGCTATGTTCCCCTTCAGTTCGGGACATCGAGCGAGCGCCCCGGGCTTATGGCGCTTGCACAACTAAAGTTGTGGCTAAACTTCAACTAAAGATGTGTCTAGGGCCGGGCTGCCGGTGGCGGGCACGAGGGAGGCGGGAGACGCGGCACGAACCGATCCCGTAGTCGGCGCACGTCGACCGGGCAGATTCGGCGGGGAAACAGTCAAATTGCGCGATACCGGAAGCCGGGCCACATAGTCAGCGCGAGTGATGGCACCCACACTAGCTCGATAGTTGTATGAGCGCCGGCCGGGCTGAAAACGTTCGCGATTGCTCTGGGCGAGCGTGGCTGCGACAGGCGTAAGTCGGAGTTCGTTGGTGGGCTGCACGCCGCAGGCAGTGGGGGGACGGAGGCCAGCGAGTTGGAAGGTCTTGCTGCACTGATCGCCAGCGATTTGCGTGTTTGCAGCGGGATGAGGTGGGGTGCAGCTTTGACTTTGTTGCCGAGGCTGTTCATGAACAAGCAGGAGCTCATCGAAGCGGTCGCAGCGGGCGCGGGTGTCAGCAAAACCGACGCGAGCAAAACCGTCCAGGCAGCCTTGGACGCGATCACGGACGCGGTGAGTCGCGGCGAATCGGTACAGCTCATCGGTTTCGGCGCGTTTTCGCAGGGGCAGCGAGCCGCCCGCACGGGACGTAATCCGACGACGGGCGCGGAGATTGCCATCCCGGCCGCGAATACCGTGAAGTTCGCGGCCGGCAAGGCGTTCAAGGACGTGGTGAACGCACTGTGACGCAGCGCGATGTCGGGCAGGCCGGTTTGCGGGACTGCACCGTGAAATTGCTGATGTAGTCGCGTCGGCGCGCGAAGCGACGGCTCGCACGGTGAACGCCCTGATGACGGCGACATATTGGGAGATCGGGCGACGAATCGTTGAGTTCGAGCAGGGCGGGGCGGGACGGGCCGCTTATGGCGAGGAGGTGATCCGCCGTTTGGGCGCCGATCTGTCAGAGCGATTCGGTCGCGGCTTCGGATGGCGCAATCTCGCACAGATGCGCGCCTTTTACTTGACGTGGCCTGCGGACCGGATTGTGCAGACAGCGTCTGCACAATCCACGCCCGCCCGGATATTGCAGACAGCGTCTGCAAAATCAACCAAGGCAGTTCTGAAGGCGCCGACAGGCGTGGCGTTTGAGCTGAATTCTATCGCTCAGGCTTTTCCGTTGCCCTGGTCCGCCTACGTTCGCCTCCTCGCGGTGAAAGCGCAAGCTGCTCGCGACTTTTACGAGGCCGAAGCGCTGCGTGAGGGCTGGTCTGTGCGACAGCTTGACCGCCAGATCAGCAGTCAGCGCTATGAGCGGCTGGTGCTGTCACGCAACAAGGCGTCCTTGTTCGGAAAGGCGGCTGAAGCGCAACCCGGCGATCTTCTATCGCCTGAAGAAGCGATCCGCGATCCGTTTGTCCTCGAATTTCTTGACATAAAGGACGAATATTCGGAGTCGGATCTGGAAGCGGCCTTGATTCAGCACTTGGCGGACTTCCTACTCGAGCTCGGTGATGACTTTGCGTTCATAGGTCGCCAGCGGCGTCTACGGATCGATGACACCTGGTTTCGAGTCGACCTCGTGTTTTTTCACCGGCGCTTGCGATGCCTGCTCATTATCGATTTGAAGGTCGGGCGCTTCAGCTATGCGGACGCGGGGCAGATGCATCTCTACCTCAACTACGCGCGTGAACATTGGATGAAGCCCGGCGAGAACCCCCCGGTTGGCTTGATTCTGTGTGCTGAAAAAGGCGCGGCGGAGGCGCATTATGCGCTCGACAACCTACCGAACAAGATACTCGCAGCGGAGTATCAGATGGTCCTGCCGGACGAGGCCACGTTTGCTCGAGAATTGGAGCGTACTAGGATCGAGCTGGAGCGCCGTGGCCGCAAGACGTGACTTCCCGTCCGAGGCTCGGAGGTGTTTGGACACGCGTGGATGGGCGAATACGATGAAGCGGTCGTCCGGTAAATTTTGATGTTTCCGGCACTGGCAATCAAGCTATGCGGACCTATCCGTGATTTCGTGGGCGAGGCAATGGAATGGACGCCTCCCACCCCGTGAGTTGCGGAGGTGGCAAGAATGAGGAAAGGGAAAGATAGCGAAGGTGGCCCGGTCCGGGTCGACGTGCCTCGTGACCGTGACGGCAGCTTCGAGCCGATCCTGATCCCCAAGCACGAGCGCCGCTTCACCGGCTTCGACGAACGCATCATTGCGATGTACGCCCGCGGCATGAGCGTGCGCGAGATTCAGGCCTTTCTGGCCGAGCACTATGGCACTGAAGTCTCGCCTGACTTCATCAGCTCGGTCACCGACGAGGTGATGGCCGAGGCGCTGAGCTGGCAGAACCGTCCGCTCGAAGCGATGTATCCGGTGGTGTTCTTCGACGCACTGCGGGTCAAGATCCGCGACGACGGCGTGGTCAGCAACAAGGCCGTCGATCTGGCCTTGGGCATCCAGGCCGACGGCTAGCGCGACGTACTGGGGCTCTGGATCGAGCAGACCGAGGGGGCCAAGTTCTGGCTCAAGGTGTTCAACGAACTCAAGACGCGCGGTGCCGCCGTATATCGCGATCGACGCGACGGCGTTCGACCGCGTGCCCGAGTCGTGCGCGGCACGTTCGTGACCGGCGCGGCCGAGCTTGCGTGTGCTGCGCTGCGCGACGCCGGGCCGAACGTGTTCGCCGAACGCATGCTCGCGATCTTCGACATGCCTGTCGGCGACTACATGCGAGAGCTGGCGCGCTATCGGCCCGCTGCGCCGATGGATCCGCCGTTCCGGCATGCGCTGCGGCGGGCGCTGGACCGCAGCGGCCTGTCGGACGCGGACGCCGCGCACGCGCTCGCCGGCCTCGAGCACGGCCGGACGTTGCAGACGAGCGGTCACCTGACGCTGAGCAACGGTCCCGGCTTCTTCGGCGTCGACTGGCTGTCGACGCTGGCTGCGACCGGCCCCGATACGCCCTGCGTGATCGGCGTATTCAGCGGCGTGCCGTTCAACAATGACGCGAAATCGGGGTGCCTGAATTTCCGCGACCGCTACGGCTTGCGCGACGTGATCGACGCGCGCTGCCCGGCGTGGCGCGAGCTGGCGCGCGCGGATCGCGATCGCCGTCACGGGACGCGCGAGCGGCGCGTCTCGCTCGTCCCGACCCGCCTTGTACGCAGGCTCGTATTCGGCGCCCGCGTGCCGGACCGCACGCACGAGCTGCTGCCGTATCTGAGCGAACCGTTGCAGCGCATCGTGCCGCCCGCGATACCCGGCGACATGTCCGCGCTCGCGACCACGATGTGCGCACGGCTGGAGAGCGCAATCTTCGGCCGTCCGATGGTGTTCGTCGATCTATGCGAGCTGGTATCCGACTATCTGCAGACGGTGCTGCTCGACGACGCGCACCCGATGGCGCGGCTGTGTTTCGATGCCGCGTTGAACACGCGGCTGCGGCAGGCGCTGCCGCAGGTTTCCTGGTTCAGCTTCGCGGGGCCGGACGGCGATCGCTGCGAGCAACTGCGCGTCGACGGCGCCCGCCTGACCGGACGGGGCTTCGACCTGGGCTGGGAGCCGGCGTCGGTCGCGGCGGCGCTGCGGGACCGCGTGCTGTGTCCGGGCCTGTTCCCGGTGTTCGCATCGATCGCATTCGTGAACCAGTTCCAGTGCTTCGGCAGCTTCAACCAGGTTCAGTACCTCACGCAGATGAAGCGCGTGCTGTCGCAGTTGCGCGGATTCGACGGCGACTCGATCGCCGCGATACCGACCGACGCGTTGACGCTGGGGAGGGTGCGCAACAACGACGGCGCCGAGGTGCATCCGATCGACGTGCTGCTCGGCTCGCCGATCGAATGGAACCCGCATCGTTCGGTCGGCGATTTCGCATCGACGGTAATTCTGAAGCGGCGCTGGCAGCGAAACGGATTCGCGGACGCCGGAGGCGGGCCTCCCCACGCGTTCGATGCCGCCTTGCGGGGGTGAGCGGCGCGCGGGCGGTGTCGGGTATAGTCAGCGGGTTCTTTATCCTTACGGTATCCGTTCAATGGAATCAAGACGCAAGACAGTGGGCGTAGTCGCGCCCGCGGGTGTGCCCGATCCGCAAGGCATCGAGCGTGGCATCGCGCTGGTCGAGAGCTGGGGCTTCAAGGTCACGACGGGCGCGCATCTCGGCAGCCGGTACCGCTATTTCGCCGGTACCGCCAAGGAGCGCGCGGACGATCTGCGGCGCATGCTGATGGACCCGTCGATCGACATCGTCTGGCTCGCGCGGGGAGGATTCGGTTGCGCGCACCTGCTCGAGCACCTGCCCGACGAGATCGCGACGCCGAAGACGATCATCGGTTTTTCCGACGCGACGTCGCTGTTCTGCGCGCTCGCCGACCGGCCCGGCGTGCGCTTGTTGCATGGTCCGACATTCCACAGCCTGGCGACCAAGGTCGACGACGCGACGCGTGCCGACATGCGCGCCGTGCTGACCGGTGGCAAACGCGCCCCGCTGAGCCTGCGGCATTTGTCCGGCGCCCCTGGTGCGGTGCGGGGACGTCTGTGCGGCGGCAACGTGACGGTGCTCGCGAGCGTCGCGGGTACACGCTGGTCGCTTCGCTCACGCGACGCGATCGTACTGCTGGAGGACGTGACGGAATTCGGCTACCGGCTCGACCGCAGCCTGACGCAACTGCGTCTGAGCGGCGCGTTCGACGGGGCCCGCGCGTTCGTGCTCGGGCAATTCACGCGCTGCCCGATCCCGGACGGCGCGGATTTCACGCTCGAGCAGATGCTTGTCGACGTGCTGGGCGGCTTCGGCCTGCCGATCTACTCGGGTCTGCCGATCGGACATGAACACCGCAACATCACTTGGCAATACGGCAATCAGGCTGCCATCGAGAACAGCGCGATCCGGTTCGTCGCGTAGCGTCGAATCTAGAAGGACAGGAACGCGTAGGTTCTGTCGCAATAAGACCGTCTGGTAGCGTGACGAGACGAGAGCGAGGGAGTCGAGAGCGAGGGAGTCGAGAGATGAACCCGAAGCTGAATACCGGCCTGGCAAAAGTGTTCAAGCGCCTACATTATCCTTTCGATGTGGTGTTGTTGTGCGTGCGCTGGTACGTCGCTTACCCGCTGAGCCTTCGGCATCTTGACAACATCGTCGAGCAGGACCGCCGAGCGATCAAACGGCGAACTCGCCCGATGATGGGCTTCAAGAATTTTCGATGTGCGAGGATAGTGCTCGGCGGCATCGAAGTAATGCATATGATCCGAAAAGGGCAAATGAAGTCGACTCGCAAGAATCAGACAGCTGCAGAGCAATTCTATTCGTTGGCTTTCTAAGGAATCCTGGGGATCCCAGGGACGTCTGTCGACCTTCGTCCTTATCGCGACAGAACACCGTGGCGCTGGCCCCGGAGTCGGCGTCGGTTCAGCACTTCCTGCGCGAGGCGATCCGCGTGATTCGCGCCGCGACCGACCTGTCCGGTGACGTGCACCGCGCGTTGTTCTGGTACCGCAACGAGCCGCTGGCCGTGTTCGATTATCAGACGGCCGAAACGCTGGTTTCCGCCGGCCGGGCCGAGGACGTGCTGCGCTACGTCGTCTCGCCGGAAGCGGGCGCGGCCGGATGATCCTCAAGCCACTGCAAGACGTCATCGCGTACCGGATGCACCGGCCCAAGTGGGCGGTCGCGCCTGCCAGTGGCGCCGGGGCCGCGAAGGCCGGCGGGCGGGCGAACCGGATCGGCACGCCGGCTCTGTACCTGGCGCTCGAAGTGGCCACCGCGGTGGCCGAGTATCAGCAAGTGTCGTTCAGAAAGGAAGTTACTATCCCGGCGATTTACGCCGCGTACGTATAGTCTCCCGGCGCGAACTGCCCGTTGCCCCGCTGGATCGTGCCGGCGATCCGGATGTCCTGCTGGATCGGCAATGCCCGCGGCAGTGGCGCAATAGCAATCACCGTTGCAGGGACGGCGCCCGCGGCCAGGGCGGCCGCGGCGAACAATCGGCGTGACCCTATTTTCATGGCGGTACTCCCATTCCGCGACCAGCGCCGCCACGTTCGCGCCTTGTCCGCATGGCACGAGGCGGGAGCCGGCACCGGCCGCATGGCGAGGCGCCGGACCGATCGCTCATTCGATCGGCGGTGCCGCCCCCAGCTTCTCTGACAACATTCGCTCGTACACACCAAAGTGTAGATCGACCTCCTTCTGCGTGACGTGAGAGACCGTGATGGTGATCTGGTCAGGTAACAGGCCCAACACGACCGCGACCGCAGCTTCAAGTTGCGGTGCACAAACCTTGTCCTCCACCATCGTCGTGCCGACCAGCACATCGTAGGTCTTCTCCTGTCGACAGACGACCTCGACGAGTCGCGCCCGCGCGCTCATGTTGTTGTCGATCGCGAGCCTGACGACCTCGGTCACAGTGCGCATCGTCTCGGTCGGAAACCCCTTCGTCGAGCGCAGCCGGATACGATGCCTGCCCAGCGTAAGCCAGTCCGTGTCGAATTCCATGGCGTCCTCCGTATGCCGTTCCAAGCCGCTGCGATGATAGGTTCCAGTGCCGAAATTTCAAGTGCGAAAATCTGCCGATGCCCCTTGAAATTTTCCGTAGAGTTCCTATCTTAAGTTTCGCTCAGGCAGACGCGCGAGTCGCTTCATTCCGCGCGCTGCGTGTTTCGATTTGTTTGCCAGCAGTCTGGCAGGCGAACTGGAGCGCGTAGGCCCGTTCGCCTCCCGGCTGCACTCAAGGAGGATACGATCGTGAGCGATCTTTACTTCGGAACCGACCTCTTCAGCGAGTTCGACCGCCTGCAGCAGCAGATGGCGCAACTCTTCGGCGGCTTCCCGTCCAGCATCCGCGCCGGCCGGCTCGGCGCGTTTCCTCAGATCAACATCGGCGCGACCGACGAGTCGATCGAAATCGTCGCCTTCGCGCCCGGCGTCGATGCCGCCGCGCTCGACGTATCGATCGACAAGGGCCTGCTGACCATCAGCGGCGAACGCAAATCGACACAACCGGACACGGGAAGCGAGACGCGCACCTATGCGCAGGAGCGCTTTGTAGGCATCTTCCGACGCGTCATCGAATTGCCCGACACCGCCGATCCGGACAAGGTCCAGGCGCGCTACGAAAATGGCTGCCTGTCGATCAGTGTCGGCAGGCGCGAGTCGTCCAAGCCGCGCGCCATCACTGTCCAGTAACCCGAGGAGCCGATCATGACTGACACGACCCAACTGGCTGAACGCGACCAATCCACCGCAGCACGTCGCGACACTGAACAGCCCAAGCGCCGGATCACGCTCACCCCGGCCGTCGACATATACGAGGACAGCCAGGGCGTCACGCTGTGGGCCGACCTGCCCGGCGTGACGAAGGACAAGCTGGACGTCAAGGTTCACGACAGCAGCCTCTCGATCGAAGCCGAGGCGATCGTGCCGACGCCGGCAAATCTGCGGCTGCAGCATGCCGAGGTCCGCGAACCGCACTTCGCCCGGACGTTCACGCTGTCACCGGATTTCGATACGTCAAAGATCGAGGCGAGCCTCCAGGACGGGGTGCTGAAGCTGACGATCCCACGCCGCGACGAAGCGCGCCCACGGCGCATTGAAGTCAAGACCAGCTGATCCGTCAGCTAGGGCAGGTCAGGAGCATGGGCGGCAGCGATCGCGCTGCCGCCGCCGCGAATCAGGAGCACGGAGCCCGGTGTCTGATGTCACGCAGGAATCCTGGAAAGGACATGTGATCCATATCCGCACCAATTCCGTTGCGACAGATCGTGGCACGCATGTCCGCACCGGACGGCTAGGTCGCGATCGTCCGGATCGAAAGGAGCGGTGAGGTGTTGGCGGACTGGCATCTGCCGCGCTTCAGCGAACGCTGGGCAAGCTCGGAGCGCGCTCGCTACCTGATGCGCTGGCCGCCATGGTCAAAACAGCTTGAAGCTGAATCGGAGGACGTCATGAATGCCGATTTGAAAAAGTGGAACCCCTTCAAGTTCCTTCGCGGAGCTACCCGCAAGCCGGATGCAGAAGGCCCGGAAAGCCCGCCGACAAGCGAACCGTGGCGGGCCTCGTGGCCTGACATTCCGCGGCTGTTCTCACGCGAACCGTGGCGTGCAGTGGAGGAATTCTTTCACGACCCGTTTGCAGGCCGTGGCGCGCTCGAACGATGGTTTGGCGATTTCAGTTCATCGCGCTTCCAGCCGCGCATCGACGTCGTCGACGAAGGGCAGGTGCTGCGCGTGACCGCCGAACTGCCCGGAATGGAGCGCGAAGATCTGAAGGTGAGCGTCGAGGATGGGGCGATCGTGCTGCGCGGCGAGAAAAAGCAGGATGTGCGCAGCGAGGAAAACGGCTGCTACCGGCTGGAGCGCGCCCATGGAAGCTTCATGCGCACGATACCGATGCCGGAAAATGCCGACCCCGATCACACCTTGGCGAAGTTTGACAACGGTGTCCTCACGTTGACCGTGCCGAAATCGGAGCCGGCGCACACTGTGAGTCGCACGATCGATATCGGCTAGGGCAAGCACGGAAAGTGCCACGATGGAGGGCGGATATCGAACGCAACGAATCCATGGATGACGGTCGCCAGCCGAGGTAGAAGGGTCGTTACGGAAATGCATGAAGCCGGAGACTCTCGACGCATATCGCGCTGCTTATCCCACGATACGCCGGACGCGTCATGCCGCGCCGCGCCGCTGCCGGCGAAAAAAATCCCACAGCATCGCCGTCGCGTCAGGGCCCTTGTCGGAATGAAACGCTTCGCGAGGGTCGCCACCGCTCCATGCGTGACCGAGCCCTCGAACGATGCAGATCCTCACGACGAGCCGGCCGGTCTTCAGAAAGTCCACGTAGTCGACCGCATCGCGAGTGTATGTTCGCTGTTCGCCGACGCGTAACTCGCCTTGCGCATCGACCAGCCGGTTGAGCCGTGCAAATTCGATGCCGAGCTGTGCGGCGTTGCGCTTCGCGACGACGACATCGAGCTCACCGTGGACGATGATGGCAGGCATGCCCGGATAGCTGGATACGTCGACCGACGCCTCGATCAGGCGCAGCGGATCTTCACGACTACCATTACGCATGACGCGCATGGCGGCCATGGCGGAACTGGTGACACCGAACACCGGGCCCGAGTGTAGACCGACGGCGGCAAAGAGCGCGGGGTAGTGAATCCCTAGAACCGCAGCGAGGCCGGCTCCCGCCGAGATGCCCGCGAGATAGACGCGCTGATGGTTGAAGCCGTGTTCCCGGACGATCGCCGCGACGAGCGATGCGACGGCAGGCGCCTCGGAGTGCGTCAGGTTCTCGTGCCAATGCCAGCATCGGTGAGGGTGCGTGGTCTTCGCCTGCTCGGGAAGCAGCACCGCAAAACCGGCCCGATCGGCGAGCCTGCAAATGCGCGTGCCGGCGGCGAACGACTCCACAGTCTGCCGGCAACCATGCAGCATGACGACGAGGGGCAGCCCCGTCGGCGACGGCGCGGTGGCCGGCAGATACAACGCGTACGTGAGATGGTTGACGAGCCGACCGGCCAATGGCGGCGCGGAGTGAAACGAGCGTATCCACCGACCGGCCGTCCGCATCGATGGAGGGCGACCCGTGCGCGGTTTGCCGACGCGCTTCGCGGCGACCGGGTGAGCGGTCTTGACCGTCGACGGCTTGCGCGCGACGGTTTTCCTCTTCTTCGGCCGCGAGACCGTCAGGCTGGAGAGCAGACGGAGACCGCTGAGCCAGACGCTGGTCTTTTTCCTGGGCATGGACGCTTGCAGTAAGGCTTCGCTGTCGATGTCACGCGTCGATGGCGGGTTTGCGTTCGACCCCGAACGACACCCCGCATACTAACGCAGAGCCGCGCGCGGCGGGCAGGCGAAGCCGAGACCCATCCAGGTGAGCGTTGAATCGGCGGCTGTGTTGGGGCAGGTCCAAACGCACGGCGCGGCCTGCGCGGTCCGCGACCTTGGGTGGCGACTATCTCTCAACGTAACTTGTGTGGGCGCCCGTCTCGTTGGCGCATCCCGCATCTGCGCTTCGTGTTTCTCGAGATCGACATGCCGGCTGCATTGGCGCGCGTGTCGGGCAGGGCCGGGCACGCATTCCAGCCCGAACTCGTCGCGAGCCGGTTCGCCGCGCTCGAGTCGCCGATCGGCGAAAACGATGTGTTGCCCCTGCATGCTTGCGCTGAGCAAAAGCGGAATGTGTCTCGGATCGTTCGGTGGTTGGCAGGACTACCGAACGGCGGCGATTCGAAACGGAACCTGCCTGAAGCGTAATCGGACCGACGGTCTGCCGCGATTCCGCCGCGCGTTACCGGACAACGAAGGTGACTGGCGAGCCGGGGCCGCCGAAGCCCCCGGATGTCGAGCGCGCTGGACTTTCGTCTGACTCTCCGATTTCGAGGTTTCGCGCGTTCCGGATCGACCGATGGGCGCCGGCGTGTCCTTCCGCGACCGCCGACCGATTCGTCTGGTCAGACTGGTCGGATGGTTTGGTGCATGGGCGCGCGCCGCGAACGGGCAACCGCGGCGTTCGGCGTCGAGTCATGCACCGAAATGAGGAACGTATTTCGGCATGCGTGGAGGCTATTGCCGACAATTGAAGCGTTCAGCGGGGGTGGCCCGGTTTTTGCTGAAGTAGGCATGGCCGCGCAACGGTTGCGCGCTGCCCGACGACAGACGAGACAAGGAAGACTCACCGTGAATTCGATCACCCGACCGTTCCCCCGACGCGCATGGCTGGCTGCGCTGATCGCCGCGCCCGTGATGGCGCTGTTTGCCGCCGCGCCCGCGCGCGCCGACGCGCTCGACACCATTGCGAAAAGCGGCGCGCTGCGCGTCGCGGTGCCGGAGGACTATCCGCCGTTCGGCTCGGTTGGTACGGACATGCAGCCGCAGGGCTACGATATCGACATGGCCGAACTGCTTGCGAAATCGCTCGGCGTGAAGCTGAAGCTGGTGCCCGTGAACAGCGCGAACCGGATTCCGTATCTGACGACCAACAAGGTCGACATGGTGATCTCGTCGCTCGGCAAGACGCCGGAGCGCGAGAAGGTCGTCGACTTCTCGACCGCCTACGCGCCGTATTACCAGGGCGTGTTCGGGCCGGCCGACGTGAAAGTGAGCACGCCCGCCGACCTGAATGGCAAGACGGTCGGCGCGACGCGCGGCGCACTCGAGGAGATCGCGCTGTCGCAGCTCGCACCGAACGCGACGATCAAGCGCTTCGAGGACAACAACGCGACGATCCAGGCGTTCCTGTCCGGGCAGGTGCAGTTGATCGCGGCCGGCAACATCGTCGCAGCAGCGATTCTCGCGAAGAATCCGCCGCGCCGGCCCGAGGTCAAGTTCGTGATCAAGAATTCGCCGTGCTTCGTCGGCGTGAACAAGAACGAAGCACGCCTGCTCGCGAAGATCGACGACGCGATCGCACATGCGAAACAGGACGGCACGCTGAGCGCGATGTCGAAGAAGTGGCTCGGCCAGCCGTTGCCTGCCGGCCTGTGAGCGATCGCCGCCGTGCCTGCGACGGCGCGGCGATCGTCGTCTGAACCCGATCCTTCCCATCTGTCATGAGCTATCAGCTTCGATTCGGCGAGCTCGCCGAATACGCCGGCATGTTCGCGAGCGGCGCGGCGACGACGTTCGCGCTGACCGCCGTCGCGACCGTGCTCGGCGTTTCGATCGGCGTGCTCGGCGCGGCCGCGTACAGCGCCGATGCGCGCGCGGCCGTGCGGCTGCGCCCGTTGGTCGGCGCGTACGTCGAGGCGATTCGCAATACGCCGTTCGTCGTCCAGCTATTCTTTATCTTCTTCGGATTGCCCGCGCTCGGCGTGCACATCGACGAATACACGGCCGCGATTCTCGCGATGACGCTGAATCTCGGCGCGTACTCGGTCGAGATCGTGCGCGCGGGCGTCGCCGCCGTGCCGAAGGGGCATCTCGAGGCGGCCGCCGCGCTTGCGATGTCGCGCGCGCAGATGCTGCGCCACGTCGTGTTGCCGCAGGCGCTCGCGAAGGTGTTTCCAGCGCTCGCGAGCCAGATCGTCATCACGATGCTCGGCTCGGCCGTCGTGTCGCAGATTTCGGTGGCCGATCTCACCTATGCGGCGAGCTACATCCAGTCGCGCAATTTCCGCGCGTTCGAAACGTATTTCGTGATCGCGCTCGCGTATCTGGCGATGGCGCTGCTGCTGCGCGCCGTGCTTGGCTCGATGGGGCGCCGCCTGTTCTCCCGCCGTGTGCGAGGTGCACGATGATCGATTTCACGTTCGGGCAGATTCTGGCAAACCTGCTGCTCGCCGCACGCTGGACGGTCGTGCTGTCGATCGTGTCGTTTCTGTCCGGCGGTCTCGTCGGCCTAGGGTTGCTCGTGATGCGCGTGTCGAACTCGCGCGTGCTGCGCAGTTGCGCGAAGCTGTATATCGAGGTGTTCCAGGGAACCCCGTTGCTGATGCAGCTGTTTGTCGTGTTCTTCGGCCTGCCGCTCATCGGTCTCGATGTGTCGCCGTGGGTTGCGGCCACGGCCGGCCTCACGTTCTTCACGAGTGCGTATCTCGCGGAAATCTGGCGCGGCTGCGTCGAGGCGGTGCCGAAAGGGCAGTGGGAGGCATCGGCAAGCCTCGCGATGAGCTACGTCGAGCAGTTGCGTCATGTGATCCTGCCGCAGGCCGCGCGCATCGCGATCGCGCCGACGGTCGGGTTCGGCGTGCAGGCCGTGAAGGATACGGCGCTGGTGTCGATCATCGGCTTCACCGAGCTGACCAAGGTCGGCGTCGCGATCTCGAACGCGACGTTCCGTCCGTTCATCGTGTACGGGCTCGTCGCGCTCATCTATTTCGCACTCTGTTATCCGCTTACCCGTTACGCGCGCACGTTGCAAAGGAGATGGAATGCCGCTCGTTGAAACCCGTGGTCTCGAAAAGAATTTCGGTACCCATCATGTGCTCAAGGGCATCGATTTCTCCGTCGAACGCGGGCAAGTCGTGTCGATCATCGGCCGCAGCGGCTCGGGCAAGAGCACGCTGCTGCGCACGCTCAACGGGCTCGAGAGCATCGACGCGGGCACGATCGCGATCGACGGCGAACGCGTCGACGCGCGACACGCGGATTTGCGTGCACTGCGGCTCAAGGTCGGAATGGTGTTCCAGCAATACAACCTGTTTCCGCATCTGAGCGCCGGGCAAAACGTGATGCTCGCGCAGTCGGTCGTGAAGAAGTCGCATCGCCAGCAGGCGCGCGCGATCTCGGAGCTGATGCTCGAGCGTGTCGGCCTCGGCGACAAATTCGACGCGTTTCCGGAACAGCTGTCGGGCGGTCAGCAGCAGCGCGTCGCGATTGCGCGCGCGCTCGCGATGAAGCCGAGCGTGCTGCTGTGCGACGAAATCACGTCGGCGCTCGATCCGGAACTTGTCGGCGAGGTGCTGGGTGTCGTCGAGCAGCTCGCGCGCGACGACATGACGTTGATCATGGTCACGCACGAGATGAACTTCGCGCGCGCGGTGAGCGACAAGGTGGTGTTCATGCATCAGGGCAGGGTCTGGGAAAGCGGGACGCCGGAGGAGATCTTCGCGCGACCGGGGACGGTGGAGTTGAAGCGGTTCCTTGGAGGGCTTCAGAAGACGGAAGCGTTCGTGAGCTGACGCCGGTCCGATCCGCGGATGTTCGTGATGGCGCTTGATCGGCTCCGGGCCGCGGTGGCCACGCGCCTCTCAATGGGACGACACGAACACCGCATCCTCGAACGCCTCCGGAATCGCGAAGCTCTCGCGCATGCGCTGCGTTTCCTTGGCCGGCGTCAGGCCGAACAGACGCTTGAATTCCCGGCCGAACTGCGACGGGCTCGTATAACCGACCGCGTAGCCGGCCGCCTCTGCCGTCAGGTCCTGGCGCACCATCAGCAGCCGCGCCTGATGCAGGCGTGTCGACTTCAGGTACTGCATCGGCGACACCTGCGTGATCGCCTTGAAGTGGCTGTGAAAGCTCGGCACGCTCATGCCGGCCTCGTCGGCCAGTTGCGACACGTCGAGCGGTTGCGCGTAATCGGCATGGATCACGCGCAGCGATCGGCCGATCCGGCCGAACTGCCCGCGCATCGCGAGTGCGCTGCGCATCGCGCTTCCCTGCGCGCCGGTCAGCACACGGAAATACAGCTCGCGAAGCAGCGCCGGGCCGAGCACCGCGGCTTCGAGCGGCTGCTGCATCGCCTCGACGAAGCGCAGCACCGACGCGTGCATCGCTGCATCCATCGGCGTCGACATCATGCTTCTGGGCGCTTGCACGTGTTCCGCCACGCCTTCGCGGTCGATCTGCGCCGCGAGTTCGGCGGCCATCGTGAAATCGAGGTGCAGATACAGCGCGAGAAGCGGGCGTTCGGGCGTCGCGTCGGTTTCCATGCTGAACGGGACGGGCACGGACACCGCCAGGTAGTGGTGTTCGTCGTACAGATAGCGTTCGCCGCCGAAGTAGCCGCGCTTGCGGCCCTGGCACACGATCACGATTCCCGGGTCGTACAGCACCGGCGTGCGCGACAGCGCGCGGTTCGAGCGCAGGATGCGCACGCTCGGCAGCGCCGTCAGGTTGTAGCCTTCGTCGGGCGCCAGCGTGCGCAGCAGCGCGACCAGGCGTTTGCGGTTTCGCGGTGATGACGACAGTGACGAATGTCGGGCGGAGGAGGATTCGGCGCTCATAGTTTTGTGCAAGAAAATCAGCGGAATCGGGCTTATTCGACGTTGATCGTCAGACTAGCATGCATGCTTCAATCGACATTCGGGAGAAGCGAACATGGCATCCGGCAACATCATGCTCATCACCGGCGTCAGCAGCGGCTTCGGCCGCGCGCTCGCACAGGAGGCGCTCGCGGCCGGCTACACGGTGGTCGGTACCGTGAGAAGCGCGCCGGCGGCGCAGGAATTCGAGGCGCTGTCCGTGCACGCGGCTTTCGCGCGTGTGCTCGACGTGACCGACTTCGACCGCATCGACGGTATCGTCGCGGAAATCGAAGCGAACGTCGGGCCCGTCGACGTGCTGGTGAACAACGCCGGCTACGGGCACGAAGGCATCATGGAAGAAGCGCCGCTCGCCGAGATGCGCCGGCAGTTCGACGTGAACGTATTCGGCGCGGTCGCGATGATGAAGGCCGTCGTGCCGTTCATGCGCGCGCGCCGGCGCGGCCGCATCCTGAACATCACGTCGATGGGCGGCCACATCACGATGCCGGGAATCGCTTATTACTGCGGCAGCAAATTCGCGCTGGAAGGCATTTCCGAAACCGTCGGCAAGGAGCTCGAGCCTTTCGGCATTGCGGTGACGGCCGTGGCGCCCGGTTCGTTCCGCACCGACTGGGCCGGCCGCTCGATGGTGCGCACGCCGCGCTCGATCGCCGACTACGACGCGATCTTCGATCCGATCCGCGAGGCGCGCGAGGAGAAGAGCGGCAAGCAGTTGGGCGATCCCGCGAAGGCCGCGCGGGCGATGCTCGCAGTCATCGCGGCTGAACATCCGCCCGCGCACCTGTTGCTCGGCAGCGATGCGCTGCGGCTGGTGCGGACCAAATTGTCGGCGCTGGAAGCAGAAATCCGTGCGTGGGAGGCCGTGACGGTGTCGACGGACGGTTGACGATCGGCGCACCGGCATCGCTCGCATCCCAGGCGTTTATTTCCCGTCAGTAGATGATCGGCAGTCGCGGCGCACCGTGGCATCACGGTTTCACAATAAAGGCAGATAATGGCTGCCGGCCGGTACGCCGAGTTCATCCACCTCACAGGAGTCAATCGCGATGCCATACGTCACTACGAAGGATAACGTCGAGATCTTCTACAAGGACTGGGGCCCGAAGGATGCACAGCCCATCGTCTTCCATCATGGCTGGCCGCTGTCTTCCGACGACTGGGATGCGCAGATGCTCTTCTTCGTTCAGAAGGGCTATCGCGTGATTGCGCACGACCGGCGCGGCCACGGCCGGTCGGCGCAAGTGTCGGACGGTCATGACATGGATCACTACGCAGCGGACGCGTTCGCGGTCGTCGAAGCGCTCGACCTGCGCAATGCAGTGCATATCGGTCATTCGACCGGCGGCGGCGAAGTGGCCCGCTACGTTGCGAAGCACGGCCAGCCGGCCGGTCGCGTCGCGAAGGCGGTGCTGGTCAGCGCGGTGCCGCCGTTGATGCTGAAAACCGAATCGAACCCCGAAGGCTTGCCGATCGACGTGTTCGACGGCTTCCGGAAAGCGCTCGCCGACAATCGCGCGCAGTTCTTCCTCGACGTGCCGAGCGGCCCGTTCTACGGTTTCAACCGGGCCGGCGCGACGGTGCATCAGGGCGTGATCCGGAACTGGTGGCGGCAGGGGATGGAAGGCAGCGCGAAGGCGCACTACGAAGGCATCAAGGCGTTTTCGGAAACGGATCAGACCGAGGACCTGAAGTCGATCACCGTCCCGACGCTCGTGCTGCATGGCGAAGACGACCAGATCGTGCCGATCGCTGATGCCGCGCTGAAGTCGATCAAGCTGCTGCAGAACGGCACGCTTAAAACGTATCCGGGTTATTCGCACGGCATGCTGACGGTCAATGCGGACGTGCTCAACGCCGACCTGCTGGCGTTCGTGCAGGCGTAACGGTGTCGGCAGGCGATCCGGCAGCGCCGTCGGAAACGGCTGCCGGATCGCCTGCCGCATCCTGCATGTGTTGCATTGCGATAGTCCTCGCCGAGTCCGTTCTCCGATTCCAGGTCCTTGAGCCGACGGGCGTCGGCCACATCCTGCCGCCGAACTTATCAGTCAAGGAAGCGCCGCGTTGCGGGCGTGAGTGTGTCATGCCTCATCATTTTTGGAACTGCAATAAACAATGGGGCTGGATTGGAAAACGGAATCCAGCCCCTGGCGCCGAATGTCGGTAATTTCCGGATTATTTAAAGTTTATCGAATGGCAAAACGGGTGGCCGGTGAGCCATTCGCGCAATTATTACCGTAGATAAACAGATTTCTGTTTTCGGAATATGCCGAGTAAATCAGGGGGTAAACTTCCTTGGCGCTGAAAGAATAGGCGCCATCGCCAATGGTCACCAGCAGGTTGCCGGTCGTGTCGGTTTCGATCTTGTCGATCTTGCCGGCCTTGCAAAGTGCCTGTGCGGAAGCGTACGAGGAGGCGAGCATCAGGGCTGAGAAAAGCACGGTCGCAATCTTGTTCATGTTTTTTCCTAGGGTAGTAATGAGTGGAGTAACGCGGTTTGGTGCCGTATGGCCATGCCGGGAACTACATGCCTGTTTTTCCGGATCGCTGATTCTCGAATGTCGAGAATCAGCGATGGCCTGGTCAAGCAAAAAACTCGTGAGAATTGATTTTAAAAATAATATTCCGCACCTCCTTTGTCTCGTCGATTTTGAATCACGATGTTGCGGCGCGGAACACAGGCTATTGATTGGATTCATTGGATTCCAATCGAATTAATTTATCGACTTCTTGATTTGATAATTTTTCGCATTAACTCTGTTTTAGTAAATTTTCGGTGAGGCTGTTTTTATTTATTGATTGGTGTTGGAATTTGAATAATCGGCGATGAGTATTGATTCGATGAAAAGATCGACGGTATCGACATCCATCCACACGCTCGCGATCTGCGCCGCGAAGGCGGGCCGCGTCTCGCGAAACGCGGCGAGCGCATCAACTGCACCGGAGACTTGCGTTTGATATGTTCAATGGCTGTCCTTGCGTCCGTCGGCATGACGGCTGCCAATAGCGGCTGGACGAGATGTGCCGGTATGTCGACCGGGCGCTCAGGGCGCGGTACCGGTATAACGGCCCGGGCGATGCCATGCGACGACCATCGCGCTCATGGCGACGGCGCTGATCGCCGACCAGCCGACGCGATCGGCCTGAATGACCAGCGTGGACGTCAGCAGGATCATCGCGTCGATACACACTTGCGTAATACCGGCGTTGATGCCTCGCACGCGCTGCAGCCACAACGTGACGACACCGGTGCCGCCGACGCCCGCGCCGTGCCGCGCGAGCGCAAGAATGCCCATGCCGCACAGCGTGCCGCCCACCAATGCCGCGAACAGCGGGTTCACGAAGGCAATTTTCAGGGTCCGGGGCATCGCCGCGAGGGCGAACGTGATGCCGCAGCTCGCGATCGTCGATTTGATGGCGAAACGTGGCCCCATCACGAAGTGCGCGAAGATGAAGAATGGCAGGTTGACCAGCGTGAAGATCGTCCCCACCGATAATGGACAGAGGTACGAGACGAGCAGCGCAATGCCGGCGATCCCGCCGGTGACAAGTCCGGCCGCCTTGAGCAGGACGAGCCCGATCACCACAAAGGCCATGCCGACTATCATCCCGTAGATGTCTTCGAGCACGGAGTGCGGCGTTGCGCTCGTGTCGCGTGTCGGGATGGCGCCGGATACGGCGCCTGATTCGTGCTTCATGATGTCTGCAGCCACATCGGGACGGCGGATCGAATCCTCCCAGGTCGATCGCGCCGCGGGTTCCGGGTACGTGCCGATGTCTCCTGGCGGCGCGCGTCAGGCAGCTTACCCAGGCAAAATTATTTGGGCAAATAGCTCAAGCGACGTCATGGACCCAACCGAACGGATCGGCAACCTTACCGTGCTGTATGCTGGCCGGGATCGTCTTCTTCGGCGCGCGCGCCTATGCGCACGCCGACACGCCGGAGTGCATCTCGACAAAGGCATGCCTGGAGGCGCCGACTCCCCCGACACCGTGCGCCGGCCCCCGATCCGCATGACGGACGCGATGGATGTCGAGTGACGTCAGGATGCCTACAGATACCAGTCGAGCGTCTTCAGGATGCCCGTCTCGAACGTTTCCGCCGGCTTCCATCGAAGTTCGCGCTCGAGCTTGCCTGCGTCGATCGCATAGCGGCGATCGTGACCGGGGCGATCGGCGACGAAGTGCTTGAGGCGCGCGTGCGGCGCGCCCTGCGGCCGGCGCACGTCCAGCAGCGAGCAGATCAGGTCGACGATGTCGGCGTTGCGCCACTCGTTGCATCCTCCGACGTTGTACGTCTCGCCGACCGTGCCGTGCCGGATCACGGCATCGATCGCCCGGCAGTGATCGTCGACGTATAACCAGTCGCGGACGTTTGCGCCGTCGCCGTAGAGCGGAATGGGTAGGTCGTTGACGCAGCTGCGGATCACCGTCGGGATGAACTTCTCGGCGTGCTGGCGCGGGCCGTAGTTGTTCGAGCAGTGGGTCGTCGTGACCGGCAGCCCGTACGTGTGGAAGTACGCGCGCACGAGATGGTCGGAGCCGGCTTTGCTGGCGGAATACGGCGAATTCGGCGCGTACGGCGTGGTTTCGGAGAACGGTGGATCGTCCGGCGCGAGCGATCCGTACACCTCGTCGGTGCCGATGTGATGGAAGCGGCGCTGCGCGTGCGCGTCGGCGTCCCGCCCCGTCATCCAGACCGTGCGCGCCGCGTCGAGGAGGGTCCAGGTGCCGACGACGTTCGCGCGGACGAATTCGCCCGGGCCGGTGATCGAGCGGTCGACGTGGCTCTCGGCGGCAAAGTGGACGATCGTGTCGATCGCGTGATCGCGCAGCAGGCTCTCGACGAGCGGCCGGTCGCAGATGTCGCCGAGCACGAACCGGTGGCGGCCGGTGTCTTCCGAGCCCGCGAGATGGTCGAGGCTGCCGGCGTAGGTGAGCAGGTCGAGATTGATGATCCGGACCTGCGGATCCGTCGCGAGCAGGTAGTGGACAAAGTTGGCGCCGATAAACCCGGCGCCGCCCGTGACGAGGACATGTTTCGGTCGATGGCTCATGAGGTTCGTTTCCAGGTATCGAGCACGTCGGCGAGCGCCGGGATCCAGCACGGCGCCTCGATGCCGAAATGCTCGCGAATGCGGGTGCAGTCGAGTGCGGAGTTCGCCGGCCGCGGCGCCGGCAGCGGATAGGCGGCCGTTCGGATCGGGCGCACGAGCGGGATGCGATCGATGAGGCCGGCGCGCCGTGCCTGCCCGAAGATCGTCTCGGCGAAGCCGTGCCAGGTCGTGACGGGCGTGCCGCACAGGTGGTAGGTGCCCCAGCGCGTCGTGGCACCCGTGCGGTGGCGATCCGCGATCGCAAGCAGCGCGTCGGCGACCGCGCCGGCGTGCGTCGGGCCGCCGTACTGGTCGGCGACGACCGCGAGTTCGTCGCGCTCGCGGCCGACCCGCAGCATCGTGCGCACGAAATTGCCGCCGTGCGCGCCGAACACCCACGCGATCCGGAGGATCAGGTGCGCATCCGGCAGCCGCTGGCGGACCGCTTCCTCGCCTGCCCATTTGGTGTGCCCGTAGACACCGAGCGGCGCGACGCCCGCCGCTTCGTCGTACGCGCCTTGCGCGCGGCCGTCGAACACGTAGTCGGTCGACAGGTGCAGCAACGGGATGCCGGCCGCGGCGCACGCATCGGCGAGCGTCGCCGGGCCGGCGCAATTGGCGCGCCATGCGGCGTCGGGTTCGGTTTCCGCGCGATCGACGGCCGTCCACGCGGCCGCATTGATCACGAGCGTCGCGCGGTGCGTGGCGAGCGCATCGCGGACGGCTCGCGGATCGGCGATGTCGAGCTGCGCG
This sequence comes from Burkholderia sp. FW306-1C-G01B, assembly GCF_058781685.1. NCBI lineage: Bacteria > Pseudomonadati > Pseudomonadota > Betaproteobacteria > Burkholderiales > Burkholderiaceae > Burkholderia > Burkholderia sp. FW306-1C-G01B. The sequence goes on from NZ_JBYSWZ010000003.1 coordinate 151,603, forward strand.
CGGGATAGCCCGATCGCCGGGCGCGTACCCGCGCGCAGCAGGAGTTCACGACCGACCTGGCCGAGCGCGCCGGTCACGACGATCGTCATCGCAGGGCTCCGTGAAGGTCGGGCGACACCGGTGCACGGTCGCGCAGGCGCGGTTGTCGGCGATCCTTGTCGGACAGCTCGAACGGCACGTCGAGCGCGGGCCATTCGATGCCGATGTCGGGGTCGTCCCACAGCACGCCCGCGTCCGACGACGGGTCGTAGTATGCGGTGCACTTGTACGCGAAGTCGGCCTCGTCGGACAGCACGCAGAAGCCGTGCGCGAAGCCCGGCGGAATCCACAGCTGGCGATGCGACACGTCGTCGAGCACGGTGCCGAACCAGTGCCCGAGATGCGGCGAACCGGGCCGGATGTCGACCGCGACGTCGTACACGGCGCCGCGCGACACACGCACGAGCTTGCCCTGCGGATGCCGGAACTGGTAGTGCAGGCCGCGCAGCACGCCGCGCCGGGAGCGCGAGTGGTTGTCCTGCACGAAGCCCGCGTCGACGCCCGCATCGCGCAGCCAGGACTCGCGATAGCTTTCGACGAAGAAGCCGCGCGCGTCGCCGAAGCTCGCCGGTTCGATCAGCAGCACACCCGGCAGCGTCGTCTCGATGACGGACGTCATGCGGCGACCTCCTTGTTCAGCACGTCGAGCAGGTAACGGCCATACCCGCTTTTCGACAGCGCATGCGCGAGCGCTTCGAGCCGTTGCGAGTCGATCCAGCCGAGCCGGTACGCGATCTCCTCGGGGCACGCGATCTGCAGCCCTTGGCGCGCCTGCATCACCTGGATGAAATTCGCCGCATCGAGCAGCGACTCGTGCGTGCCGGTGTCGAGCCACGCGTAGCCACGGCCGAGGATCTCGACGTTCAGCTTGCCGTTCTCCAGATAGGCGCGGTTCAGGTCCGTGATCTCCAGCTCGCCGCGCGCGGACGGGCGCACCTCCTTCGCGAGCGAGACGACGTCGTTGTCGTAGAAGTAGAGACCCGTCACCGCGTAGTGCGATTTCGGTTCGCGAGGCTTCTCTTCGAGATCGATCGCCCGCCCGTGCTCGTCGAACGATACGACGCCGTAGCGCTCCGGGTCGCGCACGTAATAGCCGAACACCGTTGCGCCCGTCGTGCGCGCGGCGACGCGCTGCAGCAGCGACGACAGCGCCGGACCGTGATAGATGTTGTCGCCGAGCACGAGCGTCGCCGCGTCGTGCCCGATGAACGACGCGCCGATCACGAACGCCTGCGCGAGCCCGTCCGGGCTCGGCTGCACCGCGTACGAGAAATTCATGCCCCACTGTTCGCCGTCGCCGAGCAGTTGCCGGAACGCATCGAGATCGCGCGGCGTCGAGATGATCAGGACGTCGCGGATGCCGGCCAGCATGATCGTGCTGAGCGGGTAGTAGATCATCGGCTTGTCGTACACCGGCATCAGCTGCTTCGATACCGAATGCGTGAGCGGATGGAGCCGGGTGCCGGATCCGCCCGCCAGAATCAGTCCCTTACGGCCAGTCGCTGTGTGCATGATGTCCTCGCTGTGATGAAGAAGGGCGGCCCGCGTGCGCGTCAGCCCGGGTCGATGCGCCGGAACACGATCGCGAAGCCGGCCAGGTAGACGGCCGCGATCACCGCGAAACCGGCGGCGGTCGCGCGGTCCGGGTCGGCGATCGCGTGCAGCACGACCGACGCGATCGCGACGCCGACCAGCGAGCCGATCTGCCGGCTCGCGTTCAGCGATGCGGCGGCGAGATTCGCATCCGCGGGGCCGGCCGACTGCATGACGACGAGATTCATCGCGGGGATCGCCTGGCCCGCGCCGAAGTTCGCGATGCCGACCGCGATCGCGAGCGCCGTGTAGGGCAGCGCCTCGATGCCGATCAGCGCGGCGCTGCCGAGCGTGGCGAGCGCGAGGCCCGCGAGCAGCGTGCCGCGCGGGCCGAGCCGAGCGCTCACGCGGGCGGACGCGAGATTGCCGATGCCGAACATCGCCATCAGCGGAAACAGTTCGAAGCCGGCGCGCAGCGCGCTCGCGCCGCGCGTCTGCTGCAGGTAAAGGCTCAACAGGAAGATTTCCGCGAGGATGCCGAAATTGATCGCGAGCCCGAGCAGGCCACCCGCGACGAAGCGCGGGTTGCGCAGCAGCGCGGGCGACAGGATCCGGTGGCGGGCGCGACGTTCGCGCCACACGAATGCGGTGCCGGCAGCGAGCGTCGCGGCCGCGCCGGCGACGATGGCGGGCGAGCGCCAGCCGGCGCCCGGCCCCTCGATCAGCGTATAGCTGAGCGCCGCGAGCGCGAGCACGCCGAGCAGATGGCCGAACGTGTTCAGCGGGCCGGGATGGCGCGGCGAATGCCCGACATGGCGGCGCGTGAGCCACAGTCCGGCTAGGCCGACGGGCAGGTTGACCCAGAAGATTCCGCGCCAGCCGATCGCGTCGACGAGCACGCCGCCGACGCACGGCCCGATCGCCATCGCCGCCGATACCAGTGCGCCCCAGATGCCGATCATCCGCGTGCGCAGCGGCCCGGCCGGAAACGCCAGCGTGAGCAGGCTGAGCGAGCTCGGCATGAAGAGCGCGGCACCGACGCCCTGCAGCAGCCGCGCGGCGACCAGCATGCCGCTCGTCTGCGCGGCCGCGCACAGCACCGACGCGGCGACGAACAGCGCGAGCCCGGCGACATAGATCGTACGCGGCCCGTAACGGTTCGCGAGCGCGCCGCCGAACAGCAGCAGCGCGGCGAAGCTGAGCGTATAGGCATCGACCACCCAGACGAGTGCCGTCAGCGACATGTCGAGACTCGCCTGCATCGCCTTCAGCGCGACATTCACGATGGTCACGTCGAGCATCGCCATCACGAAGCCGCAGGCGAGCGCGATCATCACGCGCGCGGGCTGGGCGGCGGTCGCGCCGCTCGCGCCGGCAGCGGGGGCGGCGTTCGTGCTCATGCCGCGCGCCCGCCGAGATAGAGACGCCGCATCTCGTCGCTGTCGAGCAGTTCGGCCGACGTGCCCGTCAGCGCAACGCGGCCCATCGTCAGCACCACGCCGCGATCGGCGATGCGCAGCGCCTCGAGCGCGTTCTGCTCGACCATCAGCACTGCGATGTGCTCGGTGTCGCGCATCCTGACGATCGCGTCGAACACCTCGTCGACCATCTTCGGCGACAGGCCGGCCGACGGCTCGTCGAGCAGCAGCAGCACGGGGCGCGGCATCAGCGCGCGTGCGAGCGACACGATCTGCCGCTCGCCGCCCGACAGTGCGCCCGCGGGCGACCGGTAGCGGCGCCGCAGCACCGGGTATTGCTCGCACAGCTCCTCGATCCGCGCTTCGCGCGGGAACGCGGACATCGCGTTCCCGCCGAGCATCAGGTTCTCGCGAACCGTCAGCGCGCCGAACACGTTGTCGGTCTGCGGAACGAAGCCGATGTCGTACTCGCGGATCTTGCGGTATACCGGCACGCGTGCGATGTCGCGGCCGTGCATCGTGACCGCGCCGGCGCGCGGCAGCACGAAGCCGGCGATGGCCTTGAGGAGCGTCGACTTGCCGCAGCCGTTCGGGCCGAGGATCGTGACGATGTCGACCGGCCCGACGGATAGCGATACCCCGTGCAGGATGTCGATGTCGGGCGTGTAGCCGGCGATCAGATCGCGGACGTCGATCATGACACCCCCAGCGGACGGCGCGCATGCGCGCGGCCCAGGTAGGCATCGAGCACGCGCCGGTTGCTCTCGAGTTCGGCGGGACGGCAGTCGGCGATCGCGGCGCCGCGATCGAGCACGATGCAGCGGTCGCACAGCTCGCGGATGAAGTGCATGTCGTGCTCGATCACGACGAGCGTGACGCCCTGTCCGCAGATGCGGCGCAGTTCGGCGACCAGCTCGCCGCGCAGGTTGGGGTGAACGCCCGCGGTCGGTTCGTCGAGCAGCAGCAGCTTCGGCTCGGTCATCATCGCGCACGCGATGCCGAGCAGTTTCTTCTGGCCGCCAGAAATTGCCGCGGCGCCGAGCTGAGCGACGTGCGCGAGCTTCAGCTCTTCGAGCAGCGCGGTAGCGCGTGCGCGGGTTTCGGCTTCCAGCGCGCGCGTCGCACGACTGCGCAGCAACGCGGCGACAGGGCCGTGACGGGCCGACGACGCGGCCATCGCCAGCTCCAGCACCGACATGCGCGCGGGCATCGACGGCAACTGGAACGTCCGGCGGATGCCGAGCCGCGCGATCCGGTGCGGCGCAAGCGTGTCGATGCGGCGCCCGGCGAAGCGGATCGCGCCGGCCGCGACGGGAGCGAAGCCCGTGATCGCGTTGAGCGCCGTGCTCTTGCCCGAGCCGTTCGGACCGAGCAGCCCGACGATCTCGCCGTCGCCGACGGACAGCGTGAGGCCGGACAGCACCGTGTTGTCGCCGTAGCGTATCGTGACGCCTTCAAGGTCGAGCAGGGCGCTCATGGATGAACCTCCAGTCGTTCCGGCACAAGGCCGCGCGGGCGCCACAGCACGCATGCGAGCAGCATCAGGCCGACGAGGCCGAGGCGCACCGCGCCCGCGAGGTCGCTGCCGACGCCGAGCCAGTCCTTCAGAAACGGCGCGACCGCGTAGACCGCCTGCACGATGAGTGCGCCGGCCAGCACGCCCGCGTGGCTGCCGAGCCCGCCGACCATGACGATGGTCCACAGCGCGAAGGTTTCGGATGCCACCATCGTGTCCGGGCCGACGTAGCTGATGTACCAGGTGAGGAGCGCGCCCGCGAACGCCGCGGGCAGCGCCCCCGCGACGCTCGCCCGGGTCTTCAGCGCAACCGGGTCGTAGCCGAAGCAGACGGCGAGCGCGGGCTCTTCGCGCATCACCTTCAGCGCGCGGCCGAAGCGGCCGGTGGTCAGCAGCCGGCATGCGGCGTATGCGACGGCGAGGCCGCCGGCCGCGACGGCGAGGAACGCGAGGTCGGCCCACGGCGCGCGCAGCCCGGGAAAGAGCGGCGAGATGCCGCCGATGCCTTGCGCGCCGCCCGTCAGCCAGCCTTCGTTCAACGCGAACGTGCGCAGGATCTCGGCGATCGCGAGCGTCGCGATGCCCCAGTAGTCGGCCGACAGATGGCGGCCGAGCCGCGCGATCGCGACGGCCAGCACGCTCGCCGCGCCGGCCGCGAGCGCGAGCGCGGCCGGCAGCGGCCAGCCGAGCTGCGACGCGATGCCGGCGGCGTAGGCGCCGAGCCCCGCGAACGCGACGAAGCCGAAATTGACGAGCCCCGCGTAACCGGCCTGCAGGTTCAGGCCGAGCGCCATCGTCGCGTACAGGCACGCGACGGTCAGCAGATGGACGATGAAACTAGACACGGCGCACCTCCCTGTCGAAGATTCCGTATGGCCGGAACACGAGTACGACGAGCAGGATCGCGAACGACACCGCGCCGACGTATTCGACCGGAAAGAACGCGAGCGGCCGGCCGACCAGCCCGCCGAAGTCGACGTCGAGCGCGGTCGTTTCGGCGAACGCGATCAGGAGCGCGCCGGCCGCCGCGCCGAGCGGATTGCCGAGGCCGCCGAGGATGGCGGCGGAAAACACCGGGATCAGCAGCCCGTAGCCGAGGTTGACGTGCACGCTTTCGGTCGCGCCGAGCATCGTGCCGCCGAGCGCCGCGAGCACACCGCTTGCGAACGTGATCACGTTGGTCACGCGCTGCGCGTCGATGCCCGTTGCGAGCGCGAGCGCGCGATTCGACGCGAGCGCGCGCATCGCGCGGCCGAGGCGGGTGCGGTACAGCAGCAGCGCGAACACGGCGAGCGCGACGGCGCCGCACGCGATCGAGCCCGCCTGCGCTGACGACATCGCGACGCCGCCGACCATCAGCGGCGGACGCACCGCCTGCGCATACTGCAGCGGCCGCGAGCCGGCGGTGCCGAGCATCAGCGCGACGGCGAGCAGCGACACGGCGAGCGAACCGATCATCGCGACTGCGCTGCCCGAGCGCAGCAGCCGCGTGAACACGAACAGGTTCAGCAGTGTCGCGGCAAGGCCGACCAGCACGCACGATACGGCGGTCGCGAGCGCGAACGGCAGGCCCGCGCGCTCGAACCCGAGGGTCGCGAACGCACCGATCATCGCGTACTGGACGTGCGCGATGTTCGGGAAGCGAATCAGCGAATACAGCGTCGACAGGCCGACCGACACGAGCAGCAGGTCGGACGTGCGCATCAGGACATCGATCAGGAATTGCAGCATCGCGTTGCTCCCGGTGGCTAGCGCGCGACGACGGATTGCCGGTACACGACCTTCTCGTACGGCTGCACCGTGCGCTGGCCGTCGGCGTCGAAGGCGATCGTGCCGGTCACGCCCGTATAAGGCCGGCTGGCCGCGAGCGCGGCGCGCACCTTCGCTGGATCGGCCGATTGGGCGCGATTGATCGCGGCGGCGGACAGCATCGTCGCGTCGTACGCGTAGCTGCCGAACGCCGAGCGCGGCGCCTCGTGGTAGGCGGCTCGATAGTCGGCCGCGTACGCGTCGGCACTTGTGCCGAGCGCCGCGACCTCCAGGCCGATCTGCCCCTGCGCGATCTGGGCGGGCGTGTCGCTCGTGCACATCGTCAGGTAGATCCCGTACCACGGCCGCTGGTTGAGGCGCATCTCGAACGCCTGCCGGTTCAGCGTCGCGGCTTCCTGCCCGTACGCGCTGTACACGTAGCCGTCGGGCTGCGCGCGCGATGCCTGCTCCAGCTCGCGCCGGTAGGTCGACTGGCCCTCGGTGTAGAGCACCGTCGACACGATCGTGCCGCCGAGCGCCTCGAAGCGCTTCCTGAACTCGGCCGCGATGCCCTGGCCGTAGCCGTTGTTCGGCGCGATCAGCGCGACGCGCCGCAGTTTGCGGTCGTACACATCCTGCGCGGCGAAGCGCGCGGACAGGTCGTCGAGCCCGATTGCGCTGAACGAGCCCGCGCCGATCTTGCGGACCTGCTGGCTCGACGAACCGATGTTGATGTGCACGTCGCCCTGACGCACGAGGAACTGCCCGACCGGAATCGTCACCGACGAAGAAAATTCGCCGAGCACGAGCGGCACGCGCTCGACCGTCGCCAGCTTGCGCGCGGCGTCGAGCGCCGTGTTCGCCGTGCCGCCCGAATCCTCGATCCGCACCTGCAGCTTCTGCCCGAGCACGCCGCCTTGCGCGTTGATCTTCGCGACCGCGAGCTCGATCCCGCGCCGCTGGTCCTCGCCGATCGACGCGCTTGCGCCTGTCAGCGGCAACACGGCGCCGACGCTGACGTCGGCGCGCGCAGGAAATGTCGCCCACGCGCCGAGCGCGACGCAGATCCCGAGACTCCAGCAACCCAGCTTCATTTTTGTTCTCCTGAATGCGTGTTGAATTGCGTTTGAAATACAGAAGTGTCGACAGAATCACAGAACAAAAATCGTTGGCAAACACTTTTTGAACGGATGTGGAGAAGTCCGTCAAATGCACCGATGTGTGTAAGAAAATGCCTTGTTTTAAAGCGTTAAATGCACAAACTCAGCGACGGTAAACACCAGCGTCGGGCATCTGCGCCAGATTGGCGCGGCATCGAATCTTTTTGAAAAAAGTGTATACAGTTCTGAATATGGATGCTTAGAATTCAACCCACTCGACACGGAAACGGAGGCGGTGCGATGGAGATCAAGCGATATGGCGCAGGCGAACGGATGAGCCAGCTCGTGGTTGCGGGCGGCTTCGCGTTCATTGCCGGACAGGTTGCCGACGACACCGCACTCGACGTCGCCGGCCAGACCCGCCAGATCCTCGACAAGATCGACCGGCTGCTCGACGGCGCGGGGCTCGACAAGCGCCGGATCGTGTCCGCGAACATCTGGCTTGCCGATCACCGGAGCTTTGCCGACATGAACCAGGTCTGGGACGCATGGGTGCCGCAGGGCGACGCGCCGGCGCGTGCGTGCGTGGAGTCGGCGCTCGCGTTTCCCGAGTACACGGTTGAAATCGCGGCGATCGCCGCGTTCTAGCGGAGGCGAGCGATGAGGACGGTCGTGCTCGGAGGCGGCATCGTCGGTGTGACGACCGCATACTTTCTCGCGAAGGCGGGCGACGAGGTGGTGGTGGTCGACCGGCGCGACGGCGTCGCGCTCGAGACGAGCTTCGCGAACGCGGGGCTGATCGCGCCCGGGCATTCCTATACGTGGGCGTCGCCGCGCGCGCCGAAGATCCTGCTCAAGTCGCTGTTCTCGGACGGGCAGGCGCTGCGCCTCAAGTGGTCGCCGGACTGGCGGATGTGGGCGTGGTGCCGGCAGTTCCTGCAGAACTGCACGGCGGAGCGGTCGCGCCGGAACACGTCGATCAAGGTGCGGCTGTGCCGCTACGCGCAGCAGCAGCTCCAGTCCGCGACCCGCGACGAGGGGCTCGCGTACGACCGGATCAGCGGCGGGCTGCTGTACCTGTACCGGGATCCCGCGTCGTTCGAGCGCGGCATCGCGAACATGCGGATCCTGTCCGACAACGGCCTGCCGCTCGAGACGCTCGACCCGCGCGCGGTGATCGAGCGCGAGCCCGCGCTCGCCGGCGCGGCGGGCGAGATCGCGGGCGCGATCTACTGCCCGTCCGACGAGAGCGGCGACGCGCATCTGTTTACCCGCGCGCTCGCCGAACGCTGCCGCGCGCTCGGCGTCGAGTTCCGCTTCGGCGCGACGATCGACGGCATGCGCGCGAACGCCGGTGCGGTGGACTACGTGCAGACGTCGCAGGGCCGCGTGAGCGGCGACCGCTACGTGCTCGCGCTCGGCGCGTACTCGCCGTTCGTCGCGCGCCGGCTCGGCTACCGGTTGCCGATCTATCCGGTGAAAGGCTATTCGGTCACGCTGCCGATCGACGCGCGCCACGAGCCGCCGACGCTCGGCGGCGTCGAGGAAAACCAGCTCGTCGCGTGGGCGCGGTTCGGCGAGCGGCTGCGCCTGACCGCGACGGCCGAATTCGGCGGCTACGACACGACCCACACGCCGGCTGACTTCGCGCACATGCTGGCGACCGCGAAGGCGCTGTTTCCGAACGGCGCCGACTATACGAAACCGTCGTACTGGGCCGGATTGCGGCCGATGACGCCGGAAGGCACGCCGATCATCGGCGCGACCCGGCATCGCAACCTGTTTCTCAACACCGGGCACGGCCACATGGGCTGGACGATGTCGTGCGGTACCGCGAAGATCGTCGCCGACCTGATCCACGGCCGGCAGCCCGACATCGACATTACCGGGATGACACTCCAGTGAGCGAACTTCTTTCGACCCCTGTGCAGCACGGCGCCGGTTCGTACGCGCGCTTCGGCTTCTCGCTCGATGCGGGCATCGCGCGCCGCGCGGCGATCGGGCTCGTCGTGCTCGCGACCGACCATACGATCGAATACGAATGGCGGCGCGTGCTCGCGCTCGACGGCGTCGCGTTCTACGAGAGCCGGATCGCGAACTCCGCCGACATCACCGCGGAGACGCTCGCGCGGATGGACGGCGGGATCGCGGCGGCCGTCGAGCTGATCCGCCCCGGCGAGCGCCTCGACGTGGTTGCGTTCGGCTGCACGTCCGCGTCGATGGTGCTCGGCGAGGAGCACGTGTTCGAGCGAATCCGCGAGGCGCGGCCGGGCGTCGCGTGCACGACGCCGATCACCGCGGCGCGGGTTGCGCTCGGCGCGCTGGGTGCGCGCGGCGTCGCGCTCCTCACGCCGTACGAGCGCTCGATCAACGAAGCGATGGCGGCCTACCTGCGCGCGCGCGGCGTCGACGTCGTGCGGGCGGGCTCGTTCGAGCACCGCGACGACAACGAGGTGGCGCGGATCGACCGCGCATCCATCGAGCGCGCGGTGCTCGCGCTGGCCGCCGATCCGGCGGTGGACGCAGTGTTCGTGTCGTGCACGAGCCTTCGGCTCGTCGACGCGCTCGCGGAGATCGAGGCGCGCGCCGGCAAGCCTGTGTTGTCGAGCAATCACGCGCTCGCGTGGCATGCGCTGCGGCTCGCCGGCGTCGACGATCCGGTGCCGGGCTTCGGACGCCTGCTGATGCAATGACGGTAGCAGCAAGAGAGGCGTCCGCAGGCCGGTCCATGGCCGATAATGACGGTCGCCGACAGACGAAGGAGGAGGCGAGATGGTAGCGAATTCCGTGCTTGGCGGCCGCGAGGCGCTGGCGCCCAGGCGCGCGGGCCTCACGGTCAACGAGATTTACGAGCAGCTGAAGCAGATGGCCGTGCTGTATACGATCCGGCCGGGCGAGCGGGTCAACGAGCTTGAACTGGCGGAACGGTTTGACGTCAGCCGCACGCCGATCCGGGAGGCGCTGAACCGGCTCGTCGCAGAGAACCTGCTGGTCTTCGTGCCGAATCGCGGATTCTTCATCCGCCAACTGGAAGGGAAAGACGTGTTCGATCTCTTTGAGCTGAGGCGTTCGATCGAGTCGACCGCGGTGATGCTCGCGTGCGAGCGGGCGTCCGACAACGACATCAAGACACTGCGCCGCTTCTGGCGGCAGGTGATGAAGAGCGCGCCGCGGATGCCGTCGTCGGAGCTCGTCGTGAAGGACGAACTGTTTCACCTGGAGCTTGCCGCGCTGTCGGGCAATGCGGAGATCGGGCGCGTACTGCAGGGAATCAACGCGCGGATTCACTACGTGCGATGGGTCGACGTCGACCAGCGGCGCGACGCGGCCTTCACCGAGCATCTGGAAATCCTCGACGCGCTCGCCGCGCGGGACACCGAACGATGCGTCGCGTTGACCGACACGCACATCCGCTGGCGGATGGAGGAAATCACGCGCGTCGTGGCGGCGAGCGTCGTCAAGCTGTACGCGAAATAACGGGCGGTCCGCGGCGCACGCGCGCCCGGCGAGACCGCGCCGACGAGACGCAAGGCAAAGGAGGACGGGCCGCCCGCCTGCCGGTGCGGCGCATCGCCACGCTTTCGTTACGAGGTGCCGTCATGAAACATGGCACGCTGGTCACGCTGTACAAGCCGTCCGCGGCGCAGATCGACCATCTGCTGGGCCTGCCCGCGCACAGTCCGGCCGTCGTCGCGGTCGACAACTCGCCCGTCGTCGATCGCGAGCTGCACGCGCGGCTCGCCGCGCACGGCGTCGACGTGGTCGCGAACCACAATCGCGGCGGGATCGCCGGCGCGTTCAACGCCGGTGTGGAGTTTCTCATTCGCCGCGGCTGCGACGTGTTCTTCATCTTCGACCAGGATTCGACCGTGCCCGCCGATTACTTCGAGCGGATGCTCACGGGGTGCGCGACGGTCGGCGATACGCGCTTCCTGGTCGGGCCGCGCATCTTCAACCGCAACTTCCGGCGCAACCTGCCGCTCTTCACCGTGCGCCGCTGGTCTGCGCGGATCACGCCGATCGGCGACGGCGCGCGCGGCTTGCTGCCGTGCTCGGTGATCATCTCGTCCGGCACCGCGATCTCGCTCGACGCGTATCGCGCGCTCGGCCGGTTTCGCGAGGATTTCTTCATCGATCATGTCGACGCCGAGTACTGCATGCGCGCGCAGGCGAACGGCGTGCCGGTGTGCGTGAATGCGGACGTGTCGCTGCCGCACGAGCTCGGCAGTCCGTCGGCCCGGCAGCACTGGCCGCGCGTCGAGATCTTCGATCAGAGCGCGCTGCGCCATTACTACGCCGCCCGCAACTGCATCCTGGTCGCACGCGACTACTGGCGCCGCTATCCGGCCATGCTGCTGATCAACCTGATCACGCTGAAGCACGTCGCGTTCATCCTGCTGCATGCGCGCGACAAGCGAACCAAGCTGCACGCGATTCTGTGCGGCGTGACGGACGGGCTGCGCGGCCGGTACGGCCGGGTCTGACCGACTCGTGACGATGTGCGGAATCGTATTCCATCATTTTTGCAATCCTAAATGAAATGAGGCCGACAAGATGATTCACGACACGCAGGCAGCTCGCCGCTATACGGGCGCGTTTTCCGTCGCGCCGACCATTTTCACCGAATCGGGCGAACTGGATCTGGAAGGGCAGATGCGTTGCGTCGACTTCATCATCGACGCGGGCGCGGACGGGCTGTGCATCCTCGCGAACTACTCGGAGCAGTTCTCGCTGTCCGACGACGAGCGCGAACGGCTCACCGGGATGATCCTCGAGCGCGTCGCGGGCCGGGTGCCCGTGATCGTGACGACGACCCATTTCAATCCGGTGATCTGCGCGGCACGCAGCCGGGCCGCACAGGCGGCCGGCGCGGCGATGGTGATGATCATGCCGCCGTATCACGGCGCGACGATTCGCTGCGGCGAGGCGGCGATCGGCGCGTTCTTCTCGGAGGTCTCCGATGCGATCGACATTCCGATCATGTATCAGGACGCGCCGATGAGCGGCACGCAGGTATCGGCGGCGTTCCTCGCGCGGCTCGCGCGCACGATTCCGAACCTGCGTTATTTCAAGATCGAGGTGCCGCAGTCGGCGGCGAAGCTGCGCGAGCTGATCGCGCTCGGCGGCGACGCGATCGAGGGGCCGTGGGACGGCGAGGAGGCGATCACGCTGCTCGCCGATCTCGACGCGGGCGCAACCGGCAGCATCCTCGGCGGCGGCTACCCGGACGGGCTGCAGCCGATTCTGGCCGCTTATCGCGCGGGCCGGCGCGACGAGGCGGTGGCCGGCTACGAGAAGTGGCTGCCGCTCATCAACTATGAAAACCGGCAGGCCGGGCTGCTCGCCTGCAAGGCGCTGATGAAGGAGGGCGGCGTGATCGCGTCGGACGCGCCACGGCGCCCGCTGATGCCGCTGCACCCGGAGACGCGCGCGGGCCTCGTCGAGATCGCGCGGCGGCTCGACGCGCTCGTGCTGCGCTGGGCGCGCTGACACGCGCGCATTTTTCTTCTTTCCGATCGAGGAACGTCCCGATGAGCATGCCCACGATACGACACATCCGCGCGCTGACGGTACGCGGCGGCGGCGCCGACTACCACGACCAGGGCGCGGACCACTGGATCGACGATCACATCGCGACGCCGATGGCGCGTTACCCCGAATACCGGCAGAGCCGGCAGTCGTTCGGCATCAACGTGCTCGGCACGCTCGTGATCGAGATCGAGGCGAGCGACGGCACGGTCGGTTTCGCGGTGACGACGGGCGGCGAGATCGGCGCGTTCGTCGTCGAGCGCCATCTGGCGCGCTTCATCGAAGGGCAGCGCGTGACCGACATCGAGAAGATGTGGGATCAGATGTTCTACGCGACGCTCTATTACGGGCGCAAGGGCGTGGTGCTGAACGCGATCTCCGGCGTCGATCTCGCGTTGTGGGACCTGCTCGGCAAGGTGCGCGGCGAGCCGGTGCACCAGTTGCTCGGCGGCAAGGTGCGCGACGAACTGCAGTTCTATGCGACGGGGGCGCGGCCGGATCTCGCGAAGGAAATGGGGTTCATCGGCGGCAAGCTGCCGCTGCATCATGGCCCGGCGGAGGGCGACGAGGGCCTGCGCCGCAACCTCGACGCGCTGGCGACGATGCGCGATCGCGTCGGCGCGGATTTCTGGCTGATGCTCGACTGCTGGATGAGCCTCGACGTGCGCTACGCCACCCGGCTCGCGCACGAGGCGCGCGCTTACGGGCTCAAGTGGATCGAGGAGTGCCTGCCGCCCGACGACTACTGGGGCTACGCGCAGTTGCGCCGCGCGGCGCCGCCCGATCTGCTCGTGACGACGGGCGAGCACGAGGCGACCCGCTGGGGCTTCCGGATGCTGCTCGAGATGGGCTGCTGCGACATCATCCAGCCTGATGTCGGCTGGTGCGGCGGCCTGACCGAACTCGTCCGCATTTCGGCGCTCGCCGACGCGCACGGCGTGCTGGTGGTGCCGCACGGCTCGTCGGTCTACAGCTATCACTTCGTGACGACGCGGCACAACAGCCCGTTCGCGGAATTCCTGATGATGGCGCCGCAGGCGGATCGCGTCGTGCCGATGTTCGATCCGCTGCTGCTCGACGAACCGGTGCCGACGGGCGGGCGGATGAAGGTGCCGGATACGCCCGGCTTCGGCGTGCGGCTCAATCCGGCCGTGCGCACCGAACGGCCCTACACGCACTGAGCCGCCGCGATGAAACTGCTCGAGAACAAGGTCGTTGTCGTCACCGGCGGCTCGCGCGGCATCGGCCGGGCGATCGCGCTCGCGTGCGCGCGGCATGGCGCCGACGTCGTCGTCAATTACTGGGCCAACCCGTTGCTGCCGGCGCAGTCGGATCACGCGCTCGACGCGCTGGTCGACGAGATCGGCGCGACTGGCCGGCGCGCGCTCGCCGTGCCGGGCGACATCGCGCGGCCGGACACCGCGGACGAGCTGGTCGCGCGGGCCGTCGACGCGTTCGGCCGGATCGACGTGCTGGCGAGCAATGCGGGGATCTGTCCGTTCCACGCGTTCCTCGATCTGCCCGCCGACCTGCTGCGACGCACGATGGAGGTCAACCTGCACGGCGCGTTCCACGTGACCCAGGCGGTCGCGCGCCGAATGGCCGCGCAGGGCGACGGCGGCGCGATCGTCGCGACGAGTTCGATCAGCGCGCTCGTCGGCGGCGGCATGCAGACGCACTACACGCCGACGAAGGCCGGCGTGCACGCGCTGATGCAGTCGTGCGCGGTCGCGCTCGGCCCGCACCGGATCCGCTGCAATTCCGTGCTGCCGGGCACGATCCGCACCGAGATCAACGAAGCGGATCTCGCGGCGCCCGGCAAGGCCGAGTACTTCGAGCGGCGCATTCCGCTCGGCCGCCTCGGCGAACCCGACGACGTCGCGGACTGCGTGGTGTTCCTTGCGTCGGACCTGGCGCGCTACGTCAACGGCGCGGCACTTCTCGTCGACGGCGGCCTCTACGTGAACCTGCAATGACGGGGGCGGACATGGAAACGATCGCGTTCAGGATGCGGCTGCATCCCGGGCAGAAGGACGAGTACCGGCGGCGCCACGATGCGATCTGGCCGGAGCTGGCCGACGCGCTGCGCGCGGCCGGCATGGCCGATTACTGGATCTTTCTCGACGACGAGACGGATTGCCTGTTCGCCGTCTTGAAACGCCCGGCCGGGCACCGGATGGCCGAACTCGCGCAGGCCGACGTGATGCGCCGGTGGTGGGCGTACATGGCCGACCTGATGGCGACGGACGGGGACGGGCGGCCGCTCGAAAAACATCTGGAACCGATGTTCCATCTGGCGTGATCGCAGGGAGGCGCAATGCAGGTCGTCGATCCACATGTGCATTTCTGGGATGCCGATGCGTTGAGCTACGGCTGGCTCGACCGCGCGCAACCGGCGTTTTCCGGGCCGGTGGCGGCGCTGCCGCGCGCATACGGTCCGGCCGACCTGCGCGCAGACGCGGGCGGGATCGACATCCTGAAAGTCGTGCACGTCGAAGCGATCCATGACGCGTGGACCACGCCGAGCGAGGTCGAATGGCTGCAGGCGCTGGCCGACACGCCGGCGAGCGGCGGCATGCCCGAGGGCATTGTCGCGGGCGTCGACCTGTCGCGTGCCGACGCGCCTGCGAGGCTCGAGGCGGCCGCCGCCTGCGCGAACGTGCGCGGCATTCGCCAGGTACTGAACCGCCACGCGAACCCCTGGTACAACTACGTCGATCGCGACTATCTCGACGATCCGGGCTGGCGCGACCATTTCGGGTGGCTCGCACGGCTCGGGCTGTCGTTCGACCTGCAGCTCTATCCGTCCCAGGTCGGGGCCGCGCTGACGCTGATCGACGCGCATCCGGACACGGTCTTCATCGTCAATCACGCGGGCATGTTCGTCGACCGCGACAGCGTGCACGGCTACCGCGCGTGGCGCACCGGGCTGCACGGGCTCGCCCGGCGCGAGAACGTCATGCTCAAGCTGAGCGGGCTTGCGATGTTCGATCACCGGTGGACGACCGAGAGCTTCCGGCCATATGTGCTCGAGGGGATCGACGCATTCGGCGCCGCGCGATGCATGTTCGCGTCGAATTTTCCGATCGACCGGCTGCATGCCGGGTATCCGGCGCTCTGGCGAGCGTATTCGGAGATCATCGCGGGGGCGAGCGATGCGGAGAGGCACGCGTTGTGTGTCGGCAATGCAGAGCGGATTTATCGCATCTGATACTCCGGCACGCGGGCGGGACCAACGTCGCCGCGTTTCCGCCCGCTAGCTGTTGCGCAGGAACACGACGTAGCCGCGGAACCACGGATTCGTCGCGAGGTACGGCGGCGCGTCCCACTCGCCGCCCTGGATCACGCCGATCCGGAACGGCAGTTGCAGCCGCGCGACGCGCGGCAGGTAGGCCGCATAGTCGGGGATCGTGCTGCGCCCCTGGTAGGTCTGCACGACCACCTCGTCGACGATGCCCCTGAGCTGGTTGACCTGGTCGGCATCGATGCGGCTGCTCCAGTCGAGCAGCCCCGTGATGCTCAACCGGCAATCGGCGGGCAAGGTCTCGCGCAACGTCCGCAGGAATTCCAGGTAGTCCTGCAGATGGCGCGTACGCGCATCGAAGTCGATCTGGATGCCCGCGATCGTGCGGCCCGACGCGCGCCAGCGCGTGAGCTGCGCCAGCATGATCTGCGTGACGCGCGGTGTCCAGCGCAGCGTATGCGCACGGTAGACGAGCCAGACGCGCGCGTTCGGCGCGGGCGGCAGTGCGACGCCCTGCGCGATGACGCGCACCTGCGACTCGTCCCGCGGCGATGCTTCGATCTGCCCTTGCAGCACGTAGACGGCGCGCGCGCCGCTTACGACCGCTTGCGGTTTCACGCCGGCCCACAGCCAGAACGCGTCGTACTGTGCGGGATCGACGGTGCCGGCCAGCACGATGCGTCCGGCCAGCAGCAGCGCGACGCACGCAATGCGCTTCACGCCGCGCTCACCAGTAGTAGCGGAGCTTCTGCGCCCACGGACTGCCCGGATAGGTGGCCTTCAGCGTATCGAACCAGCGCTTGCGCGTGTTCTTCGGCACGTCCTTGCCGCCGCAGTCGTTGCTGCCCGACGGCGCATAGCACTTGATCGCGCGGTAGAACGCGTAAGCGCGGTCGTTCGCGTTCGCCTGAGCATCGGCCATCACCGTCGCGTAGCTCGACATCCGCTCGTACGGCTTGCCCGCGAACTGCGACGGCGATGCGCCGAGCGTCGGCGGTACGCGCGTGGAGGATGTCGACGACGCGTTGCGCATCCATAGCGGCACCGGATCGTTTTCGAGGCCGGCCGCGGGCGGATGACGGCGCACGAAATCGGCGAGGCAGTTCAGCCCTTTCGAATCGCCGGGGTTTTGCTGAAGCGTCGCGGCGATGTCGCGTGCGGACGGGCACGTGTAGCCGTCTTCGTTCCTGGTGCCGGGCGCGACGAACGGCTTCAACGGATCGGCGGGCGTGCCGGACACCAGCGCGGCGTCGGCGATGAAGTCGGCATAGTGCGAGCGCGTGAGCTCCTTGTACAGCAGCGTGTACAGCGCGGTGTCGCGCAGCGCGCCGCCGGTCGCCTGGTTCTGCGCCTGCGCGCGCAGCAGGTCGGCACCGGCCGTGCTCTGCAGCAGGATCGCCCGGAGCGCGGCGTTCTGCACGGGCGAATCGTCGGCGAACACGTCGTTGACGAGCCCGGCCTGCTCCAGGTTGATCGCGAGCGCGAGTTCCAGCGCCTCGCGCTGGAAGCGGAATTTGGCGAGCGGGATCAGGTCGCGCCACAGCTGGCGGGCCTTGTCGGTCTGGCCGCTGTCCTCCAGCGCGAACGCGCGCAGCGCCTGCTGGCTCAGGCCGAAGTAGTCGAGCGGCACGGCGGGCGTCTGCGGCAGCAGTTCGAGGGCGGCATCCGGCTTGTGCCCGATCTGGACATACCAGGTCGCGAGCAGGTATTCGTAGAGCGCGGGCGCGTTCGCGAAGCGCGGCTTCTGCGCCTGCAGGTCGTCCAGCGTCAGCGGTTTGTTGCGGCTCGAATCGCCGCTGTCCGACGTACGCATGCGCAGCAGGTCGACGGTCGCGAGCACGGTCGGCGACTGGATCTGGGCCGCGTCGAGGTCCGACCCGAACAGCAGCTTGCTGTCGAGTTCGTTCGCCAGTTGCATCAGCGGCACGTTCGAGGTCGCGGGCGACCAGCGCGCGAGCGCATGGCCGTAGAGGTCGGCCTGCTGCGTGACGTTTCCGCCTAGCCACGCGACGCGCCGCAACAGCCCCGACGCGGACACCGCATAGCGCCCCTGCGGATACACCTTCAGGTAGGTGCGAAACACCGTATTCGCGGCGTCGAGCGACACCTTCGTCACGCGAGCGCGCGACGGCGTGGGGCTGTCGTTGTCGAATACATTGGCCTGCGCGGCGTTCAACTGCGCGCGCCCGGCCATATAGAGGCCGGTTTCCTTCAGCCACGGGTTCGCGCTGTGCGATGCGTTCGCGAAGGCCTTGGTCGCGGCGAGGAAGTCGGCGCGGTAGAACGCGTTCGTGCCGTCGAGGTACGCGGCGAACTGCTGGCCAAGCGGCGATTTGACCGGCGGCTTCGTCCAGGCGGCGCTCGCGCCGCCCGCGGCACAGGTTTTCTGCGCGATGTCGGCGCGCGCTGCGCGCAGGCGCGCGGCTTCGTCGGCGGGGACGCCGCCGGAGGCATTCAGCGCGTCGTTGAACGCGTCGGCGCCGGCGTTCATGCTGCGGCAGATGCTGCCTTCGCCGTCGGCATACCGGTTCGACGGCGCATCCGCATCCGACCCGCTGCGGGTCTTGTCGGGCTCCTTCTGGCCGATATAGATCCATCCGGAAAAGTCCATCGGGAACGGCACGATGATCTGGTTGATCCGGTCTTTCGCCGGGATCGTCTTCGGGTCCGGGAACACCTGTGCGACCTTGGCGCTGTCGACCATCATCAGCATCGCGTTGATGCGCGTGTCGTTGGCAGGGCTCAGCATCGGCACGTTGCTGCACGAGTACGTATTCTGCCGGAGCGTGGCCGGCGCGTAGCAAGTGTCGTCCGAGCTGGCATGAGCGCCGGGGATCCAGAGCAGGCTGGCCGCCAGCGCGGCGAACAGGTTTCGTTGTAGCAATGGGTTTCTTCGCATTTTTCTTGTGCTGGGGTGGGGCCGCGATGGCCGGGTCTCTCAGGGGGCGTCGTGCCCCGGCGCGTATCGTACCTCACGGGCGGGACGGATAGCGCCGGCGGGTACGCGCCTGACGGCAAGTCGTGGCGATTGCCGGCGCGACGAAATGGAAGTCCACTCAGTGTAGACGTAACGCCACCTTGAATCCGGATCGCCTGAATTAAGATTCAGCCGGCAGTTGCGGACAGCCCGGCGATAGACGACGTGTCGTCATTGCTGTCCGGCCGGGGAGGTCCGCCGAAAGCGGCGTTCGCGTCGATCCGCGCGACGGAATCGATCATGACGGGGAGGCGAACAGATGCCGCTTTCCATGCCTGCTCAATAGTATTGCTTATCAAATAGCCCGATCGAAGCCGCGCGTCGTTTCGGCGAACGGCAGACGAGAGTACGCCGGCAAATGAAAACAAGAGGATTCCGATGAAACCCATTACATGGATGGTCATGGCAGCCGCTCTCGCGCTGAGCGCATGCGGCGGCGACGATGTCGCCCCGAACGGCGGCGCGTCATTGTCGACGCCGAACAATCCCGGTTCACCTTCCGGTCCGTCAGCGCCCGGCGGCGGTTCGAACGGCAGCCCGACGGGCGGCGGGACCGCGCAGCCGCAGGCCGGCTGGTCGCCGGCCGTTGCGCTGGACGGCAAGGGGCCGGAGGGCGAGCCCAGCGTGACGATCGACGCGAGCGGCAACGCGCTTGCCACCTGGATGACCAATGGCCCGGCCGGCGCGAACGGCAACGAGATGTGGGGCGCGCGCTATGTCCCGGGCTCGGGCTGGGCAAGTGCGACGCGGCTCGACACGGGCGACGGTTCGCATTCGATGAACGGGTTGAGCGGGGTTCAGCCGCAACTGGTCGGTAACGCGAGCGGGCAGGCGGTCGCGTTCTGGACCGAATGGATGCCGGGCCCCAACACGTACGCACTGTGGGCGCGCCCGTACAGCCCGAATACCGGATGGGGCGCGGCATTCGAACTGGCGCCGGATATGGCGGGTTCGTCCTATACGGCCGGGATCGACAGTCAGGGCAATGCGCTCGTCGCATGGACGCAGTCGATCAGCCTGCTGGATACACGCATTGCGTGGACGCGCTATACGCAGGCCGGCCAGTGGTCGCCGACGGCGCTGATCCAGATGCCGGTGCAGACCGGGCCGGGCGCCGTGACCGGCGATACCGACAACGTGCGGCCGATGATGTCGGTGCTGTCGTCCGGCCGGGCCGTGCTCGCGTGGCGGCAGACCAATCATACGCACTCGGCGCTTTGGACCGCTACGTACGACGCGACGAACGGCTGGACCAACGTCAATCAGGCCGTGTCGAACACGAGCCTGTTCACGACGATCATCTCGCCGGTGGCCGGCATGGACGTGAAGGGCAACATCACGCTGGTCTGGGGGCAACTCGACGTGACCGGCGGGAAGATCCTCACCACCACGATGTCGCAGCGCTATGTGTCCGGAACCGGGTGGCAGCCCGCGCAGTCAGTGGCGCCCGCGATCGCGGAGCCGACGGGCTTCATCGCGACGCCGATGCTGACCGTCAACGAAAACGGCGTGGCTGCCGTGATGTGGGCGGAAGGGGGCGCGGTCCTGCAGGCGAGCGTGTCCGATGCCAGCGGAAACTGGGGGCCGCTGCAGCGACTGACGGAACACCTGAACGGGGCGGCAGCCCAGTACCCGCCGCTGGTGATCGACGCGGCCGGCAACGTGACGGCCGCATGGCAGGACACGGGCATGCCGGGCGCGTCGGCAGTCATCGCGGCCAGCTACCGGAACGGTGCGTGGAGCGCGTCGACGCTGGCGGCACAGAGTGCGTCGTGGCCGGCGCTCGCCGTCAACGCGACGGGGGCGATGGCGCTTGTCTGGCAATCGTATGTCGCGAGTGTCGGCAGCCAGCTGCAGGCCAGCTTTTATACCCCGGGCTCGTAACCGTTTCGCGTCGGGAAATCGAAGGAGAAGTCATGAAGAAGACCTTGCATTGCACTGTACGGACCGCGCTGGGCATCGCGGTCGCCGGCCTCGTGTTGTCCGCGTGCGGCACGACGCAGATGAACATGGTCGACGTCCAGACGTCGACCGCGAAGACGCTCGGGCTGGCGTCGTCGGACGAGATCACGATCGCCAACGTGCAGTACGGGAAGAAGGACGGGCTGGGCGGCCAGAAGGTGAGTTACGACGCGACGACCGGCAAGGGGCGGCGTTTCGGCTGTACGGTGTTCATGATTCCGGGGCTCACGCCGATCGACCGGCCGACGTACAACAACTGGGAATGCCATCCGCAGCGCTGATGGCGCGATGACGACGACGCCCGCCGCAGGGCGTCGGTCGACCGCTTTCGTGGACGATATGCCGCGCCGGCCTTGCGCCGGCGCAATTTGGTCCGATAATCGACGAACCGATTCATCCTTTCCCGTCGGCTCGATAAAAAAAACTGTCATGGATCAAGCGGCATTCGTCCCTGTTTTCAAGTTTCGCACGATCGACTACCCCGAGCCGGACCGGTTCCACGTCTGGGTCAAGGACATGCTATGCGACTACCGGCTCGATGACGACGGCGGCCACGGCGCGTTCGACGCGGAAGCGAGCGGCGCGGCGCTCGGCTCGTTGATCCTGTCGGGCCGGCACTGGCGGTCGCGCGCGCCGACCTATACGGTTCACCGGACCACGCGGCGGATCCGGCTCGACGGCCAGGATTCGATCCGGTTCACGCTGCTGCTCGGCGGACGACTCGCGAGCCGCATCGGCGGGCCGGAGCTGTTCAAGCGCGCCGGCGACCTGTTCGTCTATGACGTCGCACAGATCAACGATTGCAAGGTCGACGCCGGCGACGTGATCAGCCTGGTCGTGCCGAGATACCTGCTGCCGGGCCACGCGGCGCAGCTGCACGGCCAGACGCTGACGAGCGGCGTGGGCCGCCTGCTCGGCGACCAGATGCTGTCGCTGTTCCGGAACCTGCCGAGCCTGCGCATGCACGAGGTGCCGAGCATCGTGCAGTCGATGTTGCTGCTGCTGGCCGCGGCGGTGTCGCCGACCGCGCAGGCGCTGCACGACGCGCGCGGCCCGATCGACAACGCGCTGGTCGAGCGGGTCCGGCGCTACATCGACACGCATCTGCTGGAGCCCGACCTCACGCCCGACCGGATCTGCCGCGACATCGGCGTGTCGCGAGCGCGGCTCTATCAACTGTTCAAGGAAGAGGGCGGCGTGATGCGGCAGATCACGCGCAGGCGGCTGCGTCACGCGTACCACGTGCTGGGCGATCCGCAGCGCAGGCATCAGCGCATCGCGGAAATCGCGTGGGCGCACGGCTTTCCCGACGAGAAGTATTTCCACCGGTTGTTCAAGGCGGAGTTCGGCCATACGCCGAAGGAAACGCTCGAGTGTGCGACCGCGCCGGTTCTGCTGCCTTGCGGCGCGGCTGACGATCGATGGGCCGACGGCGGCCGGCTGGCGGGGTGGACGCTGCCGTTCGGCGTGCTCACCAACTGAGCGGGCGGCGCGTTGTCGTTGCGCGACGGCCCGGCTCGTGCATCACGCGTACACGCTGCTCGCGACGCCGTCGTCGGCGACATCGTCGATCGCGGCCCGCAAGTCGTCGATCGCCACCATCAGTTCGCGGACCTGCCGCAGCGACGGGTATTGATGCAGCACGGCATGCCATTGCGGCAGCGTCAGCAGCGCGTGCCAGATGACGCCGAGGCCGCGCGGATCGGCGTCCGGCTGCCGTGCGAGCGCGCTCGCGTATTCGAGGCTCGCCTGCGCCGACAGCAACTGCATCCGGCTCGCGGCGCCCAGCAAGCGCGGCGCCGCGTCCGCGGACGCATCGCAGCAATAGAGCACTTCCCGTTGCAGCGCCGCGTCGTCGGTCGTCAACGCGCGCAGCGACGCGCCGTGCATGCGCACCGTGCCCTGGTGCGTCTCGAACGAATAGATCGTGTCGGGGTCGGCCTGCGCGAGCAGGTTCAGGCCGCGCAGCAGCCGCGGCAAATCGGTCGTCGCCGCATCCGCGGACGCCTTCGCTTCGACGAGGAAGCGGACGTTCCACACGGGCGCTGATTCGTCGCCGCGCGGGCGTTCGAGCAGGATCGCATCCCATTCGGTTTTGGCGCGGTCGTGCCGGCCCGGGATCGACGACGGCACGCGCATCGATGTGACCACACGGTAGGTGCGCCGTTCGTCCACGGCTTCGAGCCTGCCGGCCAACGCGTCGAGCGCCTGTGCGGCCAGCGCTTCGACGGCCGCGCCGCGCCGCTGCGACGCGGCGCCCTGCGCGACCGCGATCGTGCTGCCTTCGAGCGGACCCTGGCGTACCCACAGTGCGCGGTATCGCCGGACGTGCTCGTCCGACGCCAGCGCATCGAGACGCAGCAGGCGTTCGAGTGCCGCACCATCCTTCAGCTTGACGATGTCCTGCTCGAACGCGGCATCGGTCGCCATGTCGGGCAGCGCGAGCAGATGCTGCAGCGTGGCATGGAGATCGGCCCACGACGCGGACGTTGCGGCCGCATGCAGCCGCGCGAGCCCGTCGCGTTGCCACGCCTGGGCGCTGCGCTCGAGTTTGGCCGGGTGCGCGATCGCGTTGACGGCCGAATGCAGCGCGCGCCGATCCTGCTCGGCGTGCGCGTGCAACGACGCGTATTCGCGCACGCTCGGCGCGTCGTGCCGCAGCACCGCGGCCTGGAAGGCGGGATCGCCGGATTGCCTGTCCATCGCGTCGCGGATCATCCGTGCGAGCGCATCGATGAAGCGTTGCTGCAGTTCCGCGCCGGGAGCGTGTCCGTCGCTTCGGATCCGGCGCGCTTCCTCGATCACGAGTGCAAGGGTGGCGGCCGGGTTCGCGGCGTCGGTCGGCGACGACATGCTGTCGAGCGGCGGCAGCCGGTAACGGCGAGCGACGGTACGCAGGACTTCGTCGAGCAGGGCGGGAAGCGGTGTCAGCGACATGTCAGGTATCGGGGTGGACGCGGTTCGCGTGATCGGTGTTGAGGCCACGCGCGATGAGGCTGCCGTCACGCAAGGTCGGGCGGCAGCGCGCGTGACACATTACGCCGTCAACGTCACCGACAAACTGCCGAGCTCGCCGAAGCGGACCGTCAGCGCATCGCCGAGCGGCACATCGATCGCGCCCGCGTACGAACCGGTCGTCACGATCTGGCCGGCGCGCACCGCATCGCCGCGCGACGCGAGGAAATTGACGAGCCACACGAGCGGCTTCAGCGGATCGCCGTCGGGATGGCGGCCGTCGATCGTGCGGTTCAGTGCGCCTTCGAACGACAGCGCCAGCGTCGCGAGCGGCACGTTCAGCCCGTCGTGCACGACCGGGCCGACGCACAACCCTTGGTTGAATTGCCCGTCGGCCAGCAACTCGAACTTCGACGCGCGCGCCGGTTCCGCATAGCGGCAGCCGAGCACCTCGAGCACGATGCGCACTTCGCGGATCGCGCCGCGCACGTCGTTCTCGTCGTACGGCTCGCCGCGCGCGGGCAGGTCGCGATCGAGCACGAACGCGATTTCCGGTTCGATCCGCACGATCGGCCCGCCGACGACGCGATACGGCGCATCGGCTTCGCGGATCGTCGACGCGAAGATCGGCGCGAGGATCACGCGGTCGGGCGGCGGCAGCGCGCATTTCCATCCGCCGACGGGTTCGCCGAGCAGGTCGGCGACGCGCTGCTGGATCGCCAGCGCGGTGTCGACGTCCTCGGGGCGCAGCGCATCGGGCAGCAGCGGGCCGGGCGAGCCGGCATGGCGGGCGGCGACGAGATGCTGGGCGGCGCCGTCCACGCGTTCGGTAGTCGTTGTCATGTCGGTTGAGCGAGTTGAAAGTGAGCCGGCAAAAAAGGGCCGGACGAAAGTCGTACATTCGATGATAGCGCTTTCGGCGCGAGGGCCGCTCGATCCGGTCGCGCATTGGCGGCCCACGGCCGCCGCACGCCACCCTCGGGATCTCCGCTGGACGATCGGCTCGCCCCGGCGCCAGCAAGCCCGGCACGTTGTGCGACGCAACAGGGAAAGCGCTTTCCCGAGTGAATCGAACGACGGGAAACGAGGGTTTCCTTCCTGCGCGGCGGCCGAACGCCGCGCGCGTGGCGGGCGCCTGCGTCGCCGGCTGGCGGATCGAATGCCGGCCTGGCTTGATCGTCATCAACAACCGAACCCGCCAGCCGCCGATGATGGCGACATGGCCGCGCGCGATACGGTGCGCGGCAGTTCACCCCAGCGAGGTTTGCATGTACGAGAAGATCATGGTGGCCGTCGACGGCAGCGCTACGTCGAAACAGGCGCTTGCCGAGGCAGTGAGGATGGCACTGGCGGGCGACGCGCACGTCAGCGTCGTGTATGTGGTCGACAAGTCGGTGCTGTTCACTTACGCGGGCCGTTTGGACCCGCATGCGCTCATCGAGGAAATCCGCGAAGACGGGTTCAAGGTGCTGCGCGACGCCGAACAGATCGTCGCGGCCGCCGGCGCGAAGGGCGAGGCCGAACTCGTCGAGACCGAGAGCATCGGCGAGGACGTTGCGGAACGCCTGCAGCGCTACGTGAAGGAACGCGGGATCGATCTCGCGGTGGTCGGCACGCACGGGCGGCGCGGCATCCGGCGCGTGCTGCTCGGCAGCGTCGCCGAGCGCTTCGTGCGCGGCTCGAAATGCCCGGTGCTGCTGATTCGCGGCGACGACGCCGACGTATCGGCCGCCGCCGCGGCCTGATGCGGCGGGTGCGAGATGATACGCCGCCAGTACCGGATCGTTGTCGCGGCGATCGCCGTGTTCGTGTCGCTCGCGGGGATGATGGCCGTCGTGACGGGGCTGCTGTTCGATGAAGCGATGGCGCTGCGCGGCGGCGCGATCGCGTTGCTCGTCGGCGTGGCCGGCTTCGTCGTGATGCTCAATCCGGGCGTGAAAGGCGAGGAGTGACGCGGGGCATGCTCTGCCCGCGTCTCCCGGTCGACCGGGCCCGACAGGTCCGGCGGCCGTCTGTCGAAAAGCCGGCGGTAGCCGCGGCCGAACCGGCACCGGCCCCGTCGCTTCGCGCCGCTGCCCGGCGCCGTTACTCCGCTTGCGCGCCTGCCGTTCCCGGCGCCTTCGCGCCGTCCTGCCCGATCTGTATCTCCAGCCGCTTCGCCGTTTCCTCCAGCTCCGCGTTCTTCGGCTGAATCTTCCGCGCCTGCGCGAACGCAGCGCGCGCCTCATCCTGGCGTCCCAGCTTCCACAGCACTTCGCCCCTGTGCGTCAGGCCGGTCGCATAGGCTTCGCGCGTGTCGCTGTCGTCGTTGCCGTTCTTCGCGAAGATCGCGATCGACCGGTCGAACCACGCGAGCGCCTCGTCGTTGCGACCGAGGCGATACAGCGCCCAGCCCTTGCTGTCGAGCGCATACGCATCGTCCGGTGACTTCGCGAGATGCGCGTCGATCATCGCGAGCCCGCGATCGACTTCCACACCCGCGTCGACGAGCCGATAGCCGATGTCGTTCAGGCGATCGTCGGGGATCTCGCCGAGATCGAGCACGGCGGCGACACGGCTCGCGTCGTGCCCGGCGATCGCGAGCGACAGCAGCTTGGTGACGATCTGTTGCCGCAATTCGGTGCTGATCCGGCTGCCGTTGGCTACCAGGCTGCCGAGGTATTGTGTGTACAGGTCCGGCGCGCCGGGATTGCTCGCGCCGTTCGCGATGGCCGCGCCCGGGCCCGCGCACCAGTCGGCGTCGGCGGACCCGGCCAGCGTCCCGGCGTACAGACTGACGTTCCGCGGCGTGCGCGATTGCGCGTAGTAGGTGTAGCCGTTCGCATCCGAGTAGCCGCACGCCAGATATTCGTTTTCCACGTCCAGTACATACGGGAATTTGCCGAGCGGCTCATTGCCGAATGGCTCGACCAGCCGGAACGATTCGCCCATGTCGCCTTCGCCGACGACCGCGTTGAACACCCACTGCTTCTGCGGATGAACCTTCGGCAGCCGGATTCTGACGGTGCGCCCGGCAGCGTCGGTCGTGCCGAAGATCACGCTGTCGTGCTGGTCCGGCTTGACGGGCAGGCCCGCGATGACCTGGCCGGGCAGGAACAGCCGGTACCGCGCATTCGGCAGCGGCTGGTGCGTGACGGGGTCGCGCAGCACGAACCGGTGAACATGAGCGCCTGTCCCGAACGACGCCGTCGGCGCGATGTAGGTGCGCGCGTGGGCGGCGGGCAGCGCGGTGCAGCTCAAGGCCACGGCAACGAGCGCGGCAAGAAGGCGTGATGTCATGAAATTGTGGTTCTTATATGTAGCGGTTTTATTGACCGACGGCCGGAAATGCATTGAACGTCCGGCGCAACCTTCGATAAACAACGGGCTGTGGCCCGCGAATCCCGATGCGGATGGCCGGATCGTCCAGCGCAATTCAATGCGGATCCCGACCGCAGCAGCGTGGAAGATGCGGACGGGTGACGCGCGAATGCAGGGCGCAGCATAACAGGCGCGTGCGGTGCAGTTGCGCCCACCTATTTTTGTTGTTGCGGCCGGATGAACGACATCGTGATTTGTATCAAATCATGATCGTCGTGCCGGGAGCGCCGCGCACGACGCTTCCGGCCGCGCGCGCTTCTGTCAAACTGGCGCCCATGAAACCGCGCCTCACCTCACCGCCTTCCTCCGATGCCGCGCCTGCGCCCGCAGGTTTTCCCGATGCCGACGAACTGGCCGCGCTGCGCGCGTGGTACGCGGGCATGACCGTGCGCCAGGCCGTCGAACGCTACCTGCCCGATCGTCTCGGCGCAGGGCGCTCGGCGCGCGGCGTGATCGGCGGCATTCGCCGCCGCCTCGTGCGCGTCGCACGGCTGGCCGGCCGGCCCGATCTCGCGGAACGGCTCGGTCATCCCGACGGTGAGCGTGTGCGGGAGGCGAAGGCCGCGACCGAAGCGATCGGCCTGCTGCGTCATGCGCGCGCGCCGGTCCCGCAGATCAGCGACGACGTCGGCCTGTGGCTGCCCGCGCGCGCGGTCGCCGCGCTGCGTGCGCACGGGATTGCGACGCTCGCGGATCTGACCGTGCGGATTCCGCGCCGGCGCCAGTGGTGGAGCGCGATTCCTGGCCTCGGCATGGCCAGTGCACGACGCATCGAGGCGTTTTTTGCCGCGCATCCGGACCTGACCGAACGGGCGCGCGCGCTGATCGCCGCGACACCGCGCAGCAACATCGTGCCGTGGGAGCAGTTGAAGCTGCCGCACGAAGTCGACGGTTCGGCCGGCACGTTCCGCGCGCCGCGCGCGACCAGCACGCTCGACGCGGACAACGATTACGCGGCCGTGCACGCATGGCTGTCTCTGCACGAATCGGCTGCGACGCGGCGCGCATACCGGAAAGAGGCCGAGCGGCTGATCCTGTGGGCGATCGTCGAGCGCGGCCGCGCGCTGTCGTCGCTGACGACGGAGGATGCGGTCGCGTATCGCGCGTTCGTGCGGCGCCCGACGCCGCACGAGCGCTGGGTCGGGCCCGTGCGGCCGCGCGGCGCGCCCGACTGGCGGCCGTTCTCCGGCGGGCTGTCCGCGCGCTCGGCGGCGTACACGCTGTCGGTGCTCGGCGCGCTGTTCCGCTGGCTGATCGAGCAGCGCTACCTGCTCGCGAATCCGTTCGCGGGTGTCAAGGTGCGCGACACGCGCGGCCCGAACGCACTCGACACGTCGCATGCGTTCACCGAAGGCGAGTGGCTGCTGGTCCGCACGATCGCCGACGGGCTCGAGTTCCGCAAGGACGCGTCGTCCGGCTGGACGCTCGCCGCCGCGCAACGGCTGCGCTTCATCCTCGATTTCGGTTATGCGACCGGACTGCGCGCGAGCGAGCTGGTCGGCGCGACGCTCGGCGACATCGAGACGGATGCGCACGGCGACGCATGGCTGAAGGTGATCGGCAAGGGGCGCAAGGCCGCGCGCGTCGCGCTGCCGCCGCTGGCGCGCACGGCGCTCGATCGTCATCTGGTCGCGCGCCGGTTGCCGGTCACGCCGGTGCGCTGGCGGCCCGACACGCCGCTGATCCCGAGCCTCGCGGAAGACGGCGCGGCCGCGATCACGAGCGTGCGGCTGTGGAAGGTGATGCAGCGCTTTTTCGCGCAGACGGCCGATGTCGTCGATGCCGATAACCCGGCGCTTGCGCAGAAGCTGCGGCAGGCGAGCCCGCACTGGATGCGTCATACGCATGCGACGCACGCGCTTGCGCGCGGCGCGGAGTTGACGACCGTGCGAGACAACTTGCGGCATGCGTCGATTTCGACGACGTCGATCTATCTGCATGGCGACGATGTGAAGCGGGCGCGGCAGATGTCGAATGCGTTTGCTGCAGACAAGTAGGCGAGTCGGAAGTTGCTGGCCGGGAACGCGCACGCGACGACAGCGGTCGATGGTTGGGCGCGTTTCCCGTCTGCGAATGAATGACGCGCCGCAGCGTATCTGCCGATCGAACGGAACAGTCCGGCCGATGCGACGGTCATACACTTTTTCACCAGGAGCAGCGGATGGCATCGAGCCAGGGCACGGTCGATTTCATCGTCGAGCAGATGGCGGCGGCCGGCACGGTATCGGCCCGCAAGATGTTCGGCGAATACGGCATCTATTGCGATGGCAAGATGGTCGCGCTCGTCTGCGACGACCGTCTGTTCGTCAAGCCGACACCCGAAGGCCGCGCGTTTCTCGGCACCTGCGACGAAGGCCCGCCGTATCCGGCGGCGAAGCCGCACCTCGTCATCGCCGGCGATCGCTGGGACGACCGCGAATGGCTGTCGGCGCTGATCCGGATCACCGCGGCGCAGTTGCCGGTGCCGGTGAAGCGAAGCCGATAGCGGCGGTGCGCGAAGCGCCACGTCGCGTAACGTCGCGCAGGCGTATTCTGTGACACATGCGTGCGACCAGCGCGCGCCCGGCGGGAGCACAAGAATGGAGACATCCAAACATCCGCGCGGCACGCAGCTTGCGCGTCGCGCCTGGCACGCGCTCGTCGCGGCCCTTTGTGTCGGCTGGAGCGCGCTGGCGTTCGGCGCGGACGGCGTAGGCGGCGCGGCGGCGCTGCTCGACCGTTACCACAGCCTCGGCGCGCAACTGAAGGACAACGCGTTTCACCGGCCGCTGACCCTCGAATCGTCGGAGGCGTCGTCGTCGCTGAAGGGCGACATCTACGCGGTGGTCGACTATCCGTTCGCGGTCGTGAACGGCCAGCTCAACGATTCCGCGCAAGGCCCGGCGAACTGGTGCGCGGTGCTGATCCTGCACCTGAACACGAAGTACTGTCGCGCATCGAGCGACGGCAACGGCCCGGTGCTCGACGTCAACGTCGGCCGCAAGATCCAGCAGAAGCTGTCGGATACCTATCGCCTGCAGTTCCGCTATCGCGTGGCGGCCGCGACGCCCGACTACTTCCAGGTCGACCTGACCGCCGACAGCGGCCCGATGGGCACGAAGGATTACCGGATCGCGCTGGAGGCCGTGCCGGTCGGCGCGTCGCGCACGTTCCTGCATCTCACGTATTCGTACGGCTTCGGCACGGTCGGCCGGATGGCGATGAAGACCTACCTCGCGACGGTCGGCAGCGACAAGGTCGGGTTCACGGCCGTCGGCGACGCATCGGCCGCGCGGCCGCAATACATCGGCGGCGTGCGCGGGCTGCTGGAGCGCAACACGATGCGCTACTACCTCGCGATCGACACCTATCTCGCGACGCTCGACAAGCCGCTCGACCAGCGCCTCGCGCGCTGGTTCGACGCGACCGAGCAGTATCCGCAGCAACTGCACGAAGTGGAAAAGAGCGCGTATCTGCAGATGAAAGCGCAGGAGATACAGCGGCAGCAGGCGGCGCGGTAGGCGGCGCCGTCCGCTGTCCTGCCGCTCAGTTCGACGCGCCGCCGACCGTGCGGATGCTGCGCCACTGCCCCTGTTCGACGCGGAACAGCGTGTAGGGCGGCTTGATCAGGTCGCCGCGCTCGTCGAACGAGATCTTCCCGGTCACGCCGGTGACCGACACGCCCGGCAGGCTCGCGACGATCCTGGCGCGATCGACCGAATCGGCCTTGCGGATCGCCGCGATCATCGCGAGCGCCGCGTCGTACGCGAACGGCGCATACAGCTCGACGTCCTGGTTGAAGCGCGCCTTGTAGCGCTGCGCGAACGCGACGGCGGACGGCAGCTTGTCGAGCGCGGGGCCCGGCTCGAGATCCTGCGTGCCTTCGCCCGAACTGCCGGCGATCTTCAGGAATGCGTTGCTTTTCAGCGCGCCGGCGCCGAACAGTTGCGCGCGGATGCCGAGCGAGCGCATCTGCTTGACGAGCATCGCGCCCTGTTCGTCGAGCCCGCCGAAGAACAGCAGGTCGACGTTGTTGCTCTTCATCGTCGTCAGGATGCCGCGGAAATCGACAGCCTTGTCGTTCGTGTATTCGCGGCCGACGACGCTGCCGTGCGCGTCCTTCACGCCTTTCTCGAACGCGTCGGCAAGCCCCTGGCCGAACGCGGTGCGATCGTCGATGATGCCGATCCGCTTCGCCTTCAACTGCTCGACCGCGAAGCGGCCGGCCACCACGCCGCCGATGCCGTCGTGCCCCATCGTGCGGAACACGTTCTTGAAACCCTGCATCGTCAGTTGCGGATTGGTCGAGCCGGGCGTGATCATCGCGACGTTCGCCTGTCGGTAGACGGCCGACGCGGGAATGCTGCAGCCCGAGTTGTAGTGGCCGATCACGCCGGCCACGCCGTCGTCGACGAGCTTCTGCGCGACCTGGATCGCGATGCGCGGATCGGCCTGATCGTCCTGCACGTCGAGCACGAAGCGCACCGGCTTGCCGCCGATGGTCGGATGCTTCGCGTTTTCCTCGTCGAGCGCGAGCTGCGCACCGTATTGCAGGTCCTTGCCGACGCGCGCGACGGGCCCCGTCAGCGGGCCGGCGAAGCCGATCTTGATGGTTTCCGGGTCCGCGGCCTGCGCGAACGCGGCGACCGTGCCGATCGAGCAGACGGCCAGCCAAACCAGCCAGTTACGACGATTCATGATGCATGCCTCCTTGCAGTGGTTGAAATCGCGGCGCGCGTCAGAATCGCGCGGCCCGGTATGGCGAGAGGTCCAGCGGCGGTGCGCGCTGGGCGACGAGGTCGGCGACGATCTGCCCGGTGATGCCGGCGAGCGTCACGCCGAGATGCTGATGGCCGAATGCGTGGATCACGCGCGCGCTGCGCCGCGCGCAGCCGATCACGGGCACACCGTCCGGCAGCGTCGGCCGGAAACCGAGCCAACTGCGCGTCGGCGCGCCGAGCGACGGCAGCGCCTCGCGTGCCGAGCGCGTGAGCAGTGCGACGAGCGAGCGGTTCATCGGGGCGTCGAAGCCGCCGAGCTCGACGGTGCCGGCCGCGCGCAGCCCTTCGTCGAGCGGTGTCATGTAGAAACCGCGCTCTGCCCAGCCGACCGGCCGCGTGACGATCTGCTCATGCGCGGCGAACTGCACGTGATAACCGCGCTCGGTATCGAGCGGCACCGCGTCGCCGCACGCAGCCGCGAGTTCACGCGAGCGTGCGCCTGCGGCAATGACCACGTGATCGAAGGCGCGCACCGAGTCGCCCGCCTGCACGTTCACGCCGTCGCCGACGGGCTCGATCCGCTCGACGCGCTCGCGTTCGAGCGTCGCGCCGCCGGTTGCGAGATGGGCGAACAGCTCGCCGAGAAACCCGTGCGGATCGGAGAAAAACCAGCTTCCGACGAACAGCACGCCGCGCGAGAAGATCGGTGCGAGCGCGGGCTCGAGCCGGCGGATCGCGTTCGCGTCGAGCAGCTCGAATGGCACGCCGAGCCGGCGCCGCAGCGCGAGCGACGGCTGCGCGGCATCGAACGACGCCTGCCGCGCATACAGGTACAGGCATTCGCGCGGGCGCACGAACGCCGCGAGCCGCGCGGTGGAGAGCAGCGGCGCATAGCCGTCGGCGGCGCGCGACAGCAGTGCGGCCAGCGCGCTCGCGCTGCGTGCGTGACGTGCCGGCGTCGATGCGAGCAGGAACCGCGCGAGCCACGGCGCGCCGCGCAGCAGGTACGGCCAGCGGATGCGCAGCGGGCTGTCGGCGGCGAACAGGAAGTGCGGGATGTCGCGGAACACGGACGGGCCGTTTACCGGCACGCAGCCGTACGGCGCGAACGTCGCGGCGTTGCCGAACGACGCGCCGTGGCCGACGCCGGCCGGATCGAACAGCGTCACGCGATGCCCGTCGCGCTGCAGCCATGCTGCCGCGCCGAGCCCGATGAAACCTGCACCCACGATGGCGACGTTCGCCATGACGCATTCCCTCCGGCACACATGGTTCACACAAAGTTGAGATAAAGAATCACACAGCAATTTTTTGTGTGCAATCAAAATAAGATTGTGTGGTGCTAGTGTTTACCCGATTTCAACTGGCTGATTCAACAGACTTTTCCGCTGGCGTTTGACGGGGAGGGGATGTCATATACAATCGCTGGGCAGGCCAAAATGGCAGACAAACGCTTTTTGTGTGGTCACAGGCGATAAATGGCATCAGACAAACTTTCCGGCGAGCGCGACGGCGATGCGCCGGTGCAGGCGAAGCGGCCGACTTATGTCGAGGTATCGAGCTCGATCGAGGAGGAAATCCGCAACGGCACGTATCCGCCGGGCAGCCGCCTGCCGCCGCAGCGCCAGCTCGCGACCGAGCTCGGCATCAACGTGTCGACCGTGTCCCGCGCGTACAAGGAACTGCAACTGCGCGGCCTCGTGATCGGCAGCAAGCGGCGCGGCTCGCTCGTCACCGGCGGCGCGATGCCGAGCATCGCGCCGGCCCGTGCGGCGCTCGCGGCGGGCAACGGCGTGATCGACCTGACCGTGAACCGCCCGGCGACCGGCGAGTTTCTCGCGAGCCTCGCGCAGACATTCGCCACGCTGCCGAACGACCCGCGTTTCGCCGCGCTGCAGGAATACCAGCCGCCGCAGGGGCCCGACTGGGCACGCGCGGCCGGCGCGCAGTGGCTTGCCGCGCCCGGCTTCGCGCCATCGCGCGACCAGGTGGTCGTCACGAGCGGCGCGCAGCACGGGCTGTATGCGGTGCTGAACAGCCTGATCGGCACCGACGGCGTGATCGTTGCCGATCGCCTCACGTATTACGGGCTCAAGGCGCTCGCGCCGGTGTTCCAGTTCGAGATCGTCAGCGCGCCGGCCGACGACGACGGCCTGCTGCCCGACGAGATCGAACGGATCTGCCAGCGCATGCCGGTCAAGGCGATCTTCGTCGTGCCGAACCTGCAGAACCCGACCGTGACGACGATGAGCCTCGCGCGCCGGATGGCGCTCGTCGACATCGCGCGGCGCCATCACGTGACGATCATCGAGGACGATGTGTACGGCCCGCTCGTGCGCGACCGGCTGCCGGCGATCGCGGGGCTGTGCCCCGAGCTGACGTTCCATATCGGCGCGACGTCGAAGATTCTTGCGCCCGGTCTGCGCCTCGGCTACCTGAGCTGCCCGCGCGACAGCGTCGCGCTGTGCGCGGAAGCGGTGCGCACGACCGCGTGGATGCCCGCGCCCACGTCGATGCTGATCGCGACGGTATGGATCGAGGACGGCACCGCCGAGCGGATTATGGCCTCGCAACTCGCGGAGATCCGCGCGCGCGTCGATCTCG
The DNA here is from genome assembly GCF_058781685.1 of Burkholderia sp. FW306-1C-G01B. NCBI lineage: Bacteria > Pseudomonadati > Pseudomonadota > Betaproteobacteria > Burkholderiales > Burkholderiaceae > Burkholderia > Burkholderia sp. FW306-1C-G01B. The sequence goes on from NZ_JBYSWZ010000003.1 coordinate 186,289, forward strand.
CGCGGGAACTGCTGCCGGCCGGGCAGTTGAAGTCCGACCCCGCGTGCATGTTCGTGTGGCTGCGACTGCCGCCGCCGTGGCGCGCCGACGACTTCGCCGCGAACGCGAAGGCGCGCGGCGTGATCGTGATGCCGTCGTCGACGTTCGCGGTCGACCGCGCGGAAATCGAGCACGGCGTGCGCATCAACCTCGCGTGCCCGGCCACGCGCGACGAGCTCGTCAACGGGCTGCGGATTCTGTCCGGCACGCTGAAGGACCGGCCGCGCGCGCTGTTCGGTTCGATCTGACGGCGGGCGCTCAGTCGAGCAAGCCCGCTACGACGTCGACGATCCGCTGCAGCAGCGCTTCGTCGTAAGGCAGCCACGGCACCGCGCGCAGCGGCGACGGCGGCGGCTCGGTCGCGGGTTCGACCGGCTCGCCGTCGCGCATCACGCGCCCGGTCGCGCAATGCACCGACCACGCGCCGACGCGCGCATGGCGTTCGTCGATCGTCATCCTTCCTCGCGCAATCGCGTCGGCGAACACGAGCGACAGCACGTGCTTGCGATGGCGCGCCATCACGCCCAGCGGCAAATCCGACAGCCGGTTCAGGCGCTGCTGGCGATCCGTTTCCATCTCGCGCTGGCGGACCGGATCGACCGAGAGCGCGGCGGGCGGCGGCTGCCGCACGCGTCGCGTCGTCGTCGAGCGCGAACGCGGCTACGCTGACGAGCCGGTTGACCGCGCGCGCCACTTCCGAGAACACGACGCGATCGATCTCGCCGATTCGTGTTCGAGCAGTTCGTCGCTCGCATCGCGGAGGTAGACGACGATCCGCACACCGAGCCCCTGCAGGACCTGGAACACCTTGCCCCACTGGACGGTGTCCGCGCCGCGTTCGGCCTTGACCATGAACGACTCACTGACGCCGAGGCGGCCGGCCGCGTCGTTCCGGCGCCAGTTCTGTATTTTCCGGGCCGCGCGGATCACGCCGCTGCGGTCGGATGCCAGTTCGATCGTGTGCTGCATGGTCTGACTCCGCCAATGAAAACCAGTATTGCCCCCCAATTACGATAGTCGGGCGAAAGGCCATGCGGCCGTCGCTTCGGGCTGGCGCCGGCGGCGCCGCGCAAGGCTTCAGGCCGCCCGGAAATTTCATAAGACGTACAGTTCTCCCGCCATGCGCGATTCGCGCCGAACTGTACTCTTGTTCGCGCGATCGATGTGTGTACTCGTCGCCGACTGTTCTGCTTTTAAGATTCCATCATCAAGTGCACAGTGCCGCAGATCCAGTCGTACCGGAACCCTGCCGGCGCATCTTCAAGAGAGAGCCAGTGCGATGGAAAAGGCAAAACCGGAGGGAAAGATCAGGAATCACGACGGCCCGGTCGGCGGGCGGAACACGCGCGTGTCGGACGCGCAAGGCATGGCGGCGCGGTGGCGCATGCCGGCGGGAGGCGCGCGATGAAACTCTATGAAAAACTCGCGGACGATATCGAGCGCCTGATCCGTCAGGGCGTGTACCGGCACGGCGACCGGATTCCGTCGGTGCGGCAGGCGAGCCAGCAGCACCGGATCAGCATCACGACCGTGCTGCATGCGTACCTGCTGCTCGAAAGCCGCGGGCTGCTGGAAAGCCGCCCGCAGTCGGGCTATTTCGTGAACCTGCGCCGCGACGACAGCCATGCGCCGGTGCGCGAGCTGCGGCCGTCGAAGCCGATCGCGATCTCGTCGTCGGTGGACGTGAGCCGGCTCGTGCTGTCGACGCTGCGCTCGATCGGCACCGACGATGCGGTGCCGCTCGGCTCGCCGTATCCGGACCCGAGCCTGTTCCCGTTCGAGAAGCTGAACCGCTACGCGTATGCGGCCGGCCGCGACAAGTCGCTGTGGGGCGTGACGGACGGGCTGCCGCCCGGCCATCCGCGGCTGATCCGGCAGATTGCGCGCCGCTACCTGGAAAACGGGATGTCGGTGGACCCGAACGAGATCATCGTGACGGTCGGCGCGACGGAGGCGATCAACCTGTGTCTGCAAGCGGTGGCGAAGCCGGGCGACACGATCGCGGTGGAATCGCCGACGTTCTACGCGATGCTGCACGCGATCGAGCGGATGGGGATGAAGGCGATCGAGGTCGCGACGCATCCGGAATACGGGATCGACATCGCCGCGCTGGCCGCGATCGCGAAGTCGCAGCCGATCGCCGCATGCATGGTGATGCCGAACTTCCAGAACCCGCTGGGCTTTCAGATGCCCGACGAGCGCAAGCGCGAGCTGGTCGAGTTTGCAACGAGGGCCGATATGCCGATCATCGAGAACGGTGTGTATAACGAACTGTATTTCGGCGATACGCATCCGAGTTCGCTGAAGTCCTACGACCGCAGCGGAATCGTGCTGCATTGCTCGTCGTTCTCGAAGAGCCTGACGGCCGCGTACCGGATCGGCTGGGCGTTGCCGGGACGTTATCGCGATCAGGTCGAGAAGCTGAAATTCCTGAACACGCTCGCGACGCCGTCGTTGCCGCAACTCGCGATCGCCGAGTTTCTCGAGCGCGACGGTTACGAGCATCACCTGCGGCGGGTTCGCAAGGCGTATGCGCAGCAGGCGAACCTGATGCGCGCGATGGTGTCGCGGTTCTTTCCGGAGGGCACGCGCATTTCGAGCCCGGCCGGCGGGTATGTGCTGTGGGTCGAACTGCCGGCGCAGGTCGACGCGATGCGGCTGTATCAGCTCGCGCTGGAGCAGGGGATCACGATCGGCCCCGGCTACATGTTCTCGATCACGGACAGCTACCGGAACTTCATCCGGCTGAACTACAGCAGCCCGTGGTCGCCGGAGATCGAGCAGGCGGTGATCGCGGTCGGGAAGCTGGCCGCGGCGTGCATGCGGTGAAGGGGCGTGTGCGGTGTCTTGCGCTTCTACGACGAAGCCGGCCTGGTGCCGGCTTTTTCTTGGTTCTTCGTGGATTCCCGTGGATGTCGCTTGCCGACCCGTTGCTGCCGGTCGGTTGCCCGCGACAGCAACGGCCGGTCTCAAAGTCAAACCGCCATTCATTCGCGCCGGGGCGGGCGGATGTCGGCCTTTGCCGATCGTGCCTCGACCACCACAGTTGTCAGTCTTACTTCGAGTGATCCTTGGGGATGCTGTTCAGAACTCGTTTTGCCGCACTGAGCCATCAACATAGAGCCGATGCGGTGCAGGCGACGCGGCACCTGGCTCGAATGTAGCGCGACGTTCGGCATAAGGAAGGCGCCGATTGCCTGCCCGCTCGGGCGGCTTTTGCGCTCATGCAGTGGCCTCGCGCATCAGTCGTTCGTGCGTCATCCACAGATTGCTCAGAGCGAACAGCGTGTGCAACTCTGCGGGTTCTTCATCAAGCCGCGATAGCGCACGTTTAGATGTCACCGTGCGCGGCGATGAACATGGCGACGGCCGACCGGCAGTAGGATTCGATTTCGTTGCTGTCCTCTGCTCTCGCCTCATCGAAGCGTGCGATAAGCAGGAGATCGCATCCTTTGAAAAGCGCGGCAAACAAGCGGGCGGACCGGAGAGGATCGGGCACGTTCAGAACCGCCTTCGCGTGCAACTGGCGCAACAGGGCCTCGATCTGGGCGATGACATAGGCGGGCCCGGCTTCGTAATGGAGCTTGCTTAACGACTTTTGATTCGTCTTGTCGGCCAAAACCATGGCTTCCACACTGCGGACATCGGAGCTCAACAGCGTGCGAAGCAGGGATGATCCCGCCGCCATGAGCTGATCTTCGGCCGAACCGTCGACGCCTTCAAACAGGGCCTGTGGTGCAAACTGATGGCAGTGGGCCGCCATGGCCGCGCTGAACAGCGCTTCCTTGTTCTCGAAGTGCCGATAGATGCTGAGCTTGGATATCTTTGCCCGCTGGGCGACCTTGTCCATGGTCGTCGCTTGAAACCCCAATTCCACAAAGAGTTCGCAGGCGGCGTCGACAATCGTTTGTCGAAGCGCCTCGTTGGCGGGCCGGCCGCGCCGGCCGTGGCTGTTTTCGGTCACGACAATTCCAGTACTTGACAGTATTCAAATTCGTGAATTAGGATACCATTAAGTATCGTAATGTGCAAATCAAGGGCAGGTTTGAACCGGTTGTCCAGATCAGGTTTCCCCGGGCCGCCCGGCGATATCGAGCGGCGTTGTCGAGCCGGTCAATACAACATGGGCAACTTTCTCGCCAATGCCGAAGCCCTGCTCGCTGACCGTCTCGAGCGCCTATCGTCGGGCGATATTCCGTGCCGGCCCAACCCAATTTCCGCCATTCACAACACGGAGCCCCTCACCATGAATGACGTCATCATCATCGGCGGCAGCTTTGCCGGTCTCGCCGCCGCCCTGCAGCTCGGCCGTGCCCGCCGCAAAGTCACCGTTCTCGATACCGGCCGGCCGCGCAACCGCTTTGCCGGGCACTCGCATGGCTTGCTCGGCCACGATCACAAACCGCCGCTGGACATCCTGGTCGAGGCGCGGCAGCAGCTGGTGCGCTATCCGACGATCCGGCTGGTCGATGCCCGGGCCGAGAGCGTGTCTGGCGCCATCGACGATTTCTGCGTCGTCACTGACGATCACGAAAGCCTAAGGGCGCGCCGTTTGATCCTGAGCTATGGCGTTGTCGACCAGATGCCTGCTGTTCCCGGCTTTGCCGAAAGCTGGGGCACATCCATCGTGCCCTGCCCCTATTGCGATGGCTTCGAAGTCGCCGCTCAGCATTGGGGCCTTGTCTGGTCTGGCCCGCAGTCGATGAATCAGGTCAGGCTGTTCCACGATTGGACCGACACGTTGACGGTCTTCGCGGATGGTCACGACATTGCACTCGATATCCGGGCCGATCTGGCGCACCGCAGCATACCTGTCGTTGATGGACGGATCACCGAAATCGCCCGTCACGGAGGTCGTAATGCCACGGTAAAACTCGATAGCGCCCCCGATGTCGCGGTCGACATTCTGTTCGCGCATCCGCGCACCAAGCCGTCCGCAAGCCTGCATGAATTACTCGGCCTCGCCACGGTCAATACGCCAACCGGCATCGCCCTCAAAGTCGACGAGCGCCGCGAAACCAGTATGCCCGGCATCTACGCCGCCGGCGACCTCGCCAACACCGGAATGCCCTCGGTCACCACGGCATCATGGCAGGGCGCAACGGCCGGCATCTCCGCTCAGCAGTCGATGCTGGCTTGAGAGCAAGCAGCATCGATCACCCCAGTTTCCAATTTCACAATAGAAAGGAGCGCCACCATGGCCGCCGTAAAACCATTCAAACCTCTAGACGAGAAGTTTCCGTTTGACCGCCAACTCGGTATCGCGGCCGCGCCTGTCGTGCTCATCAACCTCTTCACGGTCGATCCCGCCGACGAAGCGGGCTTCCTGGACGCTTTCAAGGCGGCTGCCGAGATCATAACGAAGCAACCGGGCTTCATTTCGATGCAACTGCATCGAGCGCTCGGCGATAGCCCGACTTACCTGAACTATGTGGTGTGGGAATCCACCGAAACGGTCCGCGTCGCCTTCGCCCATCCCGAGTTCGTTGGGAAGCTTTCGGCCTATCCGTCATCCGTCGTAGCCAGCCCGCACCTGTTCCAGAAGGTCGCCGTCCCCGGCTTCTGCACGGCCTGACTCCGAAATATGACAAGGCGCGCTGGCGGGTATCTCCGCCCAGCGGTCGATGCTGGTTTGAGAGCGCAGATTGGAGGATGAACATGGCCGTTGAACCGGATAGCGCGGGTGTCCGCTTCCCTCCGCCCTTCGTCTATTTGGGAGCGCTGCTGTTGGGGCTGGCGGCGGAGCGGTTCATTACCCTGCGCTCTTTCGGCATCGACTGGCGATTGCTGGCCGCGACGGGCGCGCTGCTGTTCATTGTCGGCGCGGCGATGATGCTTGCGGCGGCGGGACTGTTCCGGCGGCTGGGCACCAGCGTTCCGCCGTCGCAGCCAACGACCCACATCGCAACAACCGGTCCCTATCGGTGGACGCGCAATCCCATGTATCTCGGCATGGCGCTCATCTATGCCGGCCTTGCGATCGGCTTTGACGGGCCGATCGCCTTCGCCTTGCTCCCGTTGGTGCTCATCGTGATCCAAACGCAGGTGGTCGCCCGCGAGGAGCGCTATCTCGAAGCGAAGTTCGGCGATGACTACCGCCGCTACAAGGCCGAGGTTCGCCGCTGGCTCTGACTATTCCGCCGCTGCCGCCTGCGGGGCCGCGAAAACAGCATGCCCGGCATGGCCGCGGGCCATCCTGAAGGTTGCGGGCCTGTGTCACGACCAACCGACCGGCCGACTGACCTCTCAGTACAGCCCGAGCGGGAGGACGTGCACATGTCCAAGACCAGAGATACCGAAGCCATAAGAATCTCCGTAGCTGCGAGACCGTTCGCGAATTACATATTGCGAGCGGTGTAACGGAACTCAATGGATAAGAGGTTCGAGGTTCTGGTACTGACCGCATACCCGGAATTGTCGAGACGTGCCAGCGACGCTGCCGACGAACAAAATCATGGACGGAACGTCGCTTAGCTGCGTGCAGCGGACGTTCGAATGTCCGACTCTTTCGCCGGTCGACTGACCGGAACTGGCCGAACCCGGTCGATGCCCGCTCCGACAAACCGCGACTGGCTCAACCCGACCCACAAGCGACGGTCAATCCGCTCCGATGCGGTCGTACAGAGGGCTGTCGTCGCTGCGCGGAAGGATTCGTGAGAATCGCAAATCTCGCCGTGTCCGGATTCTTCTGTATGGCATTGAACTCACCGTGTGAGCACATTCGTGCTCACACGTGCTCGCGCGTTACGGCTTGGAGAGCAGTCGGCCGACCATGGCGTTAACCGCAGTAAGCTGGGAACCCGATTTCACCGCGTAGTCGGGACCCGTATAACCGAACCAGTCCCAGCAACCTTGCGGATTGAACGGGATTGTGGACGCGTTCACCTGCGGATACAGAACGAGGATGTTGTTCGTGTCGGCCCAGTAGTTGTAGTTGGTCTTCTCATAGAAATCGTCGCCAACCACAGCTGCCGACTGCTTGCATCCATGGAATGCGACGTGAACCTTGCACGCCGCTCCCTGATCGCACGACTTAGGCACGTAGACGAATCCCGTGTCCGCCATGCCGGTCGCAGATGCTGCGAATTCGCGCTGACTGAACGGCACGATTCTCCCGGTCAGGCTCTTCGCTGGCGGCTTTAATGGACCGTAGATGTACTGCAGCAACGCGCCGGCCTGGTCGTACCTCTGCTTGTCGACCTCGCAGTGGCTGATGTATGGAGGCGCATTGTCAGCACACACGTTGCCGAACGACGGTGTAATGAATGCGTGACCAGCCGGCACGTTATTCACGTACTTCAGGTTCGACGCAGGGACGCCGGCCTCCTTGAAGAACGACACTGTCGAGTCGACTGCCTGCTGGTAGACAACTGTGTCTTTCGTTCCGCTGAACACGTAGATCCGCGCCTTCTGAAGGTTCGATAGCGGGTCGATCTGATTCAGCGAAGCAAAGCCTGCGGCGGCGGTTACCATCAGCGTCGAGTTCGGCGGAACGAACGGTACCTGCCCCATGCAGATCGAGGCGTTAAACAAGCTCCCTGCCGCGCAGTAGTACGGACCGCCGGCGACCACGCCAGCCCCGACTACGGAACCGGAGTACGCGACCTGGTACTGGACCGCCATGAAGGCGCCCGACGACAGGCCGGACACCGACGTCTGCGACGGGTCACCGTGGTACGACGGCAGCGCATCAGCGGCCAGCGCGGCATGGGTCAGGGCAGCAGCGAGCGCGAGAGCGGTAATGGCGAGGCGAGGATGCAATTTCATCGTGATACCTCCTGTGGCATAGCGAATGAAACGGACGTCGAGCGAAAGGACGACTTGCCGAGAAACCTTGCCGTTCGTCGCGGCTGTGCAATGCGCTCGGCCCGGTACGTTGCGTACGCGGTCACGCATCCTGCACGAAGGGCTGCAACCTCGATCGGACCGACAACAGCCGCCGCGGCGACCACGATATAGGCGACACATCGATGGCCGATTTCCGCGGCTCCGTCACCGTCATGCCGCCACTGTGCCGATCTGGCGCGTTTGAGGACTTGAGTGGGGTGCGGAATTCGTATGATGAAGCATCATCGACGTAAAAAACCGTCAACCCCGCATTCTTTTTTTGTGTGTGAGATTTGCAACGTCGTCGTATTACTACCACCCGGGGCATCCAGGCGTCTTCGATTGCGGCGCAACGCAATCGACGGTTTTGTACCGTTTTGCATGCATACTCGACCGGCTCTTGTTGGCTGAACCCGGTCGGTGCCCGCTCCGACAAACCGCGACTGGCTCAACCCGACCCTGAACAGACAGTCGAACTCGCGATATCGCGATGACCGTCTTCATACCGCAATCAGTCGTTAAATTTTCGCTATACATCGCAGTAACAAAATCCGACCGAATGAGTGAATTTTACGTTTGTGCAATAACGCACGGACAATTCACGAATTTTGCTAGGGTATTCCTTAGTGCGAACTTGCTAAAAATGTCTATTGTTGCAAAGGTAATCCAAGTCGAAATTACTTTCCCGGACGGAAATCTATGCTGCGGGAATGGTACATCGGTTTGACTATCGCAGATGGATGCCGACGCCCCACTCTGGAGGAAATTTTGAAAGAACAACATACGTTCAGCTATCCTGCATCCAGTCTGTATGCCGGGCCCGAGTTCGAAGAGTATTGCATTAGCGAACAAAAGTACCTACCGGCAACGAGGGACCGCACACCATGCCTTTCATGTCCGCTTTCCAACCTTTGTCAGGCGGGATTCGATGAACAGGTCCGGCGCTTGCAAAAAGGAGAAAACCCAAGCCTTACCGAAGGTTGTGCGTTTGACCCCAAAGCCTTGACACCACAGGCACTACTCGAAAACCTTACGCACGAGCAGAAGGCGTTTGTTATTTCCAAGATCCCTACGTTTAAACAATCGGAGCCATTATGAGCCAAAATATCGTTGCGTTGCAATTGGAAGCAAAGAAGCAATTGGCGCAGAAAGCTGACCTCCAATCAAAGCAACAGCTCGAAGCAAAGAAGCAATTGGCGCAAAAAGCCGACTTGGTATCGAGACAGCAGTTGGAATCGAAGAAGCAGTTGGGGCAGAAAGCTGACCTTCTATCAAGGCAACAGCTCGAAGCAAAAAAACAACTGGCTCAGCGTTCTGAGTGATTGCTATCGACCAACTCGAGAAGGCGTACCCGTTACAGTCAAGCTGTGCGGTGCGCCTTTCGACATTCAAGCGTCCCCATCTGGCAGGTTCCAGAGCGAACCAGCCGTCTGAACGACAGCTCTGCGGAATCGACGGGTTGAATCCGGAGCCGACCGCCGCCCGATGCAGTCGGCCGAATCCGCCACCCGTTTCCGCCGGTTGATTCTCAAGGATCCGACCGGCTCGATTCTGAGTATTGCTGCCATCGAAGATTCCAGAAAGCGGACTTCCGGCCATCTACTTTGCGGACGTCCGCCGAGGAGCGACAGGCCGTACTGGTTGCTCCTCAGGATTGGCGGGCTTTCTGGCTTTTTTAGTTTTGTGCAAGACCGGGCTCTGGGTAGCATCCTTCGGGCAGCTCTGGCGATCGCCTAGACGCTCAACGAGTCGTGCCTCGCATTCGGAAATCGAGTACCCGCGCCGCAGCGAGATCATGAAGGTGAGAGGACGCATGTGCCATGCGCGCCGTTGGAGTTCGACAAGTGTTCCCTTCGCGAGGTCTTCATCGACCATATGGCGCGGCATGTGGCCCCAGCACAAGCCACCCCTGAGCAGATCGTGCTTCGCGCCGAGGTCATTTACCCACCACTGGCGTTCACTGGCGACCCCCTGTTGTGTCTTTTCCGCATCGGGCTGATTGTCCGTTACAACAAGCTGGATGTGCCGGCCAAATTCCTCCCGCGGGATTGGCCCCGCGATCGAGGCCAGCGGATGCGATGGTGCACAGACGGTCACCATTTGCGAGTCGCATAGATGCTGCCTTTCTATGGTGCCGGGGCTCAGCTCCGGCACGTCCGTGATCGTCACCGCCAATGCGCACGTGCCTTCGAGAACCAAACGTTCGCCGCCCTGCATGGTTGTCATGCGCAGATTGATTGCAACCGTCGGAAAGTCCGCCTGCAAGGTGCGCAGGCATTCGATCAGGTGCGCACGTGGGAAATAGGTATCCACGGCAACCGAGACCTGCGGGACTCCGGCTTCGGCAATCGCAACCGCACGCATCTTCATTTCCTCGGTGCGTGAGATTACCCCGCGCGCGTCAGGCAGGAGGCTGCGGCCCGCGGCCGTCAGCGTCGCTTTGCGAGTGTTGCGCTCGAACAGCACCACATCAAAGGCGCTCTCGAGTGAGCTGATCGCATGACTGATCGCGGACTGGGCACGCCTTAGCTGCCGTGCCGCTCCGGAAAAGCTTCCCTGGTCACACACGGCGACGAATGCCCGAAGTTGATTGATGGTGACGTTGTCCAACATATTTATCTAGAAAGTAGATGGTATTTATAGATATTCAGTCAATTGGCTTTATGAATCAAGGGCCTCAGAATCGGTTTGTCGCTTTTGTTTCGAAGGATGCAGGGCATGAACAGACTGAATGGAAAGACCGCGGTGATCACCGGTGGCGCTACCGGCATCGGCCGCGCCGCGGCAAAGCGCTTCATAGAGGAGGGCGCCTTCGTCTTCATCTTCGGCCGCCGGCAGGAAGCACTCGACGCCGCCGTGGCCGACCTCGGGCCCAACGCCCGCGCAGTGAATGGCTCGGTCTCCGACCTGGCCGACCTCGACCGGCTCTACGCGGCGGTGAAGGCCGAGCGCGGAACCCTTGACGTCGTCTTCGCCAATGCCGGGGCGGGAAGCCAGCTGCCACTCGGCCAGATTACCGCCGGGCACATCGACGAAATCTTCGACACCAACGTGAAGGGTTCGATCTTCACGGTCCAGAAGGCGCTGCCTCTGATGGGCCAGGGCGGTTCGATCATCCTGACCGGATCGAGCGCCGGCACCACGGGCGCCCCGGCATTCAGCGCCTACAGCGCGAGCAAGGCGGCCGTGCGCAACCTCGCACGGACCTGGGCAGAGGACCTGAAGGGCACCGGTATCCGGGTGAACGTGCTGTCCCCTGGGCCGACTGCGACCGAACTCGCGAAGGAAGCGCTAGGCGAGGAAGGCATGAAGGTCTTCGCTTCGCTCAATCCGCTCCAGCGTATGGCCGATCCGGCTGAGATCGGGGCGGTGGCCGCCTTTCTTGCGTCGTCGGACAGCAGCTTCATGACCGCCAGCGAGGTCGCCGTTGACGGTGGCCTCGCACAACTCTGAGGAAATAAACGAATGACACAATCTCTAAAGGGCAAAACAGCTCTCGTTACCGGGGCATCGCGGGGCATTGGCCGCGCCATCGCCGAACGTCTTGCAAAGGACGGCGCGTTGGTCGCGCTGACCTACAATGCCAGCAAATCCGGCGCAGACGAGGCGGTCGCGGCCATCGAGAAAGCGGGCGGCACCGCGTTCGCGATCCATGCGGATCTCGTCGACCCGGCGACCGTCCCGGCCTTGTTCGAGAGACTTGACGACGAGTTCACCCGGCGCAACGGAAGCAAGGCCCTCGACATTCTGGTCAACAACGCCGGCAATTCCGGCTGGGTTGGCTTCAAGGACGCGACGCCGGAGAGTTGGGACACCCTGATGGCGGTCTACGCCCGCGCGCCCTTCTTCATCATTCAGGCCGCTCTCGATCGTCTCGCCGATGGTGGACGCATCATCAACATTTCTTCCGCTGCCGCAACGAAGCCCGTGACGGCTGCGCCCGTCTACTCGATGGCGAAAGCGGCCATCAACACCCTGACCCATACGCTCGCAATCGAGCTGGGGCCGCGTGGCATCACCGCGAACGCCGTGGCGCCGGGCTACACGCGAACGGATGCGAACGCAGCCTTGCGGGAGAACCCCGAACTCGTCAAGGCGCTCGAGGCCCAAATCGCGCTGGGACGCTGTGGCGAGCCTTCGGAAATCGCCGCCGTCGTGGCGTTCCTGGCTTCCGATGATGGCCATTGGGTGACCGGCCAGACGATCGAAGCGAGCGGCGGCTACAAGCTCTGACCGCACCAAAAAACCGAAGGAGAAACTCTTGAGCTACGCAATCATCGGCTTCGGCAAGATCGGCCAGGCGCTGGCCAGGGCGTTCGCCCGCAACGGTATCGAAGTGGCCGTTGCAACCACGCGCGACCCGAAAAGCTTTGCAGCCGAGGCAGCCGCGATCGGACCCACGATTATTCCCAAAACCCTGACTGAAGCCGTCAAGGCGGACATCATCTTTCTGGCAGTTCGTTTCGAGTCGCACCCGGAGGTCGCAAAAGCACTGCCCGACTGGACGGGGAAGACCATCGTCGACGCGATGAACACGCAGGCCCCGCTTGAGGAACTGAGCGGTCTCCCGTCCTCTGCTTTTGTCGCGAAGGTGTTCACCGGAGCAAGGCTGGTGAAAGGCTTCAACCATCTGGTCGCGGCCGTCCTTGATCAGGATCCGGCCGTCCACGGCGGCAGGAGAGTCGTGTTTCTCGCGAGCGACGATGACGGCGCCGCAGCGAAGATTGGCGAGCTTGCGGAAAATCTCGGTTTCGCGCCAATCGAACTTGGCGGGCTTTCGGAAGGTGGACTGCTTGTGCATGCGCGCGGGAAAAGCTGGGGTCGGCTGATCTTCAAGGACTTGATCAAGTTCGACCGATGACAACGGCTTCCGGCCATTTCGCCGAGTCGAATGGCCGATTACCGGTGCGGACTCAACCCGTCGATGCAGCGGCCCCGTGATCACGGCCTCCGGGAGCATGAACGCCGCGATCCCGGTGAACACGCCGGGCACGCCGAAATCCTTCGGCAGCGCCGCGACGCCGACCGCCCGGCGGTACTTCTCGAAACCCGCGGGCGTGTGCTGCACGGGTCCGTCGTCGTCGTGACGAATTGCGGCCCATCATCATGTCACCCGCCCGTCACCGGCGGGAAAAACGCCACCTCGCTATCTTCCCGCACGACGAAGCCGCCCGTCACCATCTCGAGATTGACGGCCGCCCGCACGGGCCGGTCCATCCGCAGCGCTTCGGCGCTGCGCGCGTCGCGCGCGGCCAGCGTGCTGCGCAGCGCATCGACGGTAAGTTCGCGCGCATCGATCTCGACGATTTCCTCGTCGGTTTCGAGTTGCTCGCGAATGCTTGCAAAGTATTTGATTGTCAGTTTCATCGCGATGTCTTGAATGGAATCGGAGTCGGCGGAATCGGCGGAATCGGAAAACGCGAAGCGGGCGCGGTCATCCCCAGCGCCGCATTGCCTGGTCGTCGTGCGCCTTCGCCTCGACCCAGCCGGATTCGCCGTCGTGCCGGATCTCCTTCTTCCAGAACGGTGCGTGGGTCTTCAGGAAGTCCATCAGGAATTCGCACGCATCGAACGCGGACCCGCGATGCGCGGCAGCCACCACGACCAGCACGACTGCCTGGCCGAGCGGAATGCGCCCGACGCGGTGCACGATCCTGACCGCTTCGAGCCGCCAGCGCGCGCTGGCTTCCTCGACGATGCTCCACAGGGCCTGTTCGGTCATCGTCGGGTAGTGCTCGACCTCGAGCGCGACGACGTCGTCGACGTCGCCTTCGTTACGCACGACACCGAGGAAATTCACGACCGCGCCGACATTCGGATTGCGAACGATCGGTGCAAGCTCGGCACCCGCGTCGATCGCCGAATACTGCACGCGCACTTCGAAGCCGGCGGCAATCGCCGGGGGCGACTCGGTGTGCGGCTCGGTGTGCGGTTCGGTGGCGTCGGCGGAATGGGAATGGCTGCCGGCGCGTAACGGATCGTCCGGCAGCCCGGCGCGGGATTCGGTGAAGCTCGTCATCACGGTTCTCCTGTAGGCGGTGCGCCCTGTATCGCGCGGCGGCCCGTCAGCCGCCGACGAGCGACATGCGCACGGTCGGATAGGTCTTGCCCGGCGCACGAGCCGGCCGCGCGGCCCGGCGCTCGGAATAGCGGTCGTCGCGCCGCGTCCAGCGATCGCGCACGGCGGCGGCGAGCGTGTCGACCGGCGCCGCGTCGTCGAGCCACGGCCGCAGGTCGGTGCCCTGGGTCGCGAACAGACACGTATAAAGCTTGCCGTCGGCCGACACGCGTGCGCGCGAGCAGGTGCCGCAGAACGGATGCGACACGCTCGCGATGAAGCCGACCTCGCCGGCGCCGTCGATGTGCGCGCAACGGATCGCGGTCGCGTCGTGCCCCGGTTCGCCGACCAGCACGAGCGGATAGTGCTCGTCGATCAGCTCGCGCATCCGCGCGGCCGGCACGACCTTGTCGCCGGACCAGAAGCTCGCGCCGCCGACGTCCATGTATTCGATGAAGCGCACGGCCACGCCGCTATGCCGGAAGTGACGCACGAGCGGCAGGATCTGGTCGTCGTTCGCGCCGCGTTCGATCACCGCGTTGACCTTGACCGGCGCGAGCCCGGCCGCATGCGCGGCTTCGATGCCGGCCAGCACGCGCGACACGGGCACGTCGGCGTCGCTCATCCGGCGGAACACCGCGTCGTCGAGCGCATCGAGGCTGACGGTCACGCGCGACAGCCCTGCGTCGCGCAGCGCGCGTGCTTTCGCGGCGAGCAGCGAACCGTTGGTCGTCAGCGCGATTTCGACGGGCTTGCCGTCGACGGTCGTCAGTGCCGCGAGCCGTTCGATCAGCGCCTCGAGATTGCGGCGCAGCAGCGGCTCGCCGCCGGTGATGCGGATTTTTTCGACGCCGAGCGACGTGAACGCGCGTGCGATCTTTTCCAGTTGCGCGAACGACAGCCGCTCGGACGACGGCATGAATGCGTAGCCGGCGCCGAAGCTTTCGCGCGGCATGCAGTAGCCGCAGCGGAAATTGCACTGGTCGATGACGGACAGGCGCAGGTCGCGCAGCGGGCGGCCGAGCGTGTCGGTCGTGCGGGGAAAGGCGCCGGGCGATGCGCCGCCGGAGGAAGCGGCGGCGGCCGGCGCGGCGGAAACGATGGCATTCACGATCGGGTCGTCGGCCTGCATGAAGTAAGCGGAGGGGCGTCGCCGATCGAGCGCGTGCGTGCCGACGTATCGGTGCACAGGTCGTGGCGAGCCTCATCGTGAGCATAGTCCGCCGGACTTTTGCGGCAGGGACACAATCGCGCCCGAATTGCAGGAATACAGTTCGCGGCGCGGGATGCTTCGTGAATGCGCGGCATCGGGCGGCTAATAGGCGTCGCGATCATGCGAGCCAATGCGCGAATTCGTAATACGGTACCGCGTCGCCGCGCGCGATGCGCTTCCCGGCCGGCAGCCGCGCGAGCCCGCTCGCCTGCACGAGCGATTGCAGCGTGCCGGCGCCTTGCTGCCGCAGCGTGTCGAGCACGGCCGAGCCGTCGGCGCCGATGGTGCGGCGCACGCGCACGAAGCGCTCGCGCTGCGCATCCGGCTCGAAGTCGATGTCGATCGGCAGCGACGGCACGATCGGCACGCACGCGTCGCGCCCCTGCAGGCAGCGGATCAGCGGCGCGACGAACAGCGCGAACGCCGTCATCGCGGCGCCCGGATTGCCGGGCAGCAGCACGACGGGCCGCGCGTCGAGCCGCGCGAGCGCGACCGGCTTGCCGGGTTTCATGCGCACGCCGCCGACGACGAACGACGCGCCGAGCACGGCCAGCGCGGGGCGCAGCAGGTCCTTGTCGCCGACCGACGCGCCGCCGACGCAGATCACCAGGTCGCAACACGCGTGCAGGTCGCGCAGCGCGCGATCGATGGCGGGCGCCGTATCGGCCGCATGCAGGCTCATCGCAACGCCGGCACCGGTTCCCGATACCAGCGCGGCGAGCATCGGCGCATTGCTGTTGTAGATTTGCTGCGGCGCACGCGGCTGGCCGCACGCGACGAGTTCGTCGCCGGTCGTCAGGATGCCGACGCGCAGCGCCGGGCGCACGCCGATGCGCGCGAAACCTTGCGCGGCGGCCACGCCGACGTGCATCGCGCCCATCCGTACGCCGGCCGGCACGAGCAGGTCGCCGGCACGCGCTTCCTCGCCCCGGCGGCGGATGTGCGAGCCGCTGCGCTGCGGCGCGTCGAATGCGACCCAGCCGTCCTGTTCGTGCGCATGCTCCTGCATCACGACGGTGTCGGCGCCGGGCGGAATCAGGCTGCCGGTGAAGATGCGTGCGGCCGTGCGCGCGGCCAGCGGCGCGGGCGTGTCGCCCGCATAGCAGCGCTGCGCGACGCGCAGCGGCTCGCCGTGCGCGAGATCCGCGTGACGCACGGCGTAGCCGTCCATCGCACTCTGGTCGGCCGGCGGCTGGTCGAGCACGGCGGTTAGCGGCGCGGCCAGCACGTGGCCGGCCGCGTCCGCGACGGGCACGGAAACGACCGCGTCCAGCGGCGCGAACGCGCCGGCGAAATGCTGCTGCGCGGTGTCGAAATGGATCAGTTGTTGCATGACGAGAGAGCCGGATGCGCTTGCGAAAGCGCCGGTTGGTCGGGATGGGCGGCGTCGGGCGACACGTATTCGACGAAGCCGTCGTTGCGGCAGAAGCCGAGCAGCCGCACGCCGGCTTCGCGGGCGACGTCGATCGCCAGCGACGTCGGCGCCGAGATCGTCGCGATCATCGGGATGCCGACCCGCGCGGCCTTGCGCACCAGTTCGTAGCTCGCGCGGCTCGACAGGAACACGAAACCCGCGTGCAGGTCGGCGCGGCGCCGCGCGAGCCGGCCGATCAGCTTGTCGAGCGCGTTGTGGCGGCCGACGTCCTCGAACACGTCGAGCACGGCGCCGCCGCGGTCGCACCATGCGGCCGCGTGGATGCCGCCCGTCTCGCGCATCAGCGTCTGGTGGGCCGGCAACGCGCGCGCGGCGCGTGCGATCGCGTCGGCGCCGATGCCGGCGGCCGCGCCGGCGGCATCGATGCGCGGCGGGTGCAGATCGAGCTGCGCGATGCTTTCGATCCCGCATACGCCGCAGCCCGTGCGGCCGGCCAGCGCGCGGCGGTGCGCCTTCAGTGCCATGAACGCCTGCTGCGACACGGTGAGCCGCACTTCGGCGCTGCCGGGCCGGCATTCGCTCTCGATGTCGAACACGTCGGACGCGCGCTCGACGATGCCTTCGCTCAGCGCGAAGCCGAGCCCGAACGCGTCGAGGTCGATCGGCGTCGCCATCATGACCGTGTGCGAGATGCCGTTGAACACGAGTGCAACCGGCGTTTCGTCGACGACGCGATCGACGGTGTCGCGCGTTTCGCCGGCACGATGGCGCGTCACATGACACGCGGTGCTGCCGGTCGGATCGTCGCGGCGGGTGCAGGACTCCATGCGTTTTTCTCCAGGCGGATCGGCCGGCGTGCCGGCCGGGCCCGGCGCGTACGCCGGGCGACGGGAATCGATGCCGCCGGGCGGGCGCCGAGGGGCGCGCCGTCGCCGCGGGCAGGCGTTGCATCACATGGTAAGGGCGGTGAACAGCGCGCCGCAGGCACAGCGTCGCAACGCGGAAAGCAGTACAGCTTGCGACGCCCGGCGCCGGTTGTGTCTTTTCCGGACACACATCTTTGCCGGGACGGAAAGCACAGTTTCAGGACGCGTTCGCGCGATTGCGAGTATCGTGGCAAACGCGATATCGTCGTTCACGCTTCGATGCCATGCGAGCGATCGTTTGTGTTCGCATGTGTTGTCGCGAAGCCGTCGCGCGATTTCCTGCTTCGGGCGGACGTTTTCACAATCACGAGCAAATTACGGTCATGGAAATCTTCGATGCGTTCCATCTCGCACGATTGCAATTCGCGTTCACGGTGTCGTTCCACATCGTGTTTCCCGCGATCAGCATCGGCATGGCGAGCTTCCTGGCGGTGCTGGAATGGCGTTATCTCGTCACCGGCGACGCCGCCTACAAATCCATGTTCCAGTTCTGGTCGAAGATCTTCGCGATCGGCTTCGGGATGGGGGTGGTGTCCGGCGTCGTGATGGCATACGAGTTCGGCACGAACTGGGCCGGCTTCTCGCGCGTCGCCGGCAACATCACGGGGCCGCTGCTCACGTATGAAGTGCTGACGGCGTTCTTCCTCGAAGCCGGCTTCCTCGGCGTGATGCTGTTCGGCTGGCAGCGCGTGAGCCCGCGCGCGCACTTCTTCGCGACGCTGATGGTCGCGGTCGGCACGCTGATCTCGACGTTCTGGATTCTCGCGTCGAACAGCTTCATGCAGACGCCGCAGGGCTACAAAATCGAGAACGGCCTCGTCGTGCCGGTCGACTGGTTCAAGATCATCTTCAATCCGTCGTTCCCGTACCGTCTCGTGCACATGACGATCGCGGCGTTCATCGTCGCGGGCTTCATCGTCGCCGCGTGCGGCGCGTGGCACCTGCTGAAGGGGCGCCGCGACGAGCCGGTGAAGCGCAGCTTCTCGATGGCGCTGTGGATGCTGCTGCTGCTCGCGCCGATCCAGATCGTCGTCGGCGACGCGCACGGGCTGAACACGCGCGAATACCAGCCGGCGAAGATCGCGGCGATCGAGGGGCTGTGGGAAACCGAGAAGGGCGGCACCGCGCTGAACCTCGTCGGGCTGCCCGACATGCAGGCCGAAACCACGCGCTATGCGATCCAGGTGCCGCACCTCGGCAGCCTGATCCTTACGCACAGCTGGGATGGCGAAATCCGCGGGCTGAAGGAATTCCCGCCGCAGGACCGCCCGTATTCGCCGATCGTGTTCTGGACGTTCCGGATCATGGCGGGCCTCGGGATGCTGATGCTGCTGACCGCGCTGCTCGGGCTGCTGCTGAGAAAGGGCGGGCGCCTGTATGAAACGCGCTGGTTCCAGTGGTTCGTGGTGGGCATGGGGCCGTCGGGCATCGTCGCGCTGCTGGCCGGCTGGGTCACGACCGAGGTCGGGCGGCAGCCGTGGACCGTGTACGGCGTGCTGCGCACCGTCGATTCGGTCGCGCCGCTCAGCGCGCAGCAGGTCGGCGTGTCGCTGCTGATCTTCGTGGTCGTGTATTTCCTGGTGTTCGGAACGGGTATCTATTACATGATGAAACTGATGAAGCGCGGGCCGGCCGCCCAGGCCGGGTACATCGAGCTGCACCGGCATCCGGGGCTGCGCAAGAGCGCGCTGTCCACGCCGCTGAACGTCACCGAAGCGGAGTAATCATGCAAATCGATCTTCCTGTCGTCTGGGCCGCGATCATCGGCCTCGGCGTGTTCATCTACGTGATGCTGGACGGCTTCGATCTCGGCATCGGCCTGCTGTTCCCGTTCTTCGATGCGAAGTCCGAGCGGCAAGTGATGCTCGACACCGTCGCGCCGGTGTGGGACGGCAACGAGACGTTCCTGGTGCTCGGCGGCGCGGGGCTCTATGGCGCGTTCCCGGTCGTGTATTCGACGCTGCTGCCCGCGAATTACCTGCCGCTGGTGCTGATGCTGGTCGGGCTGATCTTCCGCGGCGCGGCGTTCGAACTGCGCGCGAAGGCGACCCGCACGCAACACATGTGGGATCTCGCGTTCATCGGCGGCTCCGCGCTCGCGGCGTTCTGCCAGGGGATCGTGCTCGGTTCGCTGCTGCAGGGCATCAAGATCGAGAACAACCAGTTCGCGGGCGGGCCGTTCGACTGGCTGTCGCCGTTCAGCCTGCTCTGCGGGATCGGCGTGCTCGTCACGTATGCGACGCTCGGCTGCGGCTGGCTGATCCTGAAGGTCGACGGCGAACTGCAGCGCAAGATGCGGCTGCTGATGAAGCCGCTCGCGGGCGTGTTGCTCGCCGTGATGGCCGTCGTCAGCCTGTGGACCGTGATCGGGCTGCCGGCCGTCGCGCACCGCTGGTTCGGCAGCGGCAACCTCGGCTGGTTCCTGCCGGTGCCGGTCCTCGTCGTCGCGTGCGTGTGGGGCATCTTCCACACGGTGAAGCGCCAGCACGAGGCCACGCCGTTCCTGCTGACGCTCGCACTCGTGTTCCTCGGCTACACGGGGCTCGTGATCAGCATCTGGCCGAACATCGTGCCGCCGTCGCTGACGATCTGGGACGCGTCGTCGAGCCATTCGAGCCAGCTGTTCGCGCTCGTCGGCACGGTGATCGTGCTGCCGATCATCCTCGTGTACAACGCGATGCAGTACCGCGTGTTCCGCGGCAAGGTGCGCGAGGGCGACATCGGCTATCACTGAGCGGCGCGCGATGTGACGGGGCGCGGCGGGCGTGCGCGTATCATCGCGCGCAGCGCGGCCCCGGCACGTCCCCTGCCCGAAAGCGGCCCGCCACGCGCGGGCCGTTGCGCATCGGGTGCGGGCGTTGCGTGTTGCGTATTCCTTTGTCAGTCGAGAAACAATCATGATCGTCAGACCACGACAAAACTGGCTCAGGATGCTGTTCGTCTGGAACGGCTCCGTGCTGCAATCGATCATTCCGCAACTGGTGTTCATGGCGATCGTCAGCACGCTGGCGGTCTTCACGAACGGGCGCATCTTCGGCGAGAAGATTCCGCTCAACACCGCGCCGTTCACGCTGTTCGGGCTCGCGCTCGCGATCTTCCTCGCGTTTCGCAACAACGCGAGCTTCGAGCGCTTCAAGGAGGCGCGGCATCTGTGGGGCAACCTGCTGATCGCGGCGCGCAACGTGACGTCGCAACTGAATCGCTACCTGCCCGACAGCGTCGGCGATACCGAGCGCAACCGGCTCGCCGATCTGCTGATCGCGTTCACGTATGCGCTGAAGCATCAGCTGCGCCATACCGATCCGACCGAAGACCTGCAGCGCATCCTCGGCGCGGAGCGTGCCGGCGCGCTCGCACGCAAATGCTTCAAGCCGGTCGCGATCCTCGACGAGCTGCGCGGCGGCATTGTCCGCGCGCTGGGCCGCGCGCCCGGCAGCGACGCGACGTGCTGGATGTTCGAGACGCAGCTCGACGAACTGGGCAAGTCGGTGGGTGGTTGCGAGCGCATCCTGTCGACGCCGATCCCGTTCTCGTACAGCGTGCTGTTGCATCGCACCGTGTATGCGTACTGCGTGCTGCTGCCGTTCGGCCTCGTCGATTCGACGGAGTTCTTCACGCCGTTGATCTGCGTGTTCATCTCGTACACGCTGATCGCACTCGAAGCGATCGCGAACGAGGTCGCCGAACCGTTCGGCCTCGCGCCGAATGCGCTCGCGCTCGATGCGATGACGCGCACGATCGAGCGGTCGGTGCTCGAACTGGGCGACCGCGCGATGCCGGAGGAATTCGAGCCGGCATCGACGTACCAGATCACGTAAGCGGGCGCGCGCAACGCGTCGGTTATCCGGCTGGCCTACGCGGTGATCGGCGACGACTTCGGCGGCTGCCTGCACAAGCGGATCGACGGCGGTTATGCGTTTGTCATCGATTTCGACGAAGAATAGCGGCACGGGCGTTGCCTGTTATCGACGATGCAGCGTGACCGTACGAACGGCGATTGCCGATTGCCGCTTCAGGAGGGATTGAAATGCGAATCTACGTGACGAGTATTTTTGTCGACGATCAGGACAAGGCGTTGACGTTCTATACCGACAAGCTCGGCTTCAGGCTGAAGAACAACATCCCGGTGGGCGACTACCGCTGGCTGACCGTCGTGTCGAAGGACCAGCCGGACGGCACCGAGCTGTTGCTCGAGCCGAGCAACCATCGTGCGGCCGGACCTTACAAACAGGCGCTGTATGAAGACGGCATTCCGGCGGCTTCGTTCCAGGTCGACGATCTCGATGGCGAGTTCGCGCGGCTCACGGCGCATGGTGTTCACTTCACGCTGGAGCCGATGGACGCGGGGCCCGTACGCGTCGCCGTGATCGACGATACGTGCGGGAACCTCATTCAACTGATGCAGATGAAGTAACGCGTTGCGCGGGCCTGATCAGCCGGCCGATCGTTTCCGCTGGCCTCATGGTGTCGCGGGCGGGCGTGGCTGACGGGGAAACGATAGCGGGTGCGAACGGGCATGACGGCGCCGATCGGTGGCTGACCGCCTGCGGGGCGGCCTTGCGCCGTCCGGAGCCTGACAAGCCGCTCCGGCTTTCCGCCGCGCATCGTCCTCGCACCGCGTTTGCCGCCTGCGCCGCTCAATCGAAATACGTGAGCCCCAGCGCGCCCTTCACCTCCGCGAGCGTCGCACCCGCGACTTCCCGCGCGTGCAACGTGCCGCGCTTCAGGATCGCCATTACCTCGGCCTTGTCGGCCTCGAACTCGCGGCGGCGCGTGCGGATCGGCTCGATCAGTGCCTGCAGCCGTTCGTTCAGCACGCGCTTGACGACGCTGTCGCCGAGCCCGCCGCGCCGATAGTGCGCCTTCAGCTCGTCGACCTTCTGCACGTCCGGCTCGAACGCGTCGAGGAACGTGAACACGACGTTGCCCTCGATCTGGCCGGGGTCGCTCACGCGCAGGTGGTTCGGGTCTGTATACATGTCCTTCACCGCCTGCGCGATCTCGTCCGGCGTCGCGCCGAGCGTGATCGCGTTGCCGAGCGACTTGCTCATCTTCGCCTTGCCGTCGATGCCCGGCAGCCGCGTGACCGACGACAGCACGGCCTCGCATTCGACCAGCACCGGCTGCTCGACGGTCGCGTTGAAGCGGCGAACGAGTTCGTTGGTCTGCTCGATCATCGGCAACTGATCGTCGCCGACGGGTACGTGCGTCGCCTTGAACGCAGTGATGTCGGCGGCCTGGCTCACCGGGTAGGTCAGGAAGCCGGCCGGGATGTCGCGCTCGAAGCCGCGCAGGCGGATCTCTTCCTTGATGGTCGGATTGCGTTCGAGGCGCGCGACCGTGACGAGGTTGAGCAGGTATTGCGACAGCTCGGCGAGTTCGGGTACCTGCGACTGCACGACGATCGTCGAGATCGCCGGATCGATGCCGACGGCGAGATAGTCGAGCGCGACCTCGATCACGTTCTCGGTGACGCGCTGGCGGCGGCCCATGTTGTCGGTCAGCGCCTGCGTATCGGCGAGCAGCAGGAATTGCCGCGCTTCGTGCTGCATCTGCACGCGCGCGCGCAGCGAGCCGATGTAGTGGCCGAGATGCAGCGGGCCGGTCGTGCGGTCGCCGGTGAGGATGGTCGGGCGGTTCGGGTGGGTCATGGTGGTCGTTGGCTCCGGGTTGTCGAAGCCGCCAGCCATGATGTCGGCGCAGAAACGCAAATGCCGCCATGGCTGGCGGCATCACGTTTGGGACATGCAAAAGGAAACGGGCCGCCTGGGTCAGGCGCGCCACCAGCAACGCAGGTTCGGCAGGGCAGGTTTGGTTTCCATCTCGAAAGTATAACGCAGCGCGGGGACGGCCATGCGCGTCAGCGCAACACCGATTCCATCGCGAGGTACGCGGTTTCGGCGGACGGCCACAGCAGGTACAGCAGGCCGGCCATCAGCAGCAGCGCGCCCGCGCGCACCAGCGGCGTGCGGTCTTTGTTGCGCGGGGAGGGGATGGGCGGATTCGGTTTCTTCATGCTTGCAGGCGCGCGATGCGCCACTCCAACGGTTACTGCAACGGGTCGAGCGGGGCGACGCCGGGGTGTTGCGGGGTTCAACGGGGGCTGGGGCGCGGTTGGCGCACCGAGTTGCCTGGGCGCGACTGCGGGGTTGACCGATCGCGGGGCATTAAAAAGGGACGGTTGAACGTCCTGTGGCTGCCGTCCATGCCGAGGCGACGGGCATCCTACCAGTTCGGCAGTCCGGCCACAGTCAAGAATTGTCGGGGATGGGCGCGGCCGTCGGCTCGCTGCCCATCTGCTCGAAAAGCGCGTAGCCCGGCGTCGTCGCGCAACATCAACAGCAGCTTCTGCCGTGCGTCGGCCAGTGACACACTCTTCGGCGCGGTCTTCAGCGCGCACTCGGGCATCGCCTGGATGCGGCGTTCAAGCTCGTCGAGTGAAAGTGGCTGCGTGCTGCCGCCGCTTCCCGCTCGCCTTCGGCGAGCAGCGTGAGCGCGCCGGCCGATTCGCGTCCGAAGTATGCGAGCAGGCTCCAGGCGTAGCCTGCGTCTCCTTTCGCCTCGCGCGCGAGCGACATGCGCCTCCCTTCCTCGGGCAGCAGATGGTCGAAGAACCGCTGGACCGGGCGATCGGTCGACGTATCGATGCACGCTTCCACGCGCAGCCCGAACGTCGGCGACATCCGGTACCCGACGCACGCAGCCGGCGCGAGCCGGCGACCGACTTCACAGACCCGTCGCACGGTTCGTCCCTGCAGCAGTCCTGCCGAAATTTCCGGCAAGGCCGTCGCGCATCCATTTCCCGGAGAACACCATGCGATATCCATTGCAGCACGTCGACCAAGGCGCGTCGGCGCCGCGTCCATCCGAACCCGAACCGCACGCACCGGCGCCGCGGGCGGACATCGAGGAGGTGTGAGTCATGAGCAGCGAAGCACTCGACCCCCTGCTGAGGCAGTTCGCAGAGAAGCGCTTGGGACGGCCCCTCGAGCCGGGCGAAGAACAGGCGCTGCTGGAGCGGCTGCCGGGCAGGCACGGGAACCAGCCGGCGCCGGTTCCCGGCACGGCCACGCAGGCGAGCGCCGCGAACCCGCCGTTGCCGCGGTTGAAAACCCGGCAGGAGGCGCGCGAGCAGGTCAAGCATTTTTTGCAGCTCAACCAGCAGAAAGCGTACGAGAAGATGCGCGGCATCCTGCAGACGATCGACGCGCAGAACGAGACGACCCTCGGCATGCTGGCGTCGGAACAGCAGAAAGTGTCCGGCGTACTCGACGCGCACGAGCCGCCGGGCGACGCGCAGGCATCCGGCACGGCGGACATCCAGGACAGCACCCGCCAGGCGCTGGCGATGATCGGCGAACAGCTGACGGGCCTCATCCGGCAGGAAATCGAAGCCTGCTTCCGGCAATACGTCGATTCGCTCGCCGACCGGCTCGCCGTACGGCTCGACGCGATAGACGGCCGGCTGCAAAGCGTCGGCGCCGGTCCGACCGAACGGTCCGAACCGACCGCGCCGGGTGCTGCCGCCACCGCCGCCGTTCACGATACCGCCGGCCCAGCGTCCATGGAGTAGCACGCGGGTCATGCGGCTGAAGTCGAGCGGCTGAATGCGAAACCGGCCGGCCCCGATGTGCGATCTCTCAACTACGTGAATCAAGGAGCAAAAAATGAGTGATAAGTGTCAAGTGTGCCAGGTCAATCCTGCGATTACCGATGCCGTCACGCAGGTCAACGTCAAGGTGGTCGCCGAGGCGCCGGCAATGGCGATGGGCTCGCTGTACCAGGCCCAGAGCCATTCGCTCAGCATCCTGTTCGAGAACGCGGTGCAGCAGCAGTCGCAGGCCGCGATCCAGTCGCAGACGTCGACGAACGTGGGGACGATGCAGCTCTACACGATCGGGCCGGAAAGCGCGGGTGCGGCCGCCACGGAAATCGGCTCGAACGGGATCATCTCCCTGCTGGCCGACGTGATCGCGATTGGCAAGGCGGTGACCCCCTAAGGGGTCAACGCCGTGGTCGAGCGGCGGCGCAAGCGGCACGAGCCGCTGATGCCGCCGCCGTGCCGCGGATCCGCAGCACGGCCGCCGGCGCCTGAACAGCGGTGCCGCGCGGTGTTCCGGAGCAACCGACAGAACGGGCCGAGCCGATTCGATGCGGCGCCCGTTCGCAAACCAGGAGAAATACGATGCCAAATGACGCAAACGCGAACGCCGACAACAAGGACCCGAAGGACCCCTGCGACTGCAAGACGTGCACGGTCAATGCCGCGATCACCGACGCGGTCACGCAGACCAACGTCAAGGTGGTGGGCGAAGCGCCCGCAATGGCGACGGGCTCGCTGTACCAGGCCCAGAGCCATTCGCTCAGTGTGCTGTTCGAGAACGCCGTGCAGCAGCAGTCGCAGGCCGCGGTTCAGCTGCCGACCTCGACGAACGTGGGCACGATGCAGCTCTACACGCTCGGGCCGGCGAGCGCCGGCGCCGCCGCGACGGAAATCGGCTCGAACGGCGTGCTTTCCGTGCTGGCTGACGTGCTCGCGCTCGGCAAGGCGCTTGCCTGACGCGTAACCCGGCGTCGACGCCGGGCGGCGGCCTCGTTCCAAGTGGCTTCCGCCCGGCGCCCGACGTCGTGTCGACGCCCGCGACGGCGAGCACCCGCGGCGCATCGACGGCGCCGTGCGTCGCGCGTCGCCGACCGATCCACTCATGCTTTCGCCGCGACTGCGCCGCAGCGGCGAGCAAACCAGGAGTAACGACATGACGGAACAGGTTTCCGCCGCGATTACCGATGCAGTCACGCAAGCCAACGTCAAGGTGGTGGGCGAAGCCCCGGCCGTGGCCTTGGGCACGCTCATGCAGTCGAACAGCCATGCGTCCGCGATCCTGCTTCACAACGCGGTGCAGATGCAGGCGAACCAGGCGGCGTCCAACCTCGCCGCCACGACCGTCGGCATCATGCAGCTCTATGCCGGTTCGCCGGTGGCGGCGGCCGCCGCAGCGCGCTCGGCGAACGACAACTTTGCGTCGCAGCTGGCAGCCATCGCGCAGTTGATGAACGCCATCAGCCATTGGCGCGGCTGACCTTCACCGCGCGCCGTGCAACCCGGCGCGCGCAACCTCCCCGCGCCGCGGCGCGGCACGACGCACGTGCTTGCCGGGGCATCAATTGGCGTTGGCGATGTACCGGAGCTGCTCCGGTTTTTCGATCGTCACGCCGTGCTCGCGAAGCCGGATCAGGCCGTCGCGCTGCATCCTCTGCAGGCTGCTGTTCAGTCGCGGCCGGCTGACGTTGAGCATCGCTGCCAGGATGCTCTGGTTCTCCGGCAGCGGCACCTCGAGATCGTTCCCTTGCATGCGGTTCAGCAGATGGCGCGCGAGCCTTGCTTCGAGCCGGTACAGGCACGCCGACTCGACGAAGTCGCTCAGCTGATGGATGTGCCGGCACAGCTGCTCGTGGATGCGCTCCATGAAATCCGCGTTGGCCAGCAGCGGCGCGAAGTACTGGCGATGCAGCAGCGAAATGCGGCAGTCGGGGCTCAACTGCGCTGTGAAGCTGCGCCGGTGTGCGCGAATCAGCGTGCTCTCGCCGATGAGTTCGCCCGGCACCGAGTGGCCGAGAATGATTTCGCGTCCGCCGGGTTCGTGCAGCGTCATGTAGACGCGGCCGCGGTGCACGAAGGCGACGAAATCTCCCGGATCGCCCTTGAAGAACAACAGGCGATTGCCGTGTTCGGGCCAGGGCGTGGCATGCCGCTCGATATGAGCCAGAAGGCTTTCCGGCAGATCGGTGAGTATCGGTATATTGCGCAGCGTTTGAACGTTAGCAAGGGCAGGCATGTTTTCCGTGCGAGGTTGTTTGACGATGCGGCCACCTAGCGAAAAACGCTGCCTTTGGCACTGCGTGAAAAATGAACAATGAAGATAGCCAGATAATCGGCAAGCAGTCCGGATATGGCGGCACTTCGGCGGCAAGGACGCTTGGTCGATCGACGCGGATAGCCGCGTGCCGGCGCGCGAACGCGTCGCCGCGGCAGTCGTTCTTTTTTCATCGCAATGCCGTCATTCACGCCCGGCGGCGCACCTGAAACGACGGATGGGGCTATGCCGGGGGATTAAAATTTCCGTTCATAATAATCAAGAAAATTTACCAAAACCGATTATCTTGATAACGGTGTTACGCGGGTAACAGCGCCGTTCGCGGCATCGAATCGATTCTGTGTTTTCCATAAAAAAGGAAGGCACGGGATGACAACCTCGAACCAGCACGCTGCCCCGACGCCTGAGTCACCGGCGCAGCAGCTCGATCGCACGTGGCGGGAAATGCAGGGGAAATTGCGGCGCCGCGCGCGCCTGTTGTGCAAGGGCGATATCTACCGTGCCGACGAACTGCTCTCCGATACCGCACTCAAGGTCCACATTTACCTGCAGCGTTCGCCCGAGCGCGTGCAGAACCTGGCCGGCTTTCTCTTTCTGGCGCTGAACCATGCGTTCCTCGATGGCGCGCGCCGCCGTCTCCGCGAAAGCGGCAGGCTCGAATTCGACCCGGACTGGGACGACGATCACACCGTCGAGCTGGCTGGCCACGCACCGTCGATGGAGCAGCAACTGCTGCTCCGGCAGTTGCTGCTGCGTCTCGAGCAGGCGCTGTCCACGCTCCCGCAGCAGCAGCAGATGCTGTTCACGCTGAAGTTCGAGGAGGACCGCCCCTATCTGCACATCGCGGCGACGCTCGGGATCAACGAGCCGCTTGCCAGAAAGCGCGTCGAGCTGCTGCGCAAGAAGTTGCGCGAGGAACTCGCCTGAGCACGTTCACGAACGCGGGCACGCAGCGTTCCTAACGGCATGCGCGGCGTCGATGGCCTGCCGGCCCGCCGTTCCTTCAATCGCATGCCGGAGCCGAGATCCGAGGAGGCCTCGTGGCAGACAAAGTCAATGAGCAGGTTACCGACGCGCTGACGCAGACCAATGTCAGCGTCGTCGCGGGATCGCCGGCCCAGGCGCTGGGCACGCTTTACCAGATGTTCAGCCAGGCCGTCGGCATCTCGGCGCAGAACATGACGCAGCAGCAGGCGGCGCTGAACCAGATTTCGAACGCCGTGGTGTCGAAGGCGGTGGCCATGATCCTGTCCGTCGAAGCGTCGCCGAAGGGGGCATCGGGCGGCGCGGCGCATGCCCCGACGGCCGGGCCGCAGACGGGTTCCACGCATTAGGACGCGCTGACTCTCGGGATACCTGAACCATGAACATGAAAGGCATTTTGGGCGGGCGCGGCGACGGCGCGCCGCAGGCACCGCAGACACCGCAGACGCCGCGCGATGTCGCAGACGCCGCAGCCGAAGCAACGACGCCGGCCGATGTCGCGCCGAGCACCGCGGCGTCGAAGGCCGGCGCGCGTACGTGGCCGGTCAACCGGCTGCGCAGGCTCACCGATGCGCTGAAGGCGCCGAACCAGATCGCGGGTGCGGCCGGGGGCTCGTCGCTGCAGACCGTGCAGGCGATCAACGCGGAAGCCGCGTCCTACGCGACGACGCAGATCGCCGTCGGCCCGAACATGATGATCACGCAGGCGGGCGGCATGGTCGCGCAGGCGGCGGCCAACTACTTCGAGGCGTCGACGTCGCTGGCGATCGCGGGCAAGAGCGTGCTGATGAAGGATCTGGCGCAGAAGACCATCGACGAGAACGTGCCCGGGATGGCGATGGATGCGATGGGCCTGCTGTTGACGGACCTGTTCGTCGCGACCGCGGCGATCGTTGCGGGTGCCGCGGAGGCGATCGAAGGGGAGGCCGCGAGTGTCGCGCTCGACAAGATCGACGAGAGCCTGCAGAAGTATCAGGCGCTGCTGGACAAGAAGGGCACGTAGAGCGCGACCGCGCGCGCAGTGGCAAGGAATCAACCGACACGACCCGCCGGGCCATCAGGCCGGATGCGGGATGTGAGCGGCGGGACCGACGCGCGTCCGTTTTCCCGGACACGTCGCGGCCCCGCCACCGGCAGTCCCATCGAGTCAAATGAGGAACCCATGCCCTACGACATTCACAACGTACAAGGTCCCGCGCCGCTGGCGGTTGGCGAGCGCATCTGGGGAGATGCGGCGGAAATCGATTTCGGCGCGATGACGAGCTGCATCGCGCTCGTCGAGCAGACGCCGGGCCAGCCGACGTCGGTGCGCGCAATCCATCTGTCGATCGTCAGCGGCGACGGCACGAAGGTTTACGATCCGGCGGCGAACGTGGCCGGGCAGGTCGAGACGATCATGCAGCAGAGCGGCGACCTGCGTACCTGCCTCGGGCGCATCGATCTCTGGCAGGCCAGCCAGCAGCAACAGCTGCAGGATTTCTTCGTCGCGCTGATGCTGAGCCTCGACATGCAAAACTGGGTGCCGGTGCCGGACGGCAACCTGCGAGTGCGGATCAACGGCGGCGTGATCCAGTATCAGAAGGGCACCGGTCCATGGACCAACGCGTAGCCGGCGCAGTACGGGCGCGTCGTCCTGCGCCGCTCGCCGCCCGCGCCACACCCAGCTTTTTGCTCGTCAACACCAACAAAAATCATCATTTCGCCTCCGGCGGTGTGTCAGCAGAATGTCTCCATTCCAGCTCGTGCGACAGCAAGAACGTCGCATCGAGCCGCACTTCAGAAGGAGACAGCCGTGGCAGTCGAAACAACCTCAATCGATACGCTCGTCGTCGGCGCCGGTCAGGCCGGCGTGGCCATGAGCGAGCACCTGGGCAAGCTGGGCGTGCCCCATCTCGTGCTGGAGCGCAGCCGCATCGCCGAACGCTGGCGCACGGGGCGCTGGGATTCGCTGGTCGCGAACGGCCCCGCGTGGCACGACCGCTTCCCGGGGCTCGAATTCGACGGCCTCGATCCCGATGCGTTCGCAACGAAAGACCAGGTCGCGGACTACTTCGAAGCGTATGCGCGGAAATTCAATGCGCCGATCCGCACCGGCGTCGAAGTGAAGAAAGTCGTGCGCAACGCGGGCAAGCCGGGCTTCGTCGTCGAGACGTCCGACGGCGCGATAGAGGCGAACCGCGTGGTCGTCGCGACGGGGCCGTTCCAGCGCCCGGTGATTCCGCCGATCGCGCCGGACGACGCACGTCTCGTGCAGATCCATTCCGCCGACTATCGCAACCCGGGCCTGCTTCCGGAAGGCGCGGTGCTGGTGGTCGGTGCGGGTTCGTCGGGCGTGCAGATCGCCGACGAACTGCAGCGCGCGGGTAGGCAGGTCTACCTGTCGGTCGGCCCGCACGATCGCCCGCCGCGCGCGTATCGCGGCCGCGACTTCTGCTGGTGGCTCGGCGTGCTCGGCGAATGGGACAAGGAAGTCGCGACGCCCGGCCGCGAACACGTGACGATCGCGGTGAGCGGCGCGCGTGGCGGCCATACGGTCGATTTCCGCAAGCTTGCGAACCAGGGCGTGACGCTGGTCGGGCTGACGAAGTCGTTCGACGGCGGCGTGGTCACATTCGAACGCGACCTCGCGATCAATCTCGCACGCGGCGATGAGAACTACCTGTCGCTGCTCGATGCGGCCGACGCGTATGCGGCGCGCAACGGCCTCGACCTGCCGGAAGAGCCGGACGCGCGCCGCATCCTGCCGGACCCCGAATGCGTCGCGCATCCGATCCTTTCCCTCGACCTCGCCGGCGCCGGCGTCACGTCGATCGTCTGGGCGACCGGCTATGCGGTCGACTACGGCTGGCTGAACGTCGACGCGTTCGCGGCGAACGGCAAGCCGCAGCACCAGCGCGGCGTGTCGAAGGAGCCCGGCATCTATTTCCTCGGGCTGCCGTGGCTGTCGCGGCGCGGTTCCAGCTTCATCTGGGGCGTATGGCACGACGCGAAGCACATCGCCGATCACATCGTGACGCAGCGCAAGTACCTCGACTACCACGACGCGTCGCAACATCGCGCGGCCGCGCAAGCGGCGCAGGCCGACACGCGCCCGCTCGCCGAAGCGACGAACTGACGAACCGACACGAACCCGCCGCGCCGCGTCCGCTGCCGGCGCGGCGGGTGTTTCCACCGACGATCGAAGGACCTCGATGAGCCAACCTACCCATACGCGTATCCGCATGTTCAACACGAAGGATACCTATCCGAACCAGACGCTCGACAACGACCTGTGCCAGGCCGTGCGGGCCGGCAACACCGTGTACGTGCGCGGCCAGGTCGGCACCGATTTCGACGGCAACCTGATCGGCCTCGGCGACGCGCGCGCGCAGGCCGGGCAGGCGATGAGGAACGTCAAGCAGCTGCTGGAGGAAGCCGGCAGCGACATCACGCATATCGTGAAGACGACGACCTACCTGATCGACCCGCGTTACCGCGAGCCGGTGTACCAGGAAGTCGGCAAGTGGCTGAAGGGCGTGTATCCGATCTCGACGGGGCTCGTCGTGTCCGCGCTCGGCCAGCCGCAGTGGCTGATGGAAATCGACGTGATCGCGGTGATCCCGGACAACTGGCAGCCGAACCGCGCACCGGAGGCGACATGACTTTCTCCATCGTCGGGCGCTGCCCGGAGACGGGGCAGCTCGGGATCGCGATCAGCTCGTCGAGCATCGCGGTGGGTGCGCGCTGCCCGTGGGTGCGTGCGGGCGTGGGCGCGGTCGCGACGCAGAACATCACGCTGCCGGCGCTCGGCCCGCAGATTCTCGACCTGATCGAGCACGAACAGCTCGCGAGCGCCGCGGCGCTCGACCGCGCGCTCAGCGCGAACGGCTGGAGCCAGTACCGGCAGGTCACGGTGATCGACGGGCAAGGGCAGACGGCGTGCTTCACCGGCAAGGAAGCGCTCGGCACGCATCACGCGGTGAAGGGCGAGCAATGCGTGGCGGCCGGCAACCTGCTGGCCGCGCCGGCCGTGATCGATGCGATGGTGCGTGCATTCGAACAGGCGCCCGGCCTGCTCGCCGATCGCCTGCTGGCCGCGATGCATGCGGCGATCGCAGCCGGCGGCGAGGCGGGGCCGGTGCATTCGGCCGCGCTGAAGGTGGTCGGCGACGTGACCTGGCCGATCGTCGACCTGCGCGTCGACTGGGCCGATGCCGACCCGATCGGGCAGCTCGACGCGCTGTGGCGCGCGTATCGCCCGCAGATGCAGGATTACCAGACCCGCGCGCTGAACCCGACCGCCGCGCCGAGCTACGGAGTGCCGGGCGATGAGTGACGCATCGAGCCGCGCGCTGCTCGAACGGCTGATCGCGTTCGCGACGGTCAGCCGCGATTCGAACCTCGAGATGATCGAGTTCATCCGCGACTATCTCGCGGGCTTCGGCGTATCGAGCGAACTGTTCTACGACGAGGAGCGCACGAAGGCGAGCCTGTACGCGACAATCGGGCCGCGCGATCGCGGCGGCATCGCGCTGTCGGGCCACACCGACGTGGTGCCGGCAGACGGGCTGGCGTGGACGGTCGAGCCGTTCCGGCTGACCGAGCGCGACGGCCGCCTGTACGGTCGCGGCACGGCCGACATGAAGGGCTTCATCGCTTCGGTGCTCGCGGCGGTGCCCGCGTTCGTCGCGAGGCCGCTGAGCGTGCCCGTGCATCTCGCGTTCTCGTACGACGAGGAAGTCGGCTGTCTCGGCGTTCGGCCGATGCTCTCGGAACTGGCCGCACGCGAGCACCGGCCGCGCCTGTGCCTGATCGGCGAGCCGACCGAACTGAAGCCGGTGCTCGGTCACAAGGGCAAGCTCGCGATGCGCTGCCACGTGAAGGGCGCGGCGTGCCACTCGGCGTACGCGCCGTCGGGCGTCAACGCGATCGACTATGCGGCGAAGCTGATCGGCCGGCTCAGCGAGATCGGCGCGGCGCTCGCGCGGCCCGAACGGCACGACAGCCGCTTCGATCCGCCGTTCTCGACCGTGCAGACCGGGCTGATCAAGGGCGGCCGCGCGCTGAACATCGTGCCGGCCGAATGCGAGTTCGATTTCGAGGTGCGTGCGCTGCCGGATTTCGATGCGCACGACGTGCCGAGAAAGCTGCAGGACTATGCGGAATCCGAACTGTTGCCGAGGATGCGCGCGGTGCAGCCGGATACCGATATTCAACTGCAGCCGCTCGGCGCGTACCCGGGGCTCGCGACCGCGCCCGACAGCGAAGCCGCGCGCCTGCTCGCGATGCTGAGCGGGTCCGATGCGTTCGGTACGGTCGCGTTCGGCACCGAGGGCGGGCTGTTCGGGCAGGCGGGCATTCCGACCGTGGTGTGCGGGCCCGGCAGCATGGACCAGGGGCACAAGCCCGACGAGTTCGTCACGCTCGAACAACTGCACGGATGCGACGCGATGCTGGGCCGTCTGGCCGCGCATCTTGCTTCGGCCGCCTGAACCCATAGCCGACACGCCCGCGCGCGTCCGGCGGCGCGGGCGTTTTCTGCTTCGCTATCGCGCCGATTCCGCGACGATCTGCGCGAGCCGCTCGCGACAGAAATCGACGAACGACTGCGCCTGCTTGGTGAGCTGCCCGCGTTTCAGGCGTGCGCTCACGAGCCCGGACGGGCTCACCGTTTCGCTGAGGCCGATCGTCACGACGCGCCGGCCGTCGTAGGTGTATTCCGAATACGGGCGCGTGACGAGCAGCGAGAAGCCGAACCCCTGGCCGACCATCCCGCGCACCATCTCGATCGACGGCGAGCCGAACACGATGTTCGGCGTCAGCCCGAGCTCATGAAACAGGCTGACGAAATACGTGCGGCTCGGCTGCACGTCGAGCAGGATCATCGGCTCGACGCAGAGGTCGCGCAGCGACACGTGCGGCTGGCCCGCGAACCGGTGGTCCTCCGGCAGCAGCACGTATGGCTGCTGCGGCGGCATCAGCGGCTCGGTTTCGATCGTGCCGTCGAGATCGTGGTCGTACATCAGCGCGAGATCGAACGTGCCGGACGTCAGGCCCTGCACGAGTTCCTGCTGGTCGCCGTCGCGCAGCCGGATGTTGACGCCCGGGTAGCGCTCGCGGAACCCTGCGATGAGCTGAGGAAGATAGAGCGGCGCGACCGTTTCGAAGCAGCCGATGTCGATCTGCCCGGTAATCACGTCGTTGTCGGCGAGCGCGTTCTGTTCGAATTCGTGCGCGATGCGCAGCAGCTCCTGCGCTTTCCGGTAGAAGCGCGTGCCGCTCGGCGTCAGCGATACGCCCTGCGCGTGATGGCGGATGAACAGCTTCACGCCGAAGCTTTCCTCGAGCCCCTTGATCGCGCTGGAGATCGACGGCTGCGCGATGAAAAGCTGGCGCGACGCCTCGGCGACGCTGCCGGATTCGACCGTCGTCACGAAGTATTTCAGTTGCCGCAAAGTGTAGTGAGCCACATGCACCTCTGATGCCCGGCCCCGGCGTGCCGCCGAGGGCGAATTCTGTCCGTGGTTTCGCGTAGCACCTTACCTGAAGAAGCCCGAAGCCGAAATTTCCGCTACAGAGCTTTTTCGTATGTCCCGGAAATATTTTTAGTATTTCTCCGTCGCGGCATCGGGGGCGCACCATCGTCTCCAATCCGGATCGCAACGAGGCCGCACACGTGCCGGCGGGACATGTCGTCCGTCCCCGCAAGCCGCGCATTGTCCGCTTCGGCCGACAACTGCCGCGCGCGCACGCGGCGCGTCGTCGCTCGCGTATCCGGACCCGATTGCAGGTGCGCACCCCATCGCGCGCCGGCTTGAACGGCAAGCGCGCATCGCCGCGCAGGACAGGAGACTTCACCATGACGAACGTGGACCGCAACGCGTCCCCGATGATAGAGAAACACACGATCGGCTACGTGCCGCCCGCGGAGCGCCACGGCAAGGTGCGCGACCTGTTCACGCTCTGGTTCGGCGGCAATATCGCGCCGCTGCCGATCGTGACCGGCGCGCTCGGCGTGCAGCTCTTTCACCTGAACCTGATGTGGGGCATCGTCGCGATCGTCGTCGGCCAGGCGGTCGGCGGCGTGCTGATGGCGCTGCATTCCGCGCAGGGGCCGCAAATGGGCATCCCGCAGATGATCCAGAGCCGCGCGCAGTTCGGTTCGTGGGGCGCGCTGCTCGTCACGGTGATCGCGGCCGTGATGTACGTCGGCTTCTTCGCGTCGAACATCGTGCTCGCCGGCAAGTCGGTGCACGGCATCGCGGCGTCGGTGCCGGTGCCCGTCGGCATCGTGATCGGCGCGGTGGGCTCGGGGCTGATCGGCATCGTCGGCTACCGCTTCATCCATATCCTGAACCGCATCGGCACGTGGGTGCTCGGCATCGGGATCCTGGTCGGCTTCTGGATGATCCTCACGCACGTGACGACCGACGATTTCCTGACGCGCGGCGGCTTCGACTTCGCGGGCTGGCTCGCGACGGTGTCGCTGTCGGCGTTGTGGCAGATCGCGTTCGCGCCGTACGTATCGGACTATTCGCGTTATCTGCCGGAGGATGTCGGCGTCGCGTCGACGTTCTGGGCGACCTATCTCGGCTGCACGATCGGCTCGACGCTCGCGTTCATCTTCGGCGCGGTCGCGGTGCTCGCGGTGCCGGCCGGCGCGGACACGATGGATGCGGTCAAGCAGGCGACCGGCCCGCTCGGGCCGCTGATGCTCGTGCTGTTCCTGCTGAGCGTGATCAGCCACAACGCGCTGAACCTGTACGGCGCGGTGCTCGCGGTGATCACGTCGGTGCAGACGTTCGCGTACAAGTGGATTCCGACCGCAAAAACCCGCGCGGCGGTGTCGGTGGTGATCTTCGTTGCGTGCTGCTATGCGGCGATCGGCGCATCGACGAACTTCGTCGGCAACCTCGTCGATCTCGTGCTCGCGCTGCTGGTCGTGCTGGTGCCGTGGACGGCGATCAACCTGATCGACTTCTACGTGATCCACAAGGGCAAGTACGACATCCAGTCGATCTTCATGGCGGACGGCGGGATCTACGGCCGCTTCAATCCGCAGGCGCTGCTCGCGTATGCGATCGGCATCCTCGTGCAGATTCCGTTCATGAACACGCCGATGTATGCGGGGCCGATTCCCGCGCATCTCGGCGGCGCGGACCTGTCGTGGCTCGTGGGGCTGGTGCTGACGTCGCCGCTGTACTACTGGCTCGCGTCGCGCGACAGCGCGTATCGGCGCCGGCAGGGCGGTGCGCATCTGCCGCCGACTGCAGCGCAGTAAGCGGGGCGCCTTTCGAAGCGGAGCAGGAAGAGGGGGCCACCGCATCGGTCGAGATGCGGTGGCCCGTGGAAGCGTTTCGACATGACGAAGGCAGGCCCGCGGCGGGTGACGCGCCGCAAGCCTGCCCGTGCATCAGACGGCCGCCGAGCGCGCGACGCGTACCGGCACCGACTTGTACGACGGCGTGCCGCTTTCCTTGTCGATGTAGTCGAGCGGCACGAGCACGTTCGCTTCCGGGTAGTACGCGCCGACCGAACCCGGCGCGATGTCGTACTCGATCGCGGTGATCTTCTCGAGACGCAGCGTGCGGCCCGACGCGGTGATCGTCTCGATGTCGACGAGGTCGCCGTGTTCGAGCCCGTACTTCGCGAGATCCGCCGGGTTCATGAACAGCACGTCGCGCCGCCCGAACACGCCGCGATAGCGGTCGTCGAGCCCGTAGATCGTCGTGTTGTACTGGTCGTGGCTGCGCAGCGTGATCAGCCGCAGCACGTGCTCGCCGCCGAGCACTTCCGCGTCTTCCGCGACGCCCTTGTAGACCGAGAACATCGCCTTGCCGGTCGCCGTGGGCCATACGCGCTCGGTGGGCGGCAGCGGCAGCCGGAAGCCGCCCGGCGTGCGGATGCGCTCGTTGAATGCCTCGAAGCCGGACACCGTGCGGTCGATCAGGTCGCGGATGCGGTCGTAGTCGGCGATCAGGTCGAGCCACGCGACCTTGCTGTTCGGCAGCGTCGCATGCGCGATGCCCGCGACGATCGCGGGCTCCGAGCGCAACTGGTCGGATGCGGGCTTGAGCTTGCCGGCCGACGCGTGGACCATCGACATCGAATCCTCGACGGTGATCGATTGCCGGCCGCTCGCCTGCATGTCGAGCTCGGTGCGGCCGAGCACGGGCAGGATGAAGGTTTCCTTTCCGACCAGCAGGTGCGTGCGGTTCAGCTTCGTGCCGAGGTGCACGCTCAGGTCGAGCTTCGACATCGCCGGGAACGACAGCTCGGGATCGGGCAGCGCGACCGCGAAGTTGCCGCCGAGGCACAGCAGCGCCTTCGCGCTGCCGTCGACCATCGCCTGCATCGCCTGCACGGCGTCGTGCCCGTGATGCGCGGGCGGCGTGAAGCCGCACACGTCCTCGATCTTCTTCAGGAACTCGGCCGACGGTTTCTCGGTGATGCCGACCGTGCGGTTGCCCTGCACGTTCGAATGGCCGCGCAGCGGGCAGATGCCGGCGCCGGGCTTGCCGATGTTGCCGCGCATCAGCAGCAGGTCGGCAATCAGGCGCACGGTTGCCGTGCCCTTGTTGTGCTGCGTGACGCCCATCCCGTACGTGACGATCGTCGCGTTCGATTTCGCGTACGCAAGTGCGACCTGTTCGAGCTGCGCCTGGCTGAGGCCGCTCGCGCGCTCGATGTCGTCCCACGACGTGACCTGCAGATCGGCCGAGAACGCGTCGAAGCCGTTGGTGTGCTGCGCGATGAAGTCGCGGTCGAGCACGTCGCCGCGCTCGGCTTCGAGCTGCAGCAGCGCCTTCATGATGCCCTTCAGCGCGGCCGCGTCGCCGCCCGCATCGAGCTGGTAGTACGTCGATGCGATGCGCGTCGAGCCGAACGACGCCATCTCGATCATGTCCTGCGGATCCGCGAAGCGTTCGAGCGCGCGCTCGCGCAGCGGATTGAACACGATGATCGGCACGTTGCGCCGCGAGCACTCGTGCAGCGTGCCCATCATCCGCGGGTGGTTCGTGCCGGGATTGTGGCCGATCGAGATGATCAGCTCGCAGTGGTCGAAATCCTCCAGCGACACGGTGCCCTTGCCGATGCCGATCGACTGCGGCAGGCCGACGCTGGTCGGCTCGTGGCACATGTTCGAGCAGTCGGGGAAATTGTTGGTGCCGAGCTCGCGCGCGAACAGCTGGTACAGGTACGCGGCTTCGTTCGACGCGCGGCCCGACGTGTAGAACTCGACCTGCTCGGGCGGCAGCGCGCGCAACACTTCGCCGATGCGCGCGAACGCGTCGTCCCATTCGATCGCGCGGAACGTGTCGGTCGCGCGATCGTAGGCGAGCGGATGCGTGAGCCGGCCCATGTTCTCCAGTTCGTAGTCCGACATGCGCAGCAGCGACGACACGGTGTTCGCCGCGAAGAACTCGGGCGTCACGCGCTTGGTCGTCGCTTCCCACGTGACGGCCTTCGCGCCGTTCTCGCAGAACTGGAACGTCGACTTGTGCTCCTTGTCGGGCCATGCGCAGCCGGGGCAGTCGAAACCGTCGGGCTGGTTGGTCCGCATCAGCACGATCGGCGCCTCGATGGTTTCCATCTGCGTGCGCACGGCCTCGGCTGTCGCGCGAAGCGCGCCCCAACCGCCGGCGGGCCCGTCGTACTTCCTGATGCCTGGCACTTCGCGTCGATTTGTCATTGTGAATCTCCATGAGCCGGGCCCGGTGCGGGCGGCTCGGGTTGCGCCGTGTCGCGGCGTGGTGCGGCTCCGTCCGTCGGACGGAGCCGGTCATGCTTGCCCCGGGCTGCAGGGCAGGCGGGGTTTCAGTGCGCGTCCTTCTTCGCGCCGGAAGACTTCTTGCCGGACTGCTTTGCGGTGGGTGGCGGCGCGTCGGCGGGCGCATCGCCGGCGCTCGCGTCGCCGGATGCGTTGGCGGCCGCCTTGCCGTTTGGTTTCGCCTTGCCGTCGGCGTCCTTCTTCGTGTCCTTCGCTTCAGGCGCGGCGAGCTTGTCGAACTTCACTTCGCCGCTGTCCTTGTCGTAGTCGACCTCGACGCGGTCGCCCGACTTCAACCGGTCGGCGAGGATCTCCTTCGCGAGCTTGGTCTCGATGGTCTGGCGGATCTGGCGCTTCAGCTCGCGCGCGCCGAACTCCGGCTGGTAGCCGGCTTCGGTCAGGTGCTCGACG
This sequence comes from Burkholderia sp. FW306-1C-G01B, assembly GCF_058781685.1. NCBI lineage: Bacteria > Pseudomonadati > Pseudomonadota > Betaproteobacteria > Burkholderiales > Burkholderiaceae > Burkholderia > Burkholderia sp. FW306-1C-G01B. The sequence continues at coordinate 225,747 of NZ_JBYSWZ010000003.1, forward strand.
AGCGCATCGCCCATCACGAGCGTGATGTCCTGCGCGGCGGCCGTGCGCACCACGCGGTCGAGCTGGATCTGCACGATCGCGCGGATGTTCTCCTTCGACAGCGCGTGGAAGACGATCACCTCGTCGATCCGGTTCAGAAACTCGGGGCGGAAATGGCCCTTCAGCACCTGCATCAGCTCGTCGCGGATCGCCTTGTCGGTCTTGCGCGCGGCTTCCGGCTGCGTCAGGTTGTCCATGATGATCGCGGCGCCGAGGTTGCTCGTCGCGATGATGATCGTGTTGCTGAAGTCGACCACGCGGCCCTTGCCGTCGGTCAGGCGGCCGTCGTCGAACACCTGCAGCAGCACGTTGTAGACGTCCGGGTGCGCCTTCTCGATCTCGTCGAGCAGGATCACGCTGTACGGGCGGCGCCGCACGCGCTCGGTGAGCTGGCCGCCTTCGTCGTAGCCGACGTAGCCGGGCGGCGCGCCGATCAGCCGCGCGACCGCGTGCCGTTCCATGTACTCGGACATGTCGATGCGGATGATCGCCTGCTCGTCGCCGAACACGGTCTCGGCCAGCGCCTTCGCGAGCTCGGTCTTGCCAACGCCCGTCGGCCCGAGGAACAGGAACGTCGCGATCGGCCGGTGCGTCTGGCCGAGCCCCGCGCGCGACAGCCGCACGGCGTCGCTGACGGCCACCACCGCGTCGCTCTGGCCGACCACGCGCTCGCGCAGCTGCTCCTCCATCTTCAGCAGCTTCTGGCGCTCTTCCTGCGTGAGTTCGGACACGGGAATGCCGGTCAGGCGCGACACGACCTCGGCAACCGACTCGACCGTCACCTCGAGCGTTTCGGAGCCCGTCTTGCGCTGCCACGCCTCCATTTTTTCATCGAGCGTCTTCTGCTTCGCGTTGATCTGCTCCTCGAACTGCTTCGCTTCGTCGAAGCGCTTGCGCGACGTCGCGTAGTCCTGTTCGCGCTTCAGTTGCGCGATCTGCGCTTCGCCTTCCTGGATGTCGACGGGGCGCGACGTCGCGCCGATCCGCACGCGCGCGGCGGCCTGGTCGATCAGGTCGATCGCCTTGTCGGGCAGGAAGCGCGACGTGATATAGCGGTCGGCGAACTCGGCGGCCGCGACGAACGCGTCGTCGGCGAACGTCACCTGGTGGTGCGCCTCGAGGCTGTCGCGCAACCCGCGCAGGATCACGATCGTCTGCTCGACGCTCGGCTCCGGTACGAACACCGGCTGGAAGCGCCGTTCGAGCGCCGCGTCCTTCTCGATGTACTTCTGGTATTCGTTGAGCGTCGTCGCGCCGATCAGGCTCAGCTCGCCGCGCGCGAGTGCGGGCTTCAGCACGTTCGCGATGTCGAGGCCGCCTTCGCCGCCGCCCTGGCCCGCGCCGACGATCGTATGCAGTTCGTCGATGAACAGGATCAGTTCGTCCTGCTTTGCAGTCACTTCGTCGATCAGCTGCTTCGCGCGCTCCTCGAACTCGCCGCGATACTTGGCGCCGGCGACCATCGAATTGATGTTGACCTCGACGAGCCGCTTGTTGCGCAGCACCTCGGGCACGTCGCCGTTGACGATCCGCTGCGCGAGCCCTTCGACGATCGCGGTCTTGCCGACGCCCGGCTCGCCGATCAGCACCGGGTTGTTCTTCTTGCGGCGCGCGAGCACTTCGATCGTGCTTTCGATTTCCTGCGCGCGGCCGAGCACGGGGTCGAGCTTGCCCTGGCGCGCGATCGCGGTGAGGTCGCGGCCGAACTTGTCGAGGTTCGGCGTGCCGGTCGGTGCGTCGACGCGGCCGTCCTCGGCGCCCTTGCCGACCACCTTCACGACTTTCTGGCGCAGCGCCTCGGGCGTCACGCCGTATTTCTTCAGCAGCGTGCCGGCGATGCTGTCCGGCACCGATGCGAGCCCGATCAGCAGGTGCTCGGGGCCGATATACGAGTGGCCAAGATCGCGCGACGCCTGGAACGCGTATTGCACGGCCTTCTTCACGCGCGGCGAGATCGACAGCTTGTCGAGCGGCGCATCGGGGGCGGCCGTGCCGGTGTGCGCATGCTCGTCGATATACGACTTGATGTCCTGCGGCGACAGCTTCAGTTCCTTCAGCAGCGCGGCGCAGACGTCGGTGTCCGCGAGCGCGTAGAGCAGGTGTTCGGAGTCGAGCTCGCTGCGGCGCAGTTCGTGCGCCTTCTCGGCCGCGCGCTGCAGCAGTTCGAGCGTCTGTTCGCTGAACGCGTCGGTCGGGTCGACCGATTCGCGCGGCACCTCGGCGGCGAGCGGCGATTCGTCGCCGAGCTCACCGAACAGCGACGACGAGCCGCCGCCCAGCAGCGAATCGAACGGGTTCAGCATGCTCTGATGCCGCATCAGCTGACGGAAATGGTAGTCGCAGATCGAGATCGTCTTGCGCTCGCCGTCCTGCATCACGGTTGCGCGCGCAACGGCCGGCCGGGCGTGGCAGATATCGCAAAGTGCGGGCATGGTGGTCTGGCTCCTGTCTGTGAAGGTGGGTCGAACGGTGAAGTCACGATGCGGTGCAGCGCTGGCGCGTGCCGACCGCGAACACGCGACGCGCGGCGCGGCGGCGCGCGGGCCGCGCCCACGCTGTCGCGCCGCGCGCGCCGGCGAGGCGCACGGTCGCGGCGGGGAGCGCGCATGCTGCGAGGAGCCCACGGCATCGCTTCGACTGCGTTCAAAATAGCGCCTCGGCGGGAGGCATCCAAGACACAGTTTCGCGCCGGACCGACTGCGAATTGCACCCTCACATGCGCGCACGCACGGGGGACAAGGAGTACAGACGGGCGCGCACGCGGCGACGCGGGCGCGCGCGGCATGTGCAGCGTGCGGTGACTGGAGGCACGGGGGAGGGAAACGCGAACGGATCGCGGTGCGACATCGGCGCGCAGGGCGCCGGTCGGCGGCAAACGGACGGTGATGCGGGTGGCCCGGCGCGGCGCAAGTGCCGCAGCGCGAGCGTGCGCGAACCGGTTATGGCCGGCCGCGCGCGCATCGCAGCCGATGCGCGCGTGGCGGCCGAACGAGAGGTCCAGTTGCACGGTACGGGCCGGACATGGCGCCAACCGTGGCGAACCGCGATCAGTCGGACAGTTTCATCGCGAGCCGCTGGCGGGCGATCTGCTTCACGTCCGTCGACAGTGCCGCATTCGGCAGACCATTGGCCCAGACGGAGAACGAATCCTCGATCAGGTTGCGCGTGTCGGGCGGCAACTCGGCCAGCATCAGCGACACGACGGTAAACAACACGGCGGTATCGCCGGCCTGGCTGCCCGCGTTCGCGTCGACCGTCTTCTTCAGGCTGTCGACCGACGCTTGCAGTGCCTGCAATGCATCATTCGTATCGCTCATGACATTCTCCATGCAAGATGGGTTCGATCGGCGACGAACATGCGGCCGGTCGCGCGCGAAGCCCGGGCGGGCATCGCGCGCAGGCAACCTGGATCAGCCCGCGGTGCTGCCCTGCGGCGCCACGGCCACCGATGCTTCGCTCGTCAGCATCAGGAACGTGAAGGTTTCGCGCAGGTACAGGCGGACGGCCTTGTCGCTATGGCTCGTGTAGCCGATCGATACGTCTTCCCCGAGGTGCAACTCGTAATCGCCGCCGCGCATCGACAGCACGCAGCCGCCGCTGAGCGCCGGCGCCCAGATGATTTCGCCGCTGACGATCCGCTTGATGTGGCCGAGGACCGGATACCCCTGGTCGCGCGCCTCGCTGAGCGCGGTATACGCGTCCGAGCCGAGCACCACCGAGTACGGGCCGTCGACGCCCGCGAGCCGCAGCGCTTCGAGCGCGTCGCTGATCGCGTCCGGGTATGCGCTGACGTCCGCCGGCAGCGTGAGCTTGCGGTTCGACGTGCCTTCGCGGATGCCGACGATGCCGGCGGCCGGGTAGCCGTCGAAAATCGCGTTGTCCTCGGCGAACGCGAGCCGCTGCGCGGCGTCCTTCGCCGGTTGCCAGTCGGCGTCGCGCGCGCCGCGCTCGACGCTGTCGATCGCATCGCGGCTCAGTTCGAACGGCACCGTCAGCTCGACGATCGTGCGGACTTCGCGCAGCCGCGCGTTCACCTGCTCGCGCGGCGCGGCGACCTCCACCAGGTGCCCGGTGCCGACGGCCGACAGCTCGGGGCCCGCGGGGCCGTCGACGTCGACGACGCGGCGGCCGGCCACCGATCGCTTGAAGGTGCGCGCCACTTCCTCCTCGATTTGTTCCCAGGCGGACGACGAGATCGGGGCGAGTTCGCGGTGCAGGTTATTCATAGGCTTGGGTTCCTTTCAGCGAGCCGATTTTCAGCGAGCCGTCGCGCTGCGGCGCGGACGACGAGGATTCCGGTTGCGCGGCGTCGGCGGCCGGCGCCGCGCGATCGGCGAGCGCTTCGAGCAGGTCGGCCGACGGCACGAAGAACAGCGAGCCGGTGACCGCGCGGCTGTAGTCGAGCAGGCGGTCGTAGTTGCCGGGCGGGCGGCCGACGAACATGTTCTCGAGCATCTGCTCGATCGGCGCCGGCGAGCGCGCATAGCCGATGAAATAGGTGCCGAATTCGCCGGCGCCCGGGCGCCCGAACGGCATGTTGTCGCGCAGGATCTTCACTTCCTGGCCGTTCTCGTCGAGCGTGGTCAGCGAGCTGTGCGACGAAGACGGCTTCACGTCCGGCGCGAGCTCGATGTCGGACAGCTTGGTGCGGCCGATGATGCGCTCCTGCGTCTCGACCGCGAGCGCGTTCCAGCCGGCCATGTCGTGCAGGTACTTCTGCACGATCACGTAGCTGCCGCCCGCGAATTCGGCATCTTCATCGCCGATCACCGTGAAGTCGACCGCCTCGCGGCCTTCGGGGTTCTCGGTGCCGTCGACGAAGCCGATCATCGCGCGCTGGTCGAAATTGCGGAAGCCGTGCACCTCGTCGACGACCGTGACGGCGCTGCCGAGCGCGCCGAGCAGTTGCGTCGCGAGTTCGAAGCACAGGTCCATCGCGTCGGCACGGATGTGCAGCAGGATGTCGCCGGGCGTCGCGACCGCGACGCGCTGCCCGGCGCCGAATTCGCGGAACGGATGCAGCGACGCGGGGCGCGGCTCGCCGAACAGCGTATCCCACGCGTCGGCGCCGAAGCCGCACACGCAGGTCAGGTTGCCGCCCGGCACGCGCTTGCCGACCGAGCGCACGAGCGCGGCGATGTCGCCGCACCATGAACGGATCGTGTCGGCGTGATCGGCACCGGGATTGATCGTTGCCACGAGGAAGATCGCGCTGCGCGTGATCGGGCTGTGAACGGCCTGGGAGAGCGGGGGAGGTGTCTGCATCGCGGCCTGCCGGTCAGTCATGTCGGGGCGGACGGGCCGCGGCTGCCGCGGCGCGCGAAGGCGAACGGTTGGACTGTGTCATGCGACTGTTCTCTTTGTGACATGCGGATGAAGGACGTTGCGCAGGCATCGCGCAACGGGCCGCAGCGGCGGCGGCCGGCCGCCCGGCGCGTGACTTGCCCGCACCGCGCAACGTCGTCGAGCATGCAATCTAGCAGCTTCGGCGGGTCTTTGGAACACGTATCGTCAATCTGTCATTCGAATGCGTCAAACGGGGCCGGAATTTGCGCGGCGGCCGCGCAGCTGTACTCCTGGCATGTGCGGCGCTGTGCTCTTGAGCGTGCGTGCGGCGTGCAGTAGATTAGGTCCCGCTGCCCGGTACCGCTCACGGATCTTCATACCGACCGTCACCTTGAATACGTCCACCGTTTCCTGTTCGCCGTCCGAGCGCATCCGTCGCCGCTTCGGCCATTTCCTTCACGCGGCCGAACTGGCCGGGCTGATCGTGATCGGTCTCGCAACCGCGTTCGCGATGACGCAGGAAGCGTGGAAGGTCGTGCTCGCGGGCGAGGTGTCGCTGACCGACCTGCTGCTGATGTTCCTCTATCTGGAAGTGCTCGCGATGAACGTGCGCTACCTGCGGCTCGGCCGGCTGCCCGTGCGGTTTCCGCTGTTCATTGCGATGACGTCGCTCGCGCGCGACCTGATCCTGCGCGGCGCGACCGACGGCCCCGAGCGGATGCTGATGACGACGTTCGGGATCGTGCTGCTCGCGGTGGGCGTGCTGATCCTGAGCTTCGGCCAGCATCGTTTTCCGGCCGACGTCGACGACGTCGAGGAGGACGCGCATGTGGGCCGGTGACGCGCGAACGATATGCACCATGTTTCTACAGGAGGGGCCGGATGAGCACGCATTCCGTCGCAACGAAGCAGGCGATCGATTTGCAGCACGCGTCGTCGGACGCGTACCGGCAGGCGCGCGACGCGCGTGACGCCGATCCGGCGCGCGCACGTGCGTCGTTCGTCGGCGCGATGCAGCAGGCGGCCGCGCATGCGTATGTCGAGGCAGCCCGCGCACGTGTCGAAGCCACAGGCATCTGAATGAACACCGGGTTGCCGGCGCGCCGCGCGATGTGCGCCGGCAGCATATGCCCATCTACACGAGAGAGGTGTCGCATGACCAAGCAACTGATCGTCGCCGTGTTCGGCAGCGTCGACACGGCCCGCCAGGCGGCGAACGATTTCGAGGCGCTGTCGGAGAAGAATGAAGGATTCCGCATCGAGAACGGCGTCGTCGTCGAAAAGGACGCGGCCGGCAAGCTCGCGGTGCTCGCCGCCGAATCGCGGCCGTTCAAGGGCGGCGTGATCGGCGCGATCGCGGGCGGCCTGCTCGGGATCCTCGCCGGGCCGCTCGGCGTGGTCACCGACATGGCGGCCGGCGCGGGTGCCGGCATCCTCGCGGACGCGGCCGGCAACGCGCTGCTCGACGGCACGTTCGTCGAGACGGTGGCCGCGCGGCTCGTGCCCGGCAGCGTCGCGATCGTTCTCGAGGCGAAGGAAGCCACGCCGTTCTCGGTCGACAACGTCGTGACGGGATTCGGCGGCAAGGTCTTCCGCCAGGCGCTCGGCTGAGCGCCGCCTTCCAACCGTTTCGGGAGAACCGCATGCGCATCGATCAATCGTACCGGCGCTTCGACATCGCGGCGACGCTGTCGCCGCTGCCCGGCAACCGCGCGATCGCGACCGTCGACGTGACGACCGACGATCCGGCCCGCATCGCCGATCTCGGCACCGGCTACTTCCTGCAGATCCGCAAGTGGGTCGAGTCGAACGACGTCGCGCAGCTGACGGTGGTGTTCGACGAGTGCAAGGTCGCGATCGACCACTACGCGGACAACGTCGACGACGCGTGAGTCCACGCATCGCCACGCCGTACGCGCATCGAGTCGTCGCCGGCTGACGGCGATCGGAAATACAAAACGACTTGTGCCGGCGCAGCGCGGCGCCGCACCGGCGCGTTTGAATCTGTTCACCACGCCAACCGGATTTGGCGTTTGATCGCCAAACTGTCACTTACATTCGTCGAAATGACGCAGTAGGATGCCGATCCTTGTCTTGATGGGATCCGCATTGCTATCCGCCTTCAATTTCGGTAACGGACGAGGCTCGAACCGGGACGCCCGCGGCCGGGCACGGCTATCCGGCTTCGTGCATCGGCGCGGCCGGGACGCGCACGCGTCCCGGGCCGGTTCACCGCTGGCGGGGCGAGGCGGATGAAGCTCTACGAGAAATTTGCGAACGACATAGAGAGACTCATCCGGCAACGCGTGTATCGACACGGCGATCGTGTGCCGTCGGTGCGGCAGGCGAGCCAGCAGCACCGGATCAGCATCACGACCGTGCTGCATGCGTACCTGCTGCTCGAAAGCCGCGGGCTGCTGGAAAGCCGCCCGCAGTCGGGCTATTTCGTGAACCTGCGCCGCGACGACAGCCATGCGCCGGTGCGCGAGCTGCGGCCGTCGAAGCCGATCGCGATCTCGTCGTCGGTGGACGTGAGCCGGCTCGTGCTGTCGACGCTGCGCTCGATCGGCACCGACGATGCGGTGCCGCTCGGCTCGCCGTATCCGGACCCGAGCCTGTTTCCGTTCGAGAAGCTGAACCGCTATGCATACGCGGCCGGCCGCGACAAGTCGCTGTGGGGCGTGACCGACGGGCTGCCGCCCGGCCATCCGCGGCTGATTCGGCAGATTGCGCGCCGTTACCTGGAAAACGGGATGTCGGTGGACCCGAACGAGATCATCGTGACGGTCGGCGCGACGGAGGCGATCAACCTGTGCCTGCAGGCGGTGGCGAAGCCGGGCGACACGATCGCGGTGGAGTCGCCGACGTTCTACGCGATGCTGCACGCGATCGAACGGATGGGGATGAAGGCGATCGAGGTCGCGACGCATCCGGAGTACGGGATCGACATCGCCGCGCTGGCGGCGATTGCGAAGTCGCAGCCGATCGCCGCATGCATGGTGATGCCGAACTTCCAGAACCCGCTGGGCTTTCAGATGCCCGACGAGCGCAAGCGCGAGCTGGTTGAGTTCGCAACCAAAGCGGACCTGCCGATCATCGAGAACGGGGTGTACAACGAACTGTACTTCGGCAACATGCATCCGAGCACGCTGAAGTCGTACGACCGCAACGACATCGTGCTGCATTGCTCGTCGTTCTCGAAAAGCCTGACGGCCGCGTACCGGATCGGCTGGGCATTGCCGGGCCGCTATCGCGAACAGGTCGAGAAGCTGAAATTCCTGAACACGCTTGCGACGCCTTCGTTGCCGCAACTGGCGATCGCGGAGTTTCTCGAACGCGACGGCTACGAGCATCACCTGAGGCGGATTCGCAAGGCATACGCGCAGCAGGCGAACCTGATGCGCGCGATGGTGTCGCGGTTCTTCCCGGAGGGCACGCGCATTTCGAGCCCGGCCGGCGGGTATGTGCTGTGGGTCGAACTGCCGGCGCAGGTCGACGCGATGCGGCTGTATCAACTCGCGCTGGAGCAGGGGATCACGATCGGCCCCGGCTACATGTTCTCGATCGCGGACAGCTACCGGAACTTCATCCGGCTGAACTACAGCAGCCCGTGGTCGCCGGAGATCGAGCAGGCGGTCGTCGCCGTCGGCAAGCTCGCCGCGTCCTGTATCGGCTGACCGCGGCCGCGGGCGCGTGCAACGACACGCAACCCGCGCGTCGTGTTGCGTCAGGTCAGCCGGTACGATTGCGCGCCCGTTCCCGCGAGCGTGCCGCCGTCGACGATCAGGTATTCGTTGCGGATCGGCTTGCCGTCGAACCAGCATTGCAGGATCTCCAGCGTGCCGGCCGCATAGCGCGCCTGCGCGGACAGCGACGTGCCCGAGATGTGCGGCGTCATTCCGTTGAACGGCATCGCGCGCCACGGATGGTCGGGCGGCGCCGGCTGCGGAAACCACACGTCGCCGCCGTAGCCCGCGAGATGGCCGGACGTAACGGCGCGCACGACCGCGTCGCGGTCGACCAGCTTCGCGCGCGCGGTGTTGATCAGGTACGCGCCGCGCTTCATCCGCGCGATCATCGCCGCGTCGAACAGGTGCTCGGTCGACGGGTACAGCGGGATCTGCAGGTTCACGATATCGACGGCGCCGGCGAGCGACGCGGCATCGGCGTGATACGTGAGCGCGAGTTCCTGCTCGATCGCGGCGTCGAGCCGGTGCCGCTGCGTGTAGTGCAGATGCAGGCCGAACGGCTTCAGCCGGCGCAGCACCGCGAGACCGATGCGCCCCGCGCCGACCGTGCCGAAATGCATGTCTTCGACGTCATAGCTGCGCGACACGCAATCGGCGATGTTCCAGCCGCCTTGCTGAGCGATCGCATGCGACGGCAGATAGTTGCGCACCAGCGCGAGCGTCGTCATCACCACGTGTTCGGCCACGCTGATGCTGTTCGAGCCCGTGACTTCGGCGACGGTGACGTGCGCGCGCGCCGCGGCGTCGAGATCGACGTGATCCGAACCGATGCCGGCCGTCAGTGCGAGCTTCAGCTTCGGCGCGCGGGCGATCCGTTCGGCCGTCAGGTACGCGGGCCAGAACGGCTGCGAAATCACCACGTCCGCCTCGGGCAGCCGGCGCTCGAATTCGGAGTCGGGGCCGTCCTTGTAGCTCGTCACGATCAGCGTGTGACCGTGCGTTTCCATATAAGCGCGCAACCCGAGCGCGCCGGATACCGAGCCGACGAGTTCGCCGGGCCGGAAGCCGACGGGGCCGGCCGGCGTCGGCGCGGTTTGTCCGTCCGCGTATTGCGCGATGACCGGAATCGCGTCGCGCACGTAGCGCGGCGGATAGCCGTCGACGGGATCGGGGTAGAGCACGCACAGGACGGTGGCCATCGGCAGAACCTCGGGTGACGGAATGAAGGCGGAGCGGCACGCGAATTGCGCGGGCCGCGCGGAAGTACGATGACGCGGCGGCCGCGTGCTGCGTCGCAACGTCGATGACGTTCTACGCCGGTCATGGATCGCGTACAAGCTACAGTCGGTGTTTGCGTGCGCTGCGGGGCGTCTGTACCTGTTCTTTTCATGAAGGACGCCGATAATGGGATCGTTACCTGACTCTGCGGGAGCGATGTCATGTCCGGAAGCGATTCCTCGTCTTCACACCCTGATCTCGCGCTGGGCATCGCGCTCGACGACATCGCCGACGGCGCGATGATCGAGGGCCATGTCGGCGACGCTGCGGTGCTGCTCGTGCGCCGCGCCGACGAACTGTTTGCCGTGGGCGCCCAATGCACGCACTACGGCGCGCCGCTGGCCGACGGCCTGCTGGTCGGCGACACGATCCGCTGCCCGTGGCACCACGCGGCGTTCTGCCTGCGCACCGGCGCGCGGCTGCGCGCGCCGGCGCTCGACGGGCTGCCGTGCTGGCGCGTCGAACGCCGCGACGGTCGCGCCGTCGTGCTCGATGCGCGGCCGGCCGCCGCGCCGCCGGCGCTGAATGCGGCCGGGTTGCCCGCATCGGTGGTGATCGTCGGCGGCGGCGCCGCTGCGATCGCGGCCGCCGTGACGCTGCGGCAGGAAGGTTATCCGCATCCCGTCACGCTGCTGAGCGCCGACCGCGATCCGCCGTACGACCGGCCGAATTTGTCGAAGGACTATCTCGCGGGCACGGCCGACGCCGACTGGCTGCCGCTGCGCGCGCCGTCGTTCTATACCGACCATCGAATCGACGTGCGGTGCGGCACGCGGGTCGCGCGGATCGATCCCGCGCAGCATGCGGTCGAGCTGGCCGACGGCAGCCGCGTCGGATACGGCGCGCTGCTGCTTGCAACGGGCGCCGAACCGAACCGGCTGACCGTGCCCGGCGCCGATCTGCCGCACGTGTGCGTGCTGCGCTCGCGCGCCGATTGCGACGCGCTGATCGGCAAGCTGAAAACGGCGCGCCGCTGCGTCGTGGTCGGCGCGAGCTTCATCGGGCTCGAAGCGGCCGCCGCGTTGCGCACGCGCGGGCTCGACGTGCATGTCGTCGAGCCCGATGCGCAACCGATGGCGCGCGTGCTCGGCGAAGCGCTCGGCGGCACGATCAAGGCGCTGCACGAATCGCACGGCGTCGTGTTCCATCTCGGCGCGACGCCCGCGCGGATCGCACCGGACAGCGTGACGCTGTCGACCGGCGACGTGCTGCCGGCCGATGTCGTGGTGGTCGGCATCGGCGTTCATCCGAACGTTGCGCTCGCGCAGGACGCGGGGCTTGCGGTCGAGCGCGGCGTGACGGTCGACCGCTTCCTGCAGACGAGCGCGCCCGGCGTCTACGCGGCCGGCGACATCGCACGCTGGCCCGATCCGCTGACGGGCGAGCGCATTCGCGTCGAGCACTGGGTCGTCGCCGAGCGGCAGGGCAGCGTCGCGGCGCGCAACATGCTCGGGCAGCAGCGGCCGTTCGACGCGGTGCCGTTTTTCTGGAGCCAGCATTACGACATGACGGTCAACTATGTCGGGCATGCCGAGCAATGGGATCGCGTCGAGATCGACGGCGACCTCGGCGCGCACGACTGCTCGATCGCGTACTGGCGCGGCGACACGCGGCTCGCGGTCGCGACGATCGGCCGCGATCTCGACAGCCTGAAGGCGGAAGCGGCATTGGAGCGGCAGATTGCAGCCGCGTGACAGCGGCCCGGCTATACGATTCGAACCAGGAGGAAAAATGAATCCCGACGTCCGTGCACGTTTCGAAACCGAGTTCGCGCCGCGCATCGCGGCGCGTGTGCTCGGCCTGTACCGGCCCGGCGAAGTGAAGGTCGATGTCGTGCCGCACGACGGGCAGGGCAGTCCGACCTGCGTCGACGTGATCGGCCTCACGTCGACCGTCGGCTTGCCTAACCCGCTGAACGCGCGGCTCGCGTGGCGCGACGATGCGATCGACGATCTGCTGGCCGAGCCCGACCGCAGCCGCTTCGACCGTTATCTCGCGGCACTGCCGGTCACGATCGAACGATGGCAGATGGAGTTGCCGGTCGACTTCGGCACGCGGACCCAGCGCGACCGCGAGATCCTGATCGGCGATCTGGATTTCGATGCGTGATCGCGTCGTGCCGTTCGCGCAGGATGGGTGGCCGACGTACTGGCTGCTGGCGCGATGTCCGCCGATGAACCGATCGCCGTTACCGGTCGCGAGTCCTGATCATCACGCGCCCCTGGTCGATGCCGCCGCGCAGCGCTTCGTCGCACGTGAGCCATTCGGGCGTGACGAGTTCGGGTGCCGGCAGGTCCACCGTCGCGCCGTCGCGGAAGATCCGCACCTGCGCGACCCATGCGCCATTTGCGTTGCGCGTCGCTTCGACGCGAATCTCGTGATCCATGAAGGTGTCGGTTGCTTGCATCGGTCGGGGCCCTCCGTCGGTCGTGAACGACGATCCAGCGGCGCTGCGTCGCGCGATCGCGGGCATGCGGCCGCGCGCGCCGCCAAACGCGGTGCGTCGATCGTAGCAGCATGGCGCGCGCCGCGCACCGGAAACGCACCGGAATCTGGTTTCGATATGACAAGCGATACGGGAGCGAACCGGTGGCCTTCGACCTGACCTTTTCCATCAAGGTGTTCGCGGCGCTGTTCGCGATCATGAACCCGATCGCGAACATCCCGGTGTTCCTGTCGCTGACGGAGGGCGCGGCGGACGGCATGCGCCGCAAGGTCGCGCTGACGGCCACGATCGGCGTGACGATCGGCTGCATCGTGTCGGCCGTCGCGGGCGGAGCGATCCTCCACGTGTTCGGCCTGACGATCGACGATTTCCGGCTCGCGGGCGGGCTGCTGGTACTGCTGATCGCGCTGTCGATGCTGCACGGCGCGCCGAGCCGCCAGCATTCGCCGGGCGACGACGAAGGCGGCGATCCGGCAGCGGCCGACAGCGTCGCGATCTATCCGCTGACGATTCCGCTGCTGGTCGGTCCCGGCACGATCGCGACGATGATCGTGCTCGGGCACGGCGCGTTCTCGACCGGACAGGAACTCGCGTTCGCGCTCGGGCTCGCCGCGTTTCTCGTGCTGCTGGCGGTGGCGTTGCTGTCGGCGCCGCTGATCGGCCATTACCTGTCGCCGCGCGTGACGGCCGTCACGCAGCGCCTGATGGGGATGATTCTCGCGGCGATCGCGATGCAGATGATCGTCGCGAGCCTGAAGGCCGCGTTCGGGACGATGCATTGAAGGCGACACCCGACTCGAAGCAAACGCGCCGCTGTTTGACTCGACGCCAGCGCCGTGGCCCGGGCGCGCGCCTTGCTCGATCGACTCGACGGTCAGGTTTTCCGTCCCGCTTTCGACAAGGAGGGGCACGTATGAAAGCAGTCGTGTTTCTCGGCAGCGGCGACATTCGCATCGATACGGTGCCCGACCCGGATATCGCCGATATGGCCGATGCGGTCGCGCGCGAACCGGGCCGGATGAAGGTGCAGCTCGAACCCTGACGTATGTGAACCGGAACGAGGAGCGATGCGATGGACGATCGATACGACAACTGCATGGCCGAGTGCGACGCGTGTGCGCACGCGTGCGATGCGTGTTTGGCCGCGTGCCTCGCGGAACCCGACGGGCACGCGCTGGCGGCCTGCATCGCGCTCGATATCGAATGCGCGCAGCTGTGCCGCTTCGCGTCGGGCGCGATGGCGCGCCGCAGTGTGCTCGTGCCGAGCGTGTGCGCACTGTGTGCGCAGGCATGCGACCTGTGCGCGACCGAATGCCTGCTGCATGCGCACGATCATTGCCGCAACTGCGCGCTCGCGTGCGAAACGTGCGCGGCGATGTGCCGCGCGATGGCGTGAGCATGCGCTGCCGCGCTCACTGATTCGGTGCGCCCGGCGGCGGGGCTGCGCTCGCGCTGGTGGTGGCGATGGTGGCGGCGCCCGCGTCACCGGGGTTCGGCGCCGCCGCGCCGTTCACCGCGCTGCGCTCGTGCTCGGGCAGCAGCGCGAGACGGTTGTACAGCGTCTTCAGGCTGATGCCGAGCGCCTTCGCGGTGCGCGGCTTGTCGCCGTTGAAATGCCGCAGCGACGCGGCAATGAAGCGCTGCTGCGTGTGCGCGAGGGTCGTGCCGATATGCAGCGTCATCGCGTTGTGGCGCACTTCCTCGTGCGGCGGCTGGCGGCGCGGCAGTTGCAGGTCGATCTGCTCGTCCGCGAGGATGAACGCACGCTCGAGCGCATTGCGCAGTTCGCGCACGTTGCCGGGCCACGTATACGTTCGCAGCGCCTTCATCGCCTGCATCGACAGGCGCTTTCTCGTGCGGTGCCGCGCATTCAGCCGCTCGACGATCTGCAGTGCGATATCGCCGACGTCGTCCTCGCGCTGCCTGAGCGGGGGCACGTGCAGCGCGATCATCGCGATCCGGTAGAACAGGTCTTCGCGCAGGCGCCCGCTGCGCACGGCCTCGACGGGATCGTGATGCGTGGCCGCGACGATCCGCACGTCGAGCGGAATCGATTCGTGGCCGCCGACGCGCACGATCGTGTTCGATTCGAGCGTGCGCAGCAGCTTGACCTGCAGCTCGCCCGGCATTTCCGCGATCTCGTCGAGGAACAGCGTGCCGCCGCACGCGGCTTCGAACATGCCCACATGCTGCGCGACCGCGCCGGTGAAGCTGCCTTTTTCGTGACCGAACAGATGCGATTCCGCGATGTCGGGCGCGATCGCGCCGCAGTTGACGGGGACGAACGGCCCGCGCCGCCGCGGGCTCAGGTCGTGCAGGAGACGCGCGACGATGTCCTTGCCGGCGCCGCTTTCCCCGACGATCAGCACGCTGGCGTGCGTGGTCGCGACGCGCGACACCTTCAGTAAAAGGGCCTGGATCGTACGCGAGCGACCAAAGAGCCGCGCGCTGTCATCGCCGGTTTTCGCCATGGCGCGATATCGAATCAGGAAGATTTGACCGAATATTGTCGAGGTCTGATGAAAAAACGACGTGGCATGCGTCGTTTTCCTGTACGGAGCTTACCTTTTATACCAACGGCGCGACATTGAATCTGGCAATGCGAGCCACCGTGGCAGATAGATTTATTCGATGAGCGACGAATGCGCGACCGGGGTCTTCTATACTTCGAAGCAGCGTTTTTCATTGCAGGACGGCCTGTCCGCTCATTGGTATGCAGTGCGGAAGGTGTCGCCGTGTGCCGGCCGCGCGTGCTGCGCCGCACATCCGTCGCGGTTCCGGCCGGTGCCCGCGCCGGGCCGCCTCACGAGGAGCCTCGATGCCCTATGTCCTGATCGTCGAAGACGATGCCGATACGCGCACGATGCTCGCGACGCTCGCACGCACGCAGCAGCTCGCATGCGATACGGCCGCGACGCTCGAAGAAGCGCGCACGCTCGTCACGACGCATACCCCCGATCTCGTGTTGTGCGATCTCGTGCTGCCGGACGGCAACGGCATGGATCTGTTCGACGCATTGCCGAAACGCTCGCACTGCGAAATGGTGTTGACCACCGGCCACGCGAGCCTCGAAACCGCGATCGACGCACTGCGGCGCGGCGCGACCGACTATCTCGTGAAGCCGCTGAACATGCAGCGGCTGAACAGCATCTTCGCGCGCGTGCCGCGCACGACCGCGCTGCACGAAGAGATTGCCGAGCTGCGCTCGGAGCTGAAGCGCCTCGGGCGTTTCGGCCGCATGCTCGGCAGCTCGCCCGCGATGCAGGCCGTCTACGATGCGATCGGCCGCGTCGCGCGCACCGAGGCGTCGGTGCTGCTGACGGGCGAATCGGGCACCGGCAAGGAACTGGCCGCGCAGACGGTGCACGACCTGAGCCTGCGCCGCCGCGGCCCGTTTCTCGCGGTGAACTGCGGCGCGATCGCCGCGAACCTGGTCGAGAGCGAGATGTTCGGCCACGACCGCGGCAGCTTCACGGGCGCCGAGCGCCAGCACAAGGGCTTCTTCGAACGCGCGGACGGCGGCACGCTGTTTCTCGACGAGATCACCGAGATGCCGGTCGAATCGCAGGTCAAGCTGCTGCGCGTGCTGGAGACGGGGCGGCTTACGCGGCTCGGCTCGACGCGCGAGATCGACGTCGACGTGCGCATCGTCGCCGCGACGAACCGCGATCCGGAAGCCGCGATGGCGGACGGCAAGCTGCGGCCCGACCTGTTTCACCGGATCAACGTGTTTCCGATTCCGTTGCCGCCGCTGCGCGAGCGCGGCGACGACATCCCGATGCTCGCCGACGCGTTCCTGCAGCATTTCAACGAAGAGAGCGGCCGGCATCTGCGCTTCGCGCCGGCCGCGCGCGAAGCGCTGAAGACCCACGAATGGCCCGGCAACGTGCGCGAACTGCGCAACTTCGTGCAGCGCGCGAGCATTTTCAGCGATGCGGACGTGATCGACACGCTGCCGCCGCCGATCATGGAAGAGCTGTCGAACATGGTCGATTCGCACGAGGATCGCGTGACCGTGCCGTTCGGCACGCCGCTCGAGGAAGTCGACCGGCGGCTGATCCTCGGCACGATCGCGCAATGCGGCGGCGTGAAGGCGCAGGCGGCCGAAGTGCTCGACGTCAGCCTGAAGACGATCTACAACCGGCTCGCGCAACTGGAAGACGAAGCGGACAAGCCGGATTCCTGATGCCGCCGCGACCGCGCTCGTGCACCCGTTCCCGCGTGGCGTCGCGCATCGCCGTCGCGCGGCAGGAGCGTATCCGATGATCGACTTCTCGCGCATGCGCGCCGGGAATTACGCAACGGCCGTGATGCTGGTCGCGATCGCGACCGTGCTGCAGGCGCTTGCGATCCGCTTCGGCGGCGTGAACCTGTCGCTCGTCCTCTACTACCCGCTGCTCGCATGCGCCGCATGGGCCACCTCGTTCCTGTTCGGGATGGCCGCGACCGTGGTCAGCGGCATGCTCGTGTGGACGCTGTTCCTGTCCGATCCGGCTGCCTACACGGAGCCGCTGGCCGAGCGGCTCGTCCGGCTCGCGACGTTCGTGCTGGTCGGTGCGCTCGTATGCGCGATTGCGTCGATGCTGCGGCACGCGCGATTCGCGAACGACGACGCGCGCCGGCGCGAAGCGGCCACGCATCGGCGGCTCGAAACCGTGCTGCAGGCGCTGCCGCATGGTGTGATCGCAACCGATACGAACGGACGGCTCACCTACATGAACGCGGCCGCGGCCGCTCTCGTCGGCTGCGCGCCGGCCGATGCGACGGGGCGCGCCGCGCGCGACGTGCTGCGGGTGTTCGACCGCGCCGGCCGCCGCGTGCCGGCGACGCCGCTCGATCGCGCGCTCGGCGGCGCGGGCGTCGTGTCCGACCAGCACTGGCTGCATGCGGACGGCCGCGAGCCGGTGCCGATCGTCGAGGTCGCGTCGCCGATCGCCGATGTCGATGGCAACATCGACGGCGCGGTGCTGCTGTTGCGCGATGCCGGCGCGGATCGTTCGCGCGTCGACGCGTCGCGGCTGCAGCGCGCGGTTGTCGACGCATCGCCGGACGCGATCGTCGGCGTCGATGCCGACGGCCGCATCGTCAGCTGGAACCCGGCCGCGCAGCGCCTGTTCGGCTATGACGAAGGCGATGCGCTCGGGCGCGCGTTCGAATCGCTGGTCGCGATGCGCTGGCTGAAACGCAGGCCGTTCGCCGAATTGTTCGACGATATGCGCGAAGCGGTCGGGCCGATCGACCTGCTGTGCGTGCGACGCGATGGCCGGCGCTTTCGTGCGACGGCGGCGGCGGGCCCGGTGAGCGGCGACGCGCGTGCGTGCGTCGCGCTGTCGCTGACATTGCGCGAAACCGGCGCGCAGCGCCTGCGCGACCTGCGCACGCTGCGCTCGCTGCAGCGCGCGCGCCATGCGCGCGACCAGGCCGATACGTCGAACCGCTTGAAGGACGAGCTGCTTGCGACGGTATCGCACGAATTGCGCACGCCGCTGAACGTGATCTACGGCTGGGTCGAGGTGCTGCGCAACTCGGGCGACGACGCGCTGCAGCAGCAGGCGATCGACGCGATCGACCGCAGCGCTCGCTCGCTCACGCGGATGGTCGGCGACATCCTCGACGCATCGTCGCTCGCGACCGGCAAGCTGCAGCTCGACGCGATGCCGGTGGATGTCGTGCGGCTGTTCTCCGACTCGGTCGGCGCGTTCCAGACGGCCGCGTCGTCGGCCGGTATCGTGCTCGAGTTCGAATGCACGGCGGCCACCTGCATCGTGTCGGGCGATGCCGAGCGGCTGCGGCAGATGCTGTCGAATCTCGTGTCGAACGCGCTCAAGTTCACGCCGAGCGGTGGCGCCGTGACGGTCGCGCTGGCGCGTGTCGATACGCGCGTGGTGCTGACCGTGTCCGACACGGGGCAGGGTATCGCGGCGGAGTTCGCGCCGTTCGTGTTCGACATGTTCCGCCGTGCGGACGATTCGCCCGCGTCGTCGCGGCGCGGCCTCGGGCTCGGCCTGTCGATCGTGCGGCATATCGTCGAACTGCACGGCGGCAGCGTGGCCGTCGAGAGCGCGGGCCGCAATCGCGGCGCGACGTTTACGGTGACGCTGCCGGCCGGCTGGCAGCCGATGGGCGCGATGGCCTGGGGGATCGCGCAGGCGGATGGCCGTCACGAGCCGCCTTTGCTGGATGCGCAGCGCATCCTGATCGTCGACGACGATGCAACGACGCGCGCGAGCCTGACCGCCGCGCTGACCACGTTCGGCGCGACTGTCGCGATCGCATCGTCGGGCCGGGAAGCGCTCGCGGTGGCCGCCGACATGCGGCCGACCGTCGTGCTGTCCGATCTCGCGATGCCGGACGGCGACGGCTTCTGGCTGCTCGATGCGTTGCGGCGCAGCGCGATGAACGGCGGCGGGCTGTCCGACCTGCGCGTGCTGGCCGTGACCGCGCACGCGGGCCTCGCCGACGAACGCCGCGCGCTCGAAGCGGGGTTCGAAGGTTATCTGTGCAAGCCCGTCGACGTGCGCGAACTGGCGCGCAAGATTGCGCAGGTAACGAAGCGCACCGGCTGACGCCGCGCATGCGGTCGCGCGCCGTCGCGCCGGGGGTTCCGGGTATCTCCTTTCCCGCGCCGGTGCGCGTTCGCCGATCGATGCGATTCCCTCATGATGCCGCCCGATGCGGGCGGGCGCGTCGACGCGCGCCCGTTACCCGCCCGTTACGTGCCTGTTACCCGCCTGTTACCCGCCCGTTACCCATCGCCCGGCAATCGTCATGCCCGGCGGATGCGCGCCGAAAAAATTACAACGCATTGGATGAAAGCACCTCCCCAAGGCGCCACGCGCGTGCATGCGGCGCCGGCGCCGCGGCACGCGCCTTGCGCGGGTGACACGTGCCCGCCGGCCATGCCGGCCCGACGAAAGGAGGTCACGATGAGGATATTCCCGCTGCAAGCCCGGTCACCGCGATCGGGTCGTCATCCCGCAAAGCGCATCGGCATGGCCGTCGCGATTGCCGCGGCCACGGCCTGCGCAATGGTCGCGCCGAACGTGCTCGCCGCCGGCGACGACAGCGCCGCGTCGTCGTCGCATTCGACGACCGGCACAAAGATCCGCGACGCGACGATCACGACCAAGGCGAAGGCCGAGCTCATCGGCACGAGCGGCCTGACGGCCGGCGACATCCATGTGAAGACGCGGCGCGGCATCGTGACGCTCACCGGCAGCGTGCCCGACGAGCAGCAGCGTACGCAGGCCGTCGGCGTCGTGAAGCAGCTCGACGGCGTGCGGAGCGTGCGCGATCAGCTGACCATCCGGCCCAAGTGACGTCGGCGCCGTAACAGGAGTCCAGTCATGAACTGCATGCTCAAACCGGTCGGCGAGCAGACGATCGTGATTACCGGCGCGACGAGCGGCATCGGCCTCGTCACCGCGCGCAAGGCGGCACGGCGCGGCGCGAAGCTCGTGCTGTTCGCACGCAACCAGGAGGCGCTGAACACGCTGTGCGACGAAATCCGCCAGCACGGCGGCCTCGCGGTGCCGGTCGCCGGCGACGTCGGCAACATCGAGGATCTGCAGCGCGCGGCCGCGGCCGCGGTCGATACATATGGTGGTTTCGATACGTGGATCAACAACGCGGGCGTGTCGATCTTCGGCACGGCGGCCGCCGTGCCGCTCGAGGATCAGCGGCGGCTGTTCGATACCAACTACTGGGGCGTCGTGCACGGGTCGCTCGTCGCGGCCGACCATTTCCGGCGCAAGAGCGATTTCCACGGCGGCGCGATCATCAACATGGGCAGCGAGGCGTCCGACGCGCCGGTGCCGCTGCAAAGCGCCTACGTCGCGTCGAAGCACGCGGTGAAGGGCTTCACCGATTCGCTGCGGCTCGAGATGGAAGCGGACCACCTGCCCGTATCCGTCACGCTGATCAAGCCGGCCGCGATCGATACGATGTTCGTGATGCACGCGAAGAACTACATGAACGTCGAAGCGAAGCTGCCGCCGCCGATCTATGACCCCACCCTCGTCGCCGACGCGATCCTGTTCGCGGCCGCGCACGCGCGCCGCACGCTGTTCGTCGGCGGCGCCGCGAAATTCGCGTCGGCGAGCGCGTACCACGCGCCGCGCCTGTTCGATCGCGTCGCGGCCACGCTGTTCTCGCGCGGCCAGCGCACGGTGCGGCCCGCGCGGCCGCGCGACGACAACGCGCTGTACGAGTCGCGTCACGCGCTGCACGAGCGCGAAGGCATGGACGGGCCGGTGCTGCGCGGTTGCGCGTACAACACGGTGGTGCAGCGGCCGAAGGTCGCGGGTGCGGTCGCGCTGGGCGCGGCGCTCGTGGTCGCCGCGCTCGCGCGTTCGCGACGCGCTTCCGCGTGAGCCGAGCCCGGCATTTTTCCGAAGGAGGCTTCGATGACATCCCGATTGCACACGGGCCACGAACTCAGCCGCTCGCGTTCGCACGAAGGCGAGCGCGCGGTGCAGGACCGCGACAAGGGCGGCCACCAGACCGGGCACGGCAAGGCGCCGGGCCCGGTCGACATCCGGAAGACGCTGAAGGGGCTCGACTATCCGGCGAGCAAGGCGGACGTCGTCCAGTGCGCGGAGCGCGCGCATGCGGACCGCGGCGTGATCGACCTGCTCACGCGCATTCCCGATCGCGAATACGGCACGCCGGCGTCCGTGTCGAAGGAACTCGGGCGGCTGATGTAAGCGCCGCCGTGTCGCGCCGCCCACGCGGCGCACCGTCACGAGGAGCACGAACATGGCGATGATCGTCGCAGGCCGCTTCACGACGTTCGATGAAGCGGAAGGCGGGGCGCGCTACCTGTACGAACGCGCGTTCGGCCCGGACGACGTGTCGATCTTCTTCCTGAACCCGGGCGGCCAGCATGCGCGCTTTCCGATCGGCGGCGACGTATATGCCGACTCGGCGGCGGAGCCGGGCGGCCGCGGCGCGATGATCGGCGCGATGCGCGGGTTGCTGATCGGCGTCGTCGCGGGGCTGGCTGCTTACGCACTCGGCGTGCGCGAGTGGTTCGTGCCGGCCGCCGGCGCGCTGGCCGGCGCGTATCTCGGCGCGCTGGGCGGCGCGCTCGGCCGGATGCGCGGCGAGCGCGTCGAAGGCAAGGGCGCGCTCGCGCACAGCGACACCGGCGTGATCCTGGCCGCGCGCGTGACGCCCGATACCGCGAACACGGCGGAGGACGTGCTGCGCGCGACCGGCGCGATGTCGATCGAGCGCGTCGAAGGCGACTGGCAGGACGGCGAATGGCGCGACTTCGATCCGGTGCGCCGGCCGGACGCCGCCGCGTCGGGGAGCCGGACGAACTGATCGGCTGCAACGCGCCGCCCGCGTCCGGTCGCGCGAGGGCACGCGAGGGCGGGACGGGCCGGATATCGCGCCCGAACGGCGGTTCGATCGGCGGCGGCTGGCGGTTGTCGATCCCGGCCGCCCCCAAGCAAGGAGAAGACGGATGAAGCACTTCAACTGGACGATCGCAGCGCTCGCCGCGCTCGCGCTCGCTGTCCCGGGCCTCGCGCATGCGCAGATGCCGGGCGGGCCGCCCGCGTCGAATTCGCGCGCGCCGGGCGGCATGATCGACCCGTCGTCGGGCGCGGGCGATGCGCGGATCGCGAAGGCGCCGCAGGGCGGCGACGCGGAATTCATCGACAAGGCCGCGATCGCCGGCAAGGCCGAGGTGCAGGCGAGCCAGCTTGCGCTGAAGCAGGCGCAGTCGCCGGACGTGCGCGCGTTCGCGCAGCGCATGGTGGCCGATCACGGCAAGGCGAACGCGCGGCTGAACGAGATTGCCGCGCGCAAGGGCATGAAGCCGCAGGCCGATCAGATCGTGGACCCGGACGTCGAGGCGCTGCGCGGCAAGAGCGGCCACGATTTCGACGTCGCGTACGTCGCGGCGGCCGGCCCCGATGCGCATCGCAAGGCCGTCGCGCTGTTCGAACGCGAGGCGCGCGAGGGCGGGGACGCCGAACTGCGCGCGTTCGCGAGCGCCGCGCTGCCGACGCTCAGGCATCACCTGAGCCTGGCGCAGGCGCTCGAGCGCAAGGTGGGCGCGCAATGACGCGTGCCCGTTCAACCCCGGGCCGCATGTGCGGCCCGTATCCTGGAGACATTCATGGCACACCGGCAACAGAAGCACGAAGGCATCCGCGAACTGCTTTGTCAGGCGTATGAAACCGAGCTTGGCGGCGCGAAGATCTACGAGGCTGCGCTGCAGTGCGCGACCGACGAGGATTTGCACAAGGAATGGGAGAAGTACCACCGCGAGACGATCCATCACCAGGAGGTGCTGCGCAAGGTGTTCGATACGCTCGGCATGGATCCCGACGCGCAGTCGCCCGGGCGCAGCGCGGTGGCGGCCACCGGGAAGTCGCTCGTCCACGTGATCGAGCAGGCGCGCAAGCAGGCCGATCCGGCCGTCGCGCAGATCGTCGCGGCCGAATGCGTGGTGCTCGCCGAGACCAAGGACCACCTGAACTGGGAGCTGATCGGCTATGCGGCCGACCAGTTGTCGGGCGATGCCGCGAAGGTGCTGAAGGGCGCGCACGACGAGATCGAGGCCGACGAGGATCACCACCTGTACCATACGCGCGGCTGGGCACGCGAGATGTGGATCGAGTCGATGGGCTTCAAGGCCGTGCTGCCGCCGCCGGAGGAGGTGAAGAAGGTCGAATCGGCGGCCGATGCGGCGCGTGCCGAACGCTCGCGCGGCAAGATGATGTAACGGGAGCGGCGGCCGGGCAGCGGCGGATTGCCGGCGGCCCGGCTGCCATCACGTGCCATCACGTTGTGGGCGCAACGATTCGCGCGAGCCGGATCACGTCAGCATGCCGACGGCCATCCACCGCATGTTGAAGCCGAATTGGCTGCCCGCCTGTGCGTAGACGGCGACGTTGCTCGGGGCGGCGTCGGATGCGCCCGCGAGCAGGCCCGGGCCGAGCCGCCGGTACCACGGCTTCGCGGCCGCAGGCCGCGGCGCGGGCCGCTCATCCGGCGTCGCCCGATGCGCCCGGCCGGCCGCCGTTGCTGCCGTCGTTGCCATTTTGGTCGCCGTGGCCATGGCTGTCGCCGTGGCCGCGCGCGAGGCGGGACGCGGTACGCAACGCATCGACGAGCGTCCGGTATGCGTGTTCGCGAGAGTCGGCGCCGCGCGTACGCAGCACATACGACGGATGGCAGGTTGCGACGACAAGCCGGCCTTCGGCGGTCCGCACCGGCGCGCGCGTGCGCTCCAGCGTCGCGTCGTTGTCCTGCAGCACCGCGCGCAGCGCGGAACCGCCGAGCGCGACGATCACGCGCGGGCGCACCGCGTCGAGCTCGCGTTCGAGCCAGTAGCGGCATGCGGCGACCTCGCGTTGCGCGGGCGTCTTGTGCAGGCGCCGCTTGCCGCGCGGCTCCCATTTGAAGTGCTTGACCGCATTCGTCAGGTAGACGTGCGAGCGCTCGATTCCGGCCTCGCCGAGCGCGCGGTCGAGCATGCGGCCGGCCGCGCCGACGAACGGCAAACCCTTGCGGTCCTCCTGATCGCCCGGCTGCTCGCCGACCAGCATGATCGTTGCGTCGACGGGCCCGGCGCCCGGCACCGGTTGCGTCGCGTGTTCCCACAGCGCGCAGCGTCGGCACGCGTCGAGCGTCGCCGGCGCGTCGCCGCCGCGGGCGGCGGGGGCCGGACGAGCGGCCGCCTGGCGCGTCATGCGGCGCCTCTTGCGCGGGCTCGCGCGCCGCATGCGGCTGCCTGCGCGAACCGGCGCGCCGGCCGGCACGCGGCACGCGACGCGCTCGCGTGGCCTGGCTGGAAAATCGACATCCCGCGCATCGATGGCTCCCGTATCGACGATACGGAACATGGAGCAACCGGCATGCCGCATGCGGTCGACATGGGCGCGCAGTTTGCGGCCGGCCTGCATCCGCTGACGGGGGACAGACGCGATGCATCCCCCGGCGACGATCCGGCCGCCGCCGACGTGCCGTACCATACGAGCGCGACGGCGATCGCCGCCAGGCATCGCGCGCGTTCTCCGTCGTGATCGATGCGCTGCGGCACCGCGCGTAGCAGGCGTCGGAGCCGGGCATCTCCCGGCTGGGTGAGCTTGCCCGAATCATGCAAAATACCCGGCATCTGAAATTCGGAGACGTGGCCCGTGGGAATCAACTTCGATTTGACCGACTTGCAGGCGTTTCGCGCGGTGGTGGAGCTGGGAAGCTTCCGAAAGGCCGCCGACGCGATCAGCATTTCGCAGCCCGCGCTGAGTCGCCGGATCGACAAACTCGAGGAAGCGCTCGGCGTGCGGTTGTTCGAGCGCACCACCCGCAGCGTCACGCTGACCACCGTCGGGCGCGTGTTCGCGCCGAGCGCCGAGCAACTGCTGGACGATCTCGACGTCGCGCTGCTCGGCATCCGCGACGTTTCGTCGAGCCGCCTCGGTCATGTGACGATTGCATGCGTGCCGTCGGTGGCCTACTACTTCCTGCCGAACGTGATCGCGAGCTATCATCGCCGCTTTCCGCGCATCAGGGTCAAGCTGCTGGATGCGAGCGCCAACGAGGTGCTGGGCGCGGTCATCAGCGGCGAGGCCGATTTCGGCGTGAGTTTCATGGGCAGCCAGGAGCCGGAGATCGAGTTCAAGCTGCTGCTGCAGGAACGGTTTGTTGCCGCGTGCCGGCGCGACCATCCGCTCGCGCGCAAGAAGCGCGTGACCTGGAACGAGCTTTACGAGTACGAGTATGTGTCGGTGGACAAGACTTCCGGCAACCGCCTGCTGCTCGACCAGGCATTGACGACCGTCGCGCCGCGGGCGCCGAGCGTGTGCGAGACGCGCCACGTGACGACCCTGCTCGGGTTGATCGAAGCCGGGCTCGGCGTCGCCGCGGTACCGTCGATGGCGATGCCCGGACACGACCATCCCGTGCTCACGAGCGTGCCCCTCGTCGAACCGGTGGTCAAGCGCCGGGTGGGCATCGTGAAACGGCGCGGGCGCCCGCTGACGCCGGCCGCGGAGGAGTTTCACCGGGCGATCGTCGATGCGAAACGCGCCGGCGCCGCAAGCAGCGATGCATCGAAGTGACGAAGATAAAGAACACAAACAGGACATCGGGGAACACCGCATCGTGAGGCTGGCAAGACCGCTCCGTTCGCTCTATGTGCAGGTTCTGCTGGCGATGGCGCTCGGCGTGAGCGTCGGCCACTTCTGGCCGTCGGCGGGCGCGCTGCTCAAGCCGCTCAGCGATGCATTCGTCGGCCTCGTGCGGATGATGATCGCGCCGATCGTGTTTTGCACGATCGTCTCCGGCATCACGTCGCTGGCGAACGGAAAGGCCATCGGGCGCACGATCGTGCGCGCGCTGGTGCTGTTCTATCTGCTGACCGCCGCCGCACTCGCATTCGGGCTCGTCACCGCGTTCGTGCTGCGGCCCGGCGCCGGCATGCACGTCGACGTGCGCCATCTCGACCCGCGCATCCTGGCGCAATATGCACCGCACGCGCAACCGCACGGGCTCGTCGAGTTCGCGTTGAGCGTGATCCCCGACACGATGCTCGGCGCGTTCCGCACGGGCGAGGTGCTGCCGGTGCTGCTGCTGTCGCTGCTGTTCGGTTTTTCGCTGAATGCGTATCCGCAGGCCGGTCGGCCCGTGCTGGCGCTGATCGACGGCGTCGCGCAGATCGTCTTTCGCGTGCTCGCGATGGTCATGCGGCTTGCTCCGCTCGGCGCATTCGGCGCGATGGCGTTCACGGTGGGCCGCTTCGGCATCGGCTCGGTCGGCTCGCTCGCGAGGCTGATGGTGGCGTTCTACGTGGCCTGCGTGCTGTTCGTCGCGCTGGTGCTTGCGCCGCTCGCGCGGCTGCACGGCTTCGCGTTGTGGCGGCTGTTGCGCTACCTGCGCGAGGAATTGCTCATCGTCCTCGCGACCTCGTCCACGGAGCCGGTGTTGCCGCGGCTGATCGTCAAGCTGGAGTCGCTGGGGTGCGACAAGGGCGTCGTGGGGCTCGTGCTGCCGGCCGGCTACTCGTTCAACCTGGACGGCACCGCGATCTACCTGACGCTCGCGGCATTGTTCATCGCGCAGGCGTGCGACGTGCCGCTTTCCGCGCCGCAAATCGCGGCGATGCTCGCCGTCATGCTGCTCACGTCGAAGGGGGCGGCCGGCGTGTCCGGCAGCGGGCTCGTCGCGCTCGTCGCGACGCTCGCCGTGATGCCCGACCTGCCGGTTGCCGGGGTCGCGCTGCTGGTCGGCATCGATCGCTTCATGTCCGAGGCGCGCGCGCTGACGAGCGTGATCAGCAATGCGTGCGCGGTGATCTTCGTTTCGTCGTGGGAAGGGGAGTGCGATCGTGAGCGGCTCGCGCGGATGCTGAGCGCGGCCGAGCCGGCGAACCTGAACTGCGCCGATGATGCTGCGGACAACGCCGGGCGCGACGGGAAGGCCGTCTGATGCACGCCTTCCCGTGGTTCGTGCTCAAGGTGCGGAGACGGAATCCAGTCCGGTCGACTTCACTTCCGGCTGCACGGCGGGCGACGCGAGATAGTCGAGGAGTGCCTTCGCTTCCGTTGGATGTTGCGCGCCGACAGGGATGCCGGCGGCGAAGCGTGTGACGGACTGCAGCGATTCGGGAATCTTGCCGACAAAGGTCGCGCCCTGGACGGGCAGCAGTTCGCTCACCTGCTGGAAGCCGATTTCGTAGTCGCCGTTCGCGACCACGGACGCGACCGGAATCCGCGGGATCATCTTCGCCTTCGCTTTCATCTGGTCGTCGATGCCGAGCTTCCTGAACAACTCCCGCTCGATATAGACGCCGCTCGCGCTATCCGAGTAGGCGATCGACTTTGCATGCAGCAGCGCCTGCTTCAGGCCTTCGGCCGAGCTGATGTCGGGTTTCGCCGCGCCGTCGCGCACGACCATGCCGATGCGGGAATCGGCCAGCTCGACGCGCGATCCGGGGATCACCTTGCCTTGCCTGATCAGATCGTCGAGCGCGTAGCCGACCATGATCACCGCGTCGGCAGGCTCGCCGCGCGCGAGCCGGTTCGGAATCGCCTCGGGTGACTTGCCCATCGACGGGCCGAGCGCGGTGTCGAGCGTGTTGCCCGTGCGGGACGCGAACTGCGGGCCAAGGCGCTTATAGGCCGCGGTGAAGCCGCCCGAGCTCATCACGTGCAGCTCGGCGGCCTGGACGTTTGCGGTGACTGCGGCGGTGGCGACGAGCGCGGTCGCGCACAGTTTCAGGAGCAGGTTTTTCATGATTGTCGTCTTGCGGAGTCGGGGCAGGTTGCTCGGCATGGGGCGTCAGTGCGCGGGTGTCAGCGTCGGCGTCCGGCGGCGATAGAGCGCGAAGGTCGCAAGCAGCGCGCACACCGCGGCGAGGCTCATCCAGTAGCCCGGCGCAGCCTTGTCGCCGGTCATGTGAATCAGCGCCGTCGAGATGGCGGGCGTGAAGCCGCCGAATACGGCCGTCGCGAGGCTGTAGGCGAGCGAGAAGCCTGCCACGCGCACCTCCACCGGCATCACTTCCGTCAGCGCGACGATCATCGCGCCGTTATAGATCCCGTACATGAACGACAGCCACAGAAGGACGAGCAGCATGTTGACGAACGACGGCGCATGAGCGAGCAGCGACAGCGCAGGATAGGCGGTGGCGATCGCGAGCACCGTCATGCCGACGAGCAGCGGCCGGCGGCCTATCCTGTCCGACAGCGCACCGCCGATCGGAAGCCAGACGAAATTCGACACGCCGACGCACAGCGTCACGAGCAGGCTGTCCGCGGTGCTCAGGTGCAGAACCGTCTTGCCGAAGGTCGGCGCGTAGACCGTGATCAGGTAGAAGCTCGTGGTCGTCATCGCGACCAGCATCATGCCTGCGAGAACCACGCCCCAGTTCTGGACCAGCGTACCGAACACTTCCTTCATGCCGGGACGATGCCGGCGCGCCTTGAATTCCTGCGTTTCCTCCAGATTGCGACGCAGCATGAAAATGAACGGCACGATCGTACAGCCGACGAAGAACGGGACGCGCCATCCCCATGCGGCGATGGCCGATGCGCTGAGCCATTGATTGAGCGCGAAGCCGAGGCCCGCCGCGACGACGATCGCGACCTGCTGGCTGGCGGACTGCCAGCTCGTGTAGAAGCCCTTGCGGCCGGGCGTGGCCATCTCGGCAAGATAGACCGACACGCCGCCCAGTTCGGCACCCGCCGAAAAGCCCTGCAGCAGTCGCCCGATCAGCACGAGCGCGGGTGCGAGCAGGCCGATCGTCGCGTAGCCCGGTACGAACGCGATCAGGATGGTGCCGCTTGCCATGATGGCCAGCGTGACGATGAGGCCCTTGCGGCGGCCGACGTCGTCGATGTACGCGCCGAGCACGATCGCGCCCAGCGGCCGCATCAGGAAGCCGGCGCCGAACACGGCGAACGTCATCATCAG
This sequence comes from Burkholderia sp. FW306-1C-G01B, assembly GCF_058781685.1. Taxonomy (NCBI): domain Bacteria; kingdom Pseudomonadati; phylum Pseudomonadota; class Betaproteobacteria; order Burkholderiales; family Burkholderiaceae; genus Burkholderia; species Burkholderia sp. FW306-1C-G01B. Next base: position 254,916 of record NZ_JBYSWZ010000003.1, read on the forward strand.
CGAAGCGAACTCGCTCGCGGCGGGAAAGAACACGGCGGCGATCTGCGTCGCATAGAAGCCGAACAGGAAGAAGTCGAACTGCTCGAGGAAGTTGCCGGCCGTGACGCGGAATACCGCGGCGGCCTTCGAACGTCCGGTCGGAAGGCTGGGCGAGGGGGGCATCGGGGGTGTCTCCAGAAAAATTCAGACAATGCGCGGAAGGCGATCGATTGTCGTTTTGGTAATGTTCGCCCGGAGACGGAGAAACGATAAGTGCGATTTTTGGATGGATTGATGTCGTATGGTTATCAATAGGGGCGGCCGGCAGACGAAAAAAAGCCCCGCATGCGCGGGGCGTGTCGGCCGGTCGCGAACGCTCAATGAGGGTCGCGTGTGCGCGGATTGTTCAGTTCCTCGGTCGGATCGGTCAGCCCGAGCTCGTCGCCGGGGCTCCAGTACGGCGCGCTGCCGTAGTACTCGTGCAGCGGCTCGGCCCATTGCGGATCGGCCATCGCCGGCCAGTGGTCCTTGTCGAAGCCGGGAGCGTTCTTGATCCGCTCCGACGACACCGACAGCAGGAAGCACTTGCGCTCGGTGTCGAGCGTCAGCGCGCTCCACGGGATCGCGAGCAGCTTGTCGCCGATGCCGAGCAGGCCGCCACTCGACAGCACCGCGTACGCGATACGGCCCGAACGCACGTCGAGCATGATGTCCTTGATCTTGCCGACATCGTCGCCGTCGGTCGTATAGACCTTGTCGCCTTCCAGCGTGTTGGCCGCCATGACGTCGGGGCCGGGTCCGGCCGCCGTTGCGGCGCCCTTGCCGATGATGCGGGTCTGACCTTGATTGGAAGTCTGCATGGTGTTTCCTCCAGGCTGCGTGGTGCGCGATCGTGCCCGGGCGGGCCGCGGGTCGCGCGGGTGGTCGGGACGGGGCGAAGCAAAGGCTCGACCCGTCACGTCTGCCTCGGCTGCGACACGCCTTCGAGCGTGTTCGCGACGTCGTCGTGCGTCGGGCCGGCCGAGCGCGTCGCGATGTCCGCGAGCGACAGCATGCCGACCAGCCGCTTGTCGTGATCGACGACGGGCAGGCGGCGCAACTGCGCGTCTGCCATGTAGTGCTGGATCTCTTCCAGCGAATCGTCGTCGAAGCACCATTCGATCGGGCCCGAAGCGACTTCGTGAATCCGCGTCTCCGGCGGCTTGCCGGCCGAGATCGCGCGCACCGCGAGATCGCGGTCCGTCACCATCCCGATCAGCCGGTTGTTGTCGCACACGGGCAGCGCGCCGATGTCGTAGCGCTCCATCAGTTGCGCGGCATGGCGGATCGAGTCGGTCGGCGCGATGCACACGACGTCCTGCGACATGATTTCGTTGACGCGATGCATGAAAGTCCTCCTTGCGGGTGGGGTGTGGGCAATGCTTCGGCTCATTCAGCAAACCGCATGCCGTGCGGCGCACGCGGCCTGTCGTTCGTCGCCGTCATCTGTCGTGGCGTTCGCGCTTGTCCTGCCACGGCCCGTCGTCGTGCGTGCCGGGCGGCGTGTCGGGCTCGATGCGCGTGATACCGCCGGTCGCGGGCGGGTCGCTCGCCGGAAACGTGTCCTCGAGCTGCTTGTCGATATGGCGTTCCGAATGGCGCGTGTGCGTGCGGTCCTCCGGCTTCAGCGGCTGCGATGGGGAGGGTCGCTGCTTGCGCTCCGGCGCGTCGTGGCCGGACCGGGTCGAATCCTTCATGGCGAAGCTCCGTATCGGTGACGATGACGCCGATTTCCCGCAACGGCCGTTCCCGGATCGCACGCGGCACGCGATTTGCCACGTCGCCGGCGAAGACGAAGACGACCATGGCAGCAACGCGCGGCGCACCCGGTGCCTGCGGTGCGCGCATCAAGCGGAGACACGACGATGATTCCGAAACGACGACCAGGCGTACGCTACGAGATCAACGTATGCGGCGGCGGATTCGATTCGGTGAAGAGCCATTTCGATACGTGGAAACACGAACCGCTGATCTACCGGCCCGAGCGCCGGATGTTCGAGGGCAAGGCCGACGTGCGGCCGCTCGGCGACGAGACGTTCGGCTCGACCGAGCCGGCGCGCTTCGCGCTGCAGCGCGCATGCGAGCCGGCCGACCCGTATGCGCTGGCGGCGCGTGTGCGGGACGACGGCCGCGAGCTGTGGCTCGTGATGGCCGCGTACGACGCGTAGCGGCGCGCTTGCAAGAATTGCAGCGAACGGTGTAGCGAATGCACGGCGCGCGCCGCGAGCGCGCGCGTATGCGCAGCAGCGCCGGCGTGCGGGCGCCGCGAACGGACGGCACGCGGATTGCGGACCCTGGCCACATCCGTCAGACAACGCAACGATGCGCCCCTATGGAATGCCGATGAATCACGACCGCGATCAGTGGCTGCACCGGCCCGACCCGCCGGTGCCCGACGTGGAGCCGGACCCCGAGCCGCCCGATCCCGACGACGTGGAACCGTACCGCGAACCCGAAGGCGATCCGCCCGGGCATGCGCCGCCGGAACGCGAACCGCCTTTGCGCGATCCGCCCGTGCGCGCACCGCCGGCGGGCGCGGCGCCGCGAACGCGAATGGAGGGCATGCAATGAGCATCCGTATCAGACCCGGCATGCTGCGCGACATCGCCGAGACGCTCGGCCGCCATTTCGAGGCGCGCGCGATGCCGTTCCATGTCGAGGAGCAGCCGGCCGGCGCATTGCATATCGGTTTTCGCGTCGATGGCCATCCGGCGTCGCTGACCGTGACCTTCGATGCCGACGCGTTCGCCGCGCTCGAACAGGCGGATATCGAGCGGCAACGCGGCACGCTCACGCGCGTCGCGGCCGAATTCGACGTGATGATGGCGCGCCGCGCACCCACCGCGTATGCGGGGGATTTTCATTTCAACCGGCTCTGAGCCGTCGATCCGACGGAGGATTCCGATGAACACGATCCAGACGATACGCGTGGCTGCATGCGCGTTCGCCGCCGCGTGCGCGCTGGGCGCATGCACGCAGGGCACCACCTACGGCACGCGCGCGGCGCCGCCCGCACCGCCCGACGGCCATGCGACGCCGCCGAGCGCGACGATGCCGGATGCCAATACGCGCTACGAGACGCGCCCGTCGCCGGGCAACACGATGCCGCAGGGCGCGACCGGCGGCGATCCGGCCGACGTCCCGCCGCCGGGCCCGAACGGCGTGCAGGGCGACCAGCGGCTGCCGGGCACGCCGCCGCCGATGCAGTACTGACGCGTCGCGTGTGCCGCACGGCATGCGCGCCGAGCATCGCGCCGCGCGACACGCCGCATTCGTGATGCGGTGAAGGAACGTGACGGCGAAGATGAAACCCGCAGCGTGCTGCGAGCGGATCATGCAGCAGGAGCGCGACATGGCCGCGTGGCTGCTGCGCCACCAGCCGGCGCTGACGGCGGTATTTCCCGATCGCTCGGCCGTCGATCCCATCGATGCGAAGCGTGACGATGCGGTCGACCGAGCGCACTTCTTGCCGCGCGAAATGCGTGCCCCAAACTTGCCGCCGGCTTGTAAAAAAGCGGCCCCGTCAGGTTGCGTGATGGGGCACGAACCCGCGAAAGCCCCGGCACGGCGCGCGTGGGCGGATTGGCACGAAAGCTGCGTAAACCCTGTCGACGAAATACCGCGAACCGAACCGTCAGGAGGCTTTCGATGTCCGTCTCGCTTGCGCTGCAGATGCGACAGCATCTCGCACTTACGCCGAGGCTTCAGCAGTCGCTGCGGCTGCTGCAGTTGTCCTCGCTCGAGTTTCAACAGGAATTGCGGCAGGCGCTCGACATGAATCCGTTTCTCGAAGACGGCCAGGGCGACGGCGAAGAGGAAACCGCCGCCGGAACGCCCGAGCAGGCGGCCGAAGCCGCCGCGCCCGAAGCGTCGCCCGAACCCGACGACGTGCGCCCGCCGGACGGCGAGTTGTCGTATACGGCCGCGCCCGCGCCGCGCGGTACGGGCCGCCAGGGCGACGACGCCGACGGCCTGTCGCCCGGCGAATGGATGGCCGCCGAGCCGTCGCTGCATCAGCAACTGCACGATATGCTGCGGCTCTACCCGCTGAACAAACGCGACCGCGAAGCCGCGCGCATCGTGATCGATGCGCTCGACGACGACGGCTACCTGCGCCAGGAGCTGCCCGACCTGCTGGTCGCGGCCGATCCGGCGCTGCTGCTGTCGCAACAGGATCTCGCGGTCGCGCTGCGGCTCGTGCAGATGCTCGACCGCCCGGGCATCGCCGCGCGCTCGCTGTCCGAATGCCTGGTGCTGCAGCTCGACGCGATCCCGGCCGGCACGCCGGCGCTCGCGGAAGCGAAGGCGATCGCGCGCGAGCATCTCGAACGGCTCGCGCGCCGCGAGACGGCCGAGATCCAGCGGCGCATCGGCTGCAACCCGCAGACGCTGCACGCGGCGTGCGCGCTCGTGCGCGGCCTCGATCCGCGCCCCGGCAATCACTATGGCAGCACGCGCGGCGACTACGTGGTGCCCGACGTGATCGTGCGCCAGGTGCGCGACGAATGGATCGTGACGATCAACCCGGCCGTGCTGCCGCGCGCGCGCCTGCACGAGCGTTATGCGACGCTGTTCGCGCAGTCGAGCGGCGAGCGCGATTCGCCGCTCGGCCAGCAGTTGCAGGAAGCGCGCTGGCTGATCCGCAACGTGCAGAAGCGCTTCGAGACGATCCAGCGCGTCGGCGAATGCATCGTCGCGCGGCAGCGCGATTTCTTCCGCTACGGCGAGATCGCGATGAAGCCGCTCGTGCTGCGCGATATCGCGGATGAGCTCGAGCTGCACGAATCGACCGTGTCGCGCGCGACGGGCAACAAGTACATGGCCACGCCGCACGGCACGTTCGAATTCAAGCACTTCTTCCCGCGCAAGCTCGAGGCGGCGGGCAAGGGCGTGTGCTCGGCATCGGCCGCCAAGGTGCTGATCCGCGACATGATCGCGGCCGAGCGTCAAACCGATCCGCTGTCCGACGTCACGCTCGCGCAGAACCTCGCGGGGCGCGGCATTCTTCTTGCGCGCCGCACGGTGACGAAGTATCGCCAGGCGATGAAGATCCCGCCGGCCGACCTGCGGCGCCGCGACGCCGCATGACGACCCGGGCGACCCAACCGCGCGCGTGCCGTCTGTTGCACCGACATTGCGTCGTATCGCGCGCGCCAACGAGAGGAGCGCAACCATGCCAGCAAAATCCCAGGCCCAGCAGCGTGCTGCCGGGGCCGCGCTGTCGGCCAAGCGCGGCGACACGAAGATGAAGGACCTCAAGCCGCCGGCGAAGTCGATGGCCAAGTCGATGAGCGAGAAGGAACTCGAGAGAATGGCTTCCACGCCGGTTCGCGGCAAACCCAGGCACAAGCACGATGCGTGATCGACGACGACGTGTGTTCGCGACCGCTGTCATCCAGGAGGGCTCCATGCTTCGATACGCCGTCATTTTCTTCATCATCGCGCTCGTCGCGGCCGTGCTCGGCTTCGGCGGCATCGCGGCCGGCGCGGCCGAGATCGCGAAGATCCTGTTCTACATCTTCGTCGTGATCTTTCTGGTCACGCTGCTGCTGGGCGTCGTGCGACGATGACCAGCGCGCCCGACCGCTCGCAGCGCGTCGCGGAACTCGAGCACGCGCTCGCGAACGGCTTCCCGTCGGAGTCGACCGTCGTCGTGCATGCGGACGACGCATCCGGGCGGTTGACGATCCAGGTGTCGTGGGTGCGCGTGCCGGCTGACGAAAGCGCGCGCGAGTGGCGTTGCACGGTCGACCTGCGGTTCGATCCGCACGTGATCGAGCGTTATGCGCGGCTCGACGAGGACGACCGGCTGCGCGTGCGCACGTATCTGTGCGATGGCGCTCGACGCGCGGTGGACGAACGCAAGCCGCGCGTCGAGGACGACGCGATCGAATGCAACGTGGCGCTCGATATTACGGATACCGAACTCGACGCGGCATTGCGCGCGCCCTGACGCCGAGGCCGGCCGCCGCAGGCGCGCTCGCGCGCGCCGCAGCGGCTGCGTGCGTGGCGGCCGCCCATCGAATTCGACGAGGACGCCCCGATGACGAATCCCCCACCAGCCGGCAAGACGCAGCAGGCCGCGCAGCGATACGTGTGCAGGGCGTTCAGGCACCTGAAGCCGAACGCGGCCGTCGGTGCCGAACGCCTATTGCCGGGCGCCGCATATCCGCCGGATTCGGCGCAACGCGTGGGCATCGGGCAGGCGGTCGATCCCGACGCGGTAATGCGCACGTTCCCGGACGACATCGGCCGCCCTCGGATCCGGGCGCGCTGGCAGCAGGCGGCCGATCTGCCCGCATAGCGCCGCCATCATGGACGTCGTCGTCGCGCTGTTCGGACAGGGCCGGATGCTCGGCCCCGGGCAGATGGCGTTGCGTGCGATCGTCGTGTTCGTGGTCGCGCTGGTGCTGATTCGCATCGCCGGGCGGCGCGCGTTCGGGCAGCGTTCGCCGTTCGACTACGTGGTCGGCATTCTGCTCGGCGCGATCCTGAGCCGCGCGGTGGTCGGCGCGTCTCCGTTCGGAGCGACCGTCGCGGCGTCGCTCGCGATCGCGCTGCTGCATCGTGCGATCGGCTGGGCATGCGTGCGCTCGCGCCGGCTCGAGCGGTTGCTGGTAGGCGCCGAGCGCGAGGTGTATCGCAACGGCCGCTTCGACGACGCACAGATGCGTGCCGCGCTGCTTACGCCGACCGACGTGCGCGAAAGCGTCCGGCAGGCGACCGGCGCGACCGACCTGTCCGACGTCGACGCGGCGATCCTGGAGCGCAACGGACACGTGAGCATCGTGCGGCGCAGCCGCAGCCGCCGGCCGTAGCATCGGCCGCGGACGAAGGCGTCCGACGCAACGACGCCGCAAGGAGGACACCCATGGCACGCATGATCTGGAAAGGCGCGATCAGCTTCGGGCTCGTTCACGTGCCCGTGCAGCTGTTCCCGGCGACGCGCACCGTGAAGCCGTCGTTCCGGCTGCTCGACAAGCGTTCGATGGACCCGGTCGGCTATCGGCAGATCAACAAGCGCACCGGCAAGGAGGTCGCGCGCGAGGACATCGTGCGCGGCTACGAGTACGAGAAGGAGCGTTATGTCGTGCTGACCGACGACGAGATTCGCGCGGCGAACCCCGAATCGACGCAGACCGTCGACATCGTCACGTTCGTCGACGCGGACGCCGTGTCGTTCCTGTATCTCGACACGCCGTACTACCTGGTGCCGGACCGCAAGGGCGAGAAGGTCTATGCGCTGCTGCGCGACGCGCTGAAGGACAGCGGCAAGATCGGCATCGCGCACGTCGTGATGCACGATCGCCAGCATCTCGGCGCGCTGATCCCGGTCGGGCCGCTGCTCGCGCTCGATACGCTGCGCTGGCAGGAGGAACTGCGCCCGCTCGACGAGCTGCCGGTGCCGGCCGGCGACGCGAAGCGCGCGGGCGTCAGCGCGCGCGAGCTCGCGATGGCGAAGAAGCTGATCGACGACATGTCGGGCACGTGGACGCCCGACGAGTATCGCGACACGTTCCGCGACGACATCCTCGAACTGGTCGAGCGCAAGGTGCGCGCGGGCAGCGTCGAGGAGATCGAGGACCGGCCGGCGCAAACGGCGCGCACGGCGGCCAACGTCGTCGACCTGACCGAGCTGCTGAAGCGCAGCCTGAAGGGCGGCGGCGCGCGTGCTGCGCGCGAGGACGACGACACCGGCGCGTCCGCGCCGCGCACCGCGAGCGGGCGACGCAAGCCGGCCGCGAAGGCTGCCGCGCGGAGCGCCGCGAAAGCACCCGCGAAACGGCCGGCCGCGAAGCAGGGCGCGACGGGCGCGCATGCGGCAAAGAAAACCGCCGCGCGCCGGAAGCACGCCGCATGACACCGCGCGACACGAGGTGACGCGATGGCCGGCAAGCTCGATCCCTATCGTCGAAAACGCCGCTTCGACGCGACGCCGGAGCCGGAAGGCGCGCGCGGGAAGCGTCGCGCGAAGCCGGGCGCCGAATCGAAGCAGACGAAGCAGACGAAGCAGACGAAGCAGACGAAGCAGACGAAGCAGACGAAGCAGACGAAGCAGACCAAGCAGGCGCGCACGGCTGCCCGGGCGCGCCATCCGTTGCGTTTCGTGATCCAGGAACATCACGCGACGCGGCTCCATTACGACTTCCGTCTCGAACTCGACGGCACGCTCAAATCGTGGGCCGTGCCGAAGGGGCCGAGCGTCGATCCGTCGGTGAAGCGTCTGGCCGTGCAGGTCGAGGACCATCCGCTCGAATATGCGTCGTTCGAGGGCGAGATTCCGGCCGGACATTACGGCGCAGGCACGGTCGTCGTGTGGGACGAAGGGACGTGGACGCCCGACGGCGGCGTCGCGCAGGCGCGCGACGGCTATCGCGCGGGCAAGCTGACGTTCCGGCTCGATGGCGAAAAGCTGCACGGCGGCTGGGCGCTCGTGCGCAGCGGGCGGCAGCAGGGGCGCCAGCCGCAATGGCTGCTGATCAAGGAGCGCGACGACGACGCACGCGATGCGGACGAATTCGATGTCGTTGCGCAGCAGCCGGGCAGCGTGCATGACCGCAGTGCGCGGGCCGCACGCGCGGCGCCCGCCGATGCATCGCCGCCTGCACGCACGTCGCGACGCAGCCGCGACGATGCGCCCCATACACGCGGCACGCCGCGCGACCGCAAGGATCGCAAGCCACCAGCCGACGCCGACCTGTCGCACATCGAAGGCGCTGTCCGCGCGCCGCTGCCCGAGCGCGTCGCGCCGCAGCTCGCGACGCTGGTCGATGCTCCGCCCGCGCAAGGCGACTGGCGCTACGAAGTGAAGTTCGACGGCTACCGGATTCTCGCGCGCGTGTCGGGCCGCGGTGCGCGGCGGCATGTCGCGCTGATGACGCGCGAGGGCCGCGACTGGACCGCGAAGCTGCGTGCGCAGCGCGATGCGCTTGCGGCGCTCGAGATCGAAAACGCGTGGTTCGACGGCGAGGCGGTCGTGCTCGGCGACAGCGGCCTGCCCGATTTCCAGGCGCTGCAGAACGCGCTCGGCGCGGGCCGTTCCGACGCGATCACGCTGTTCGTGTTCGATCTGCCCTATCTGAATGGCAAGGATTTGCGCGATGCGCCGCTCGCTGCGCGCCGCGCGTTGCTCGAACCGCTGCTGGCGGGCAGCGACGCCGCGCGGCTGCGCTATTCGCCGGATCTCGGCGGCGACGTCGCGTCGCTGATCGCGAGCGCGTGCGACACCGGCCTCGAAGGGTTGATCGGCAAGCGCGCGGATTCACGCTATCGCGCCGGCCGCTCCGCCGCGTGGATCAAGCTCAAATGCCGGCGGCGGCAGGAGTTCGTGATCGGCGGCTACACGGAGCCGTCAGGCAGCCGGCACGGCTTCGGCGCGCTGCTGCTCGGTGTGTACGAGCCTGAATCGGGCGGCAAGCGGCGGCGCGGCGCGCCGCCATTGCGCTATGTGGGCCGGGTCGGCACCGGGTTCGATGCGCGCATGCTCGACCGGCTCGCCGCGATGCTGCGCAGGCACGAACGCGATACGACGCCGTTCGACCCGCCGCCGCGCGAACGGTCGCGCACGCGCGTGCACTGGATCGATCCGACGCTCGTCGCCGAATGCGAATTCGCGGAATGGACGGGCGACGGCATCGTGCGGCAGGCGGCGTTCGTCGCGCTGCGGGAAGACAAACCGGCGGCGCGGATCGTCCGCGAGATGCCGCGCCACACCGAAACGGAGACGGCGATGGACGAACGCGATGCAGCGCACGACAAACACGAACGCGCACGGCACACGGATACCGCGAGCGGCCACAAGCGTCGCGCGAAATCGCACGCGTCGTCCGGCGACGCGCGCGTCGAATCCGGCGCCGACCACGTCGGCCGCGTGCGCATCACGCATCCCGATCGCGTGCTCGATCCGCAGCACGGCACGCGCAAGATCGACCTTGCGCATTACTGGCAATGGGTCGCGCCGTGGCTGCTGCCCGACCTGAAGGGCCGGCCCGTGTCGCTCGTGCGCACGCCGGGCGACATCACGGGCGAGCTGTTCTTCCAGAAACATGCGGAGCGCCTCGAGATTCCGTTCGTCACGCAGCACGAAGGGCTCGATCCCGGCCACGGGCCGCTGCTGTCGATCGACAGCGTTGACGCGCTGCTCGGTGCCGCGCAGATGGGCACGGTCGAGCTGCATACGTGGAATGCGCACGCATCCAATATCGAGCGGCCGGACCGCATCGTGTTCGACCTCGATCCCGATCCGGCGCTGCCGTGGCGCGCGATGATCGACGCCGCGCAACTCGTGCGCGGGCTGCTCGACGAGCTGGGGCTCGCGTCGTTCTGCAAGACGAGCGGCGGCAAGGGGCTGCATGTCGTCGTGCCGATCACGCGGTACGCGGGATGGGACGACGTGAAAGACTTCTCGCGCGCGGTTGCGCAGCACGTGGCGGGCGCGCTGCCCGAGCGCTTCACCGCGACGATGGGGCCGCGCCACCGGCGCGGCAAGATCTTCGTCGACTATCTGCGCAACGGCCGCGGCGCGAGCACGATTGCCGCGTATTCGGCGCGCGCGCGGCCGGGCATGGGCGTGTCGGTGCCGCTCGGCTGGGACGAGGTGCCCGAGACGACGGGCGGCGCGCAGTGGACGATCGACACGCTGCACGCGCGTCTCGACGGGCTGAAGCGCGATCCATGGGAAGGCTATGCGGATGCGCGCCAGCGAATCACCGCGAAGATGCGCGCGCGGCTCGGCGCATCGTGAGCGCCGCGATGCCCGTGGCCATCGGCACCGCGCCGACGATCAGGTAGCACAGCGCTTCGTGCATGCGCGCGATCGGGGCGGGGCGATGCGGCGGTGGCCGGCCGCCGTCACGGCTTGCGGCCGAAGGCTTCGCGCAGTTTCCGCTTCGCGCGTTCGAGCGTCGCGCGGCGCGTTTTCGGCAGGTTGCGGCCCGCGCGGTTCACGTAGAAGTTCAGCATCGACATCGCCGACTGGAACGGCGAAGACTTGCGGCGGCGGCTCTGTTCGGCCGAGCGCTTCAGCGAAGCGGCGATCGCTCCCGGATCGTCGGACTTGAAGACGTCGGGCTCGATGTCGAGCACGTCGCTTTTTTTCGTGACTTCGGCGGACCAGCGGTGTTGCGGATCGGCGCTGCGGGCCCGGCCAGGGCGGCGCGTCGGGCGTTTGCCGGGCGCACGGGAAGCGGAAGCTGAAGGCATTGCAGGGCTCCGTATGGCGTCGCAGGGACGGACGGGCAACGGCGTCGCAATTCGCGTGCCGCGCGGCGACCTGCCGCCGGAGGCATGGCCCTTGCTGCAAGGTCCGGGCAGGCGTGCCATTCCGCCCTCTTCGTTCAGCACGAACGCCTCGTGACATCCGCATTACATCCGCATTCGAACCGAATGGCCGGCGCCGTTTGAAGCAGGCGCGCGCGGCCGCCACGCAGGAGGACACCATGCGATCGAACTCCCGGATCAGTCTGGAAGACGATGCGACGGACGCCGACACGGTCGACGCCGGCGATTTCGATACGACGGTCCGTCTCGACGTCGAGACAGGCACGGTCACGTTTCATGCGGCGTGGTCGATGGCGGCTGATGCGCCACCCGATACGGGGCGGCATTCGGTCGTGCTGGTGCTCGACTGCGACACGATGGAACGCTACGCGGGCCTCGACGACGGCGCCCGGATGCGCGTGCACGCGATGCTGCACGAGGCCGTGCGGGACATGCTCGACCGGCTCCCCGACAACGACGACGATCTGACACTGACGGTCGAACTGACCGACGCGATGCTCGATGCGGCGATCCGCCTGCAGTAATCGTGTAGGGTCGGGTTACACGCCGTTGAAATCTTTTCAGCCCGGGCGCGGCGGCGCGGCATGGGCCGGTTTTGGCCGGTCTCTTCTGTCGCCGTCGTCCGGCCGCATGCGGCACGGCAATTGCTCCGTGACCGGGACGGCATAAAGGGTGCCGCGGCATCCACGGAGGTTTCCATGAGCGGCAGACTGGACCATTGCAAGGTAGCGATCCTGGCGGTCGACGGCTTCGAGGAGGCCGAGCTTGTCGAACCGCAACGTGCGCTGGCGGCCGAAGGCGCGCAGGTCGACGTGATTTCGCAGAAACGCGGCGAAATCCAGGGGTTCAGGCACGTCGACAAGGGCGCGCGCGTGAAGGTCGACCGCACGTTCGACGACGCGCGCGAGGGCGACTACGACGCGGTCGTGCTGCCCGGCGGTGTCGTCAACGGCGACGCGATCCGGATGATCCCGGCCGCGCGCGAGTTCGTGACGGCGGCCGTCGGCGCCGGCAAGCCGATTGCCGCGATCTGCCACGGCGGCTGGCTGCTCGTGTCGTCCGGGCTCGTGGAAGGGCGCACGATGACGAGCTGGCCGAGCCTGCAGGACGACATCCGCCATGCGGGCGGCAAGTGGGTCGACGAGGAAGTCGTGCGCGACGGCAACCTGATCACGAGCCGCAAGCCCGCCGACCTGCCGGCATTCAGCGGCGCGCTGGTCGAAAGTCTCGCGTCGCGGAGCGCATAATCCGATGCCGGCCGATTCCCCCCGCCGCGTGACGCTGGCCGCTGCGCCGCCCGAATTCGACGGCGCGGCGCTGCAACTGTGCTTCACCGTCGACGTCGACGGTCAGCCGGAGCACTGCGCGATCACGGTCGAGGCGCTCGAGGATCATTTCGGCGCGCCCTCGGCGCTGGAAGCCGACCTGCGCGACGCGTTCGAGCGCGGCCGCGCGCGTATCGAGGCTGCCTGCGCGGATGTGCTGGCGGACGGCAAGGGCGGCGTGGTACTGCACAGCGGCTATTTCCGCGCGCACGGCCGTGCGGCGGCGGGCAGCGTGAAGGCCGGCATGTCCCGTTCGCGGCGCTCCTGATCGAGGCGCCGTGGCCGACGCGTTTGACCCGCGTTCGCGTTCGGCCGCTCGGGTTCGGCCCGCTCGCGTCCGGCATTACACGTCGTTGAAAACTTTGCACGGGCGGCCGGACGCCGCGCGGTGCCCTATCGCGCCGCGCGCCCCACGGCCCGGACGAGCGCCGCTTCGCGCGCATTGGCATGGTCCGTGCGCGCATCGACGATCGCCGGCGCGCGTGTCGCGCCGCATGCCGATGCGACGCCGTCGTCGCATTGCGTGAAGCCGTCAACGGGGAACGAGCATGCTGACCGCCCATGAATTTGCCGCGCTGTTCCTGGTGTATCGCGCACCGGAACAGATCCAGATCGATCGCGAGGACGTCGCCGCGCTGGTCGAACAGAACCTGATCGTGATGCAGGGCGACGCCGCGTCGGGCGAGCGCCGGCCCGCGTTGACGGCCGACGGCCTGTCGGTGCTGCGGTGCATGCAGCGGCGCGACGGGTACGAGCCCGACGGCACCGATGCGTGACGCGTGACGATGACGCGCGGGCGCGCTGCTCACCGCGCGATCGCGACGGACGCGTTCACTTGCACGACGGGCGTGTCGCCGTCGAACGGCGGCGCGTACAGGAAGCGCTCGATCACGCCGGCCTCGAACAGCAGGCAGTACGTCGATCCGCCGAACTGGAAGCGGCCGATCTCGTCGCCCTTGTCGACGCGCTGGCCCGGCACGACCTCGATCACGCACGACGACACGTCGCCCATCCCGACGAATACCGCGGCCACGGTGCCGATGCCCGGGTCGTCGCTCTCGATCGCGACGATCGCGCGCGCGGCGACCGCCGTCATGTAGCCCTGCGAGTCGTTGAGCCCGGCCGGGTCCGGGCCTTCGGCTTCGGCGACCGAGTAGTAGGTGCCGTCGATCCGGTATGCATGCGTGTGACGGTGCCGCGCACCGGCGCATGCCAGCGATGGTAGTTGTACGCGCTGAGATAGGCCTGGTAGAGATCGCCGCCGACGAAGCGCTCGGCGAGCGGTCGCCCGGCGCGCGTGAAGATGTCGTGCAGCGAATACGGCTGCGCCTTGATCCAGAAGGTGTCGCGCATCTTCACGTTCGTTTCGGTGTGGTACGGCGCGGCCTCGCACGCGCTGACGATCACGTGCGGATCGTCCGGCGCGTCGACGGGCCGCGCGCCTTCCCGAAAGCGTCGCGTGAAGAAGTCGTTCCACGAATCGAAGCCGAGGTGCGGTTGATCGTCGCGATAGCGGAATTGCGACAGCCCGATGCGCTGGCGCGCTTCGTCGCAGAACCAGCCGTCGGGCGCCGACGTATCGAGATGCTCGCGCGAATGCGGGCCGCCGAGGAAGTCGCACCAGACGTTCAGTACCCGTTTCAGGTGCGCGTTGACGGTTGCGTCCCGAAACACAGCGTGGCCCGACGGCATGCACATCGGCCAGTCGAGGAACGCGTTCAGCGGGCACACGATCAGGCTCGATTCGCTGAACGGCGGCGTGTAGGTCATCAGGTGGTCGATCACGGTCATCAGTTCGCCGATCGACGTGTAGCCGAGCCGGCGGCCGGATTCGACCGCCTCGTCGATCGCGCGGACGAGGCCCATGCGCAGCACGGCGCGGTCGTCGAACAGCCGCGCGAGCGCCTGCACGGCCGGCGTGCGCAATCGTTCGCCGGCATGCGCGCGCGCGTCGGCCGCGATTTTTTCGCGGAACGCGGCCATGTGCGCTTCCTCGCAGGTCAGCCATTCGCCGAGCCGGCGGCGCGCGGCGGGCGGCGTGTGGGGTTCGGTCGGCATCGTCGGCTCCTGCGGCTGGATTCGGTACGAACACGTAGCAAGACGCTTGCCCGGAGGCGGCATCGAAATTGCGGCCTTTTCACCGGTTTTTCAGTTTTTCAGTGACGCAGGAGAGAAACGATGAATGCGGGTTCGAATGTGCGGCAGACGAAAGGCACGGCATCGGACGACGAGCGCCGGCGCGGCGGGCGGCGCACCGTGACGCCGACGCGCACGCGGGTTCGTGCGGCGAAGCACGGCGAGACGCGACGGTCGAGGGAGCGCGATGCGAAAGGGACCGTGACCGCGGGCCATGGCGACAACGCGGGCGCGCCGCTGTGGGAGGACGACGGCGGGACGCTGCCGCCGGAAGAGTGGTCGTGATGTCGGGCGTTTACTGTCCCGCCTGTCGCTCTGGCCGGTAACGATCGACTAGTGCGCCATCGCTCGATTCCCCGTCGCGAAAGGCCAGGGATACTGTGACATCACGGTTCGCGATCAGCCATGCGGCACCGATTGGATCGTCGGGTATCCGCGGACCGTTTTGCATAACTTCGATTATGACCGGGCGATTCAGGGATTCCGATCCGTTGGATGAGCCGCGACGAGTACGGCAACAGGCAGCGCAGCCAGACAGCGATCGAGCCTGATCAAGCCATCCGGCGCGTCGACTCCGTCCCGCGCATTCAGCCAGTCCGCCCAGGGCTCTTTGACGCCCTGCGGCAACACGACCGCCGTATCGCCCCATAACGCGGGCTCCACGCGCGGCAACCCGGGCCTGTCGCCGAGCAGCCGGCACGCAAGCCGCGTTGCAACGATCACCACGGTCGCCGCATCGCCGCACCGCGCGAACGCAACCGCGTGACGCCCGAGCGTGCCGCGCACGCGCAGCGGCACATACGCACCGTCGGCGAACGTCGCCGGCCACCGCGCGCGCAGCGCGAGCATCCGTTCGATCAGCGCCCGTTTCACGCGCGCGTCCGGCCAGGTCGGCAGGTACGACGCGACCGGCGCGTCGACGCGCTCGGCCGCCAGTGCCGCGAACGGCACGTCGCGCCGGTTGTCCGGATCGACGAGCGAGTGATCCCATCGCTCGGTACCTTGATAGAGATCGGGCACGCCGGGGGACGCGATCCGCAGCGCCGTCTGCGTCAGGCTGTTGACGATGCCGGCCGGCGCGATCCGCGCCACGAACGCATGCAGCCGGTGCGCGAAATCGCCTGCGCCGCGCGGCGTCAGGATCGCGCGGACGAACGCTTCGCAAGCGCGCTCGTAGTCCGTCTCGGGCGCGAGCCAGTCCGTATGCCGCTTCGCTTCGCGCAGCGCCTTCGTCTGCCAGCGCACCACGCGTTCGATGAGCGCCGCGAGCCCCGCGTCGTCGTCGGGCATCAGCGACGGCGGCCAGCAGCCGACCAGCGTCTGGTACAGCATCGCCTCGGCGGCCGGCCCCGGCGCCCACGCCAGGTCGCGATGCACGCCGCCGCGCCGAGGCAGGTTGAGCGCGGACCAGTCGAGCGATACCGCGCGCCAGGCGTCGGGCATCTCGCTGAGCACCGCGAGCCGCGCGCGCGCGTCCTCGCCGCGCTTGTGGTCGTGCGTGGCCGTCGCGACGAGCGTATGCGGCACGATTCGGGCGCGGCGCCGGTTGCGCGCATGGAACGCGCCGCGCGACAGGCTGAAGTCGCCTGCGTCGGCGCCGACCTCGTTGCGCGACAGCAGCCGGCCGTAGCGATAGCAGGCCGTATCCTCGACACCCTTCGCGGCCAGCGGCGCGGTGAGCTGCGCGAACGCGACGCGTACCGCATGCAGCGCGGCGGCGCCTGCGCGCGGCACGCGCACGACCGGTAACCCGAGCCACGCGGCGACCCGGTCGAGCGCGTAGCGGTCGGCCGGATCGACGGCCGCGCATGCCCGTTCATACGCCTGCGCGAGCACCCGGCGGTCGGTGTCGGCGGGCGCGTCTTCCGGTGCCGGATACATCCGGTACACGGGCAGCCGCACCGCGAGTTCGCCCAGCACGCGCTGGATCGCGACCAGACTGACGTCGCGCGTCGCGGGCGACGCGCGCGCAATGCCGTGCAGCGCCCGCGCGACGCGCGCATGCTCGGCGGCGAGCTGGCGCATCAGCACGCGCCGCTTGCCGTCGAGCGCCTCCTGCGCGAACGTGCGCGACGAACCGGACACTGCGGCCCAGTGGGCGGCCAGCGGCGCGGCGCCGGCCGGGTCGTGCAGCAGCGCGCCGACGTCGTTCATGAAGTCGTAGCCGGTCGTGCCGTCGACGCCCCAGTCGTCGCGCAGCGCTTCGCCGGGCGCCAGGATTTTCTCGACGACGACGTACGGCCGCTCGTCGCGCAGCGCCGCGAGCCGCGCATGCAGCCGCCGGCAGTACGCGCGCGGATCGGCGAGCCCATCGACGTGATCGACGCGCACGCCGTCGATATATCCGGCCGCGTAGAGGCGCAACGGCAGCGCATGGACGGCGTCGAACACCGCATCGTCGTCGATGCGGATGCCCGCGAGCGTCGCGATGTCGAAGAAGCGCCGCCAGTTCAGTTCGTCCGCGGCCGTGCGCCACCACGCGAGCCGGTAGTGCTGGCGTTCGAGCAGCCGGTGCAGCCACGCGCGCGAGCGTGCGCTGCGCGGATCGGCGCCGCGCAGCACGGCGTCGAACGCATGCGGGCCGTGCGCGGCCGCGTAATCGCGCAACGCCGCATGCGCGGCGGCCAGCCGGGCGCTGCCGTGCGCCGGCGCGGCGCCGAAGCGTTCGGCGAGCGTGTTCAGGTCCGAGCGGTTCGCGATGCGCAGGATGTCCGCATAAGTGGCGGCGGCCACGGGCAGCTGCCGCCCCGGGCACGCAACGAAGAAGCGGCCGGTCGACGGATCGGCGCCGAGCGCGATGTCGCCGGCCGTGAGCGCGTCGCCGTACGGCGTGCCGAGGCAGGGCAGCAGCACCTTGCCGTCGAGCGCCGCGTCGGGCGGATGCCAGTCGATGTCGAAGCAGCATGCGTACGGGCTCGCCGGCCCCCATTCGAGCACGTCGTTCCACCAGCCGTTCGACGAGCCGCCGACGCCCATGTGGTTCGGCACGATGTCGACGATCACGCCGATGCCGCGCGCGCGCAGCGCGCCGACGAGCCGGACCAGGCCGGCTTCGCCGCCTAGTTCGGCGCTGACCGAGCCGTAGTCGACGGTGTCGTAGCCGTGCAGCGAACCAGGCTCGGCCGTCGTGACCGGCGACAGGTACAGGTGGCTCACGCCGACGCGCGCGAAGTAGTCGGCGTGCATGGCCGCATCGTCGAACGTGAAACCCGCATGCAGCTGCAGCCGCAGCGTCGCGCGCGGCGTCATGCGTCGCGCTCCCGCGAACGGCGCGCGTGCGCGACGGCCGCGATGCGCTTGCGCACGTCGGCGTCGAACAGCGTGTCGACGGTGCGAGGCAGGCGCCGCAGCCAGTTCGGATGGCCGCATGGCGGCCCCGGCAGATTCGGCTGCTCATCCAGCCCGAGCAGATCCTCGAGCGGCAGGATCGCGAGCGGCGACGGGCTGAGCGCGACATACGCGAGTATTGCGCTCACGGGCGGCGCGCCGGCCGGCGGGACAGCGCTGTTGGCGGGCGCGCAACCCGCGTGCTGCAATGCGTGCCACAGCGCCGCGCGTTCGGTTGCGCGTTCCGCCTGGGCGGCGATCAGGTCGGGATCGGACGCGGGCGGGGGCGTGGCGGGCGCGGCGCGGTCTGCTTCCGTGCGGGGCATGCCGTCATGCCCGACGTCGGCGCCTTGCACGATTTCGTTCGAGTCTTGCGCACTCGCATCGCTCGGCGTGCTTTCGGCCGCGCCGTTTTGCTCGCCGTTTTGCTGCTTCCCGCTGTCGGCCGCCACCCGCCGCCACCCCAGATCGACCCCGCGCCACCAGCCGGCCACGGTCGGCAAGTCGTGCGTCGACGTCGTCGCGATCGCATCGCGATCCCACGCGGACGGCGGCCGGAATGTGCCGCACGCATCGCGCTCGAACCACAGCACGCGCATCCCCGCGATCCCCTGTGCACCGAGCCGTTCGCGCAAACCGCCCGGCACCGTGCCGAGATCCTCGCCGATCGCGATCGCGCGATGGCGTGCCGCCTCGAGCGCGACGAGCCGCACGAGATCGTCGACCGGATAGCGCAGGTAGGCGCCGTCTCGCGGCGTGCCGCCGTCCGGCACGATCCACATCCGCGCGAAGCCGAGCACGTGGTCGATGCGGATGCCGCCCGCATGCGCGAACGCCGCGCGCAGCAACTCGATGAACGGGACGAAACGGTCGGCGCGCAGCGCGGCGGGCGTCCACGTCGTCACGCCCCACGCCTGGCCGGCCGCATTGAACAGGTCGGGCGGCGCGCCGAGCGACACGCCGCGCAGCAGCGTCGTGCCGTGCGCCCACGCGTCGCTGCCCGCGCGGTCGGAGCCGACCGCGAGATCGGCGATCAGCCCGGTCGCCATGCCCGCGCCGCGCGCCGCATGCTGCGCGTCGCCGAGCGCGCGCGATGCGCACCATTGCAGGAACGTGTGGAATGCGATCGTGTCGGCATGCGCGTGCGCGAACGCATCGACTTCGGCCGATGACGGCGTGCGCCACGGCGCCGGCCATTGCCGCCAGTCCGCGCCGATCCCGTGTTCGATGCAGAATGCCTGCAGCGCGTCGAAGCGCGCATGTGCGTCGAGCGCCGCGCCGCCGGCCGCGCGAAAGCGCTGGTACGCGTCGCGCGACGGCGCGCCGTTGGCACGCCATGCATCGAAGCATGCGCGCAGGCGGCGCAGCTTCGGCGGCAGCACGCGCGGCCAGTCGATCAGCGGCGCATCGATTGCATCGTCGCGCGCGTGAAGCGCAGCCTCGGCGCCCGGCACCGCGTCGCAGTCGAGATACGCGACGTTGTGCCAGCGCCGCGACGACGGCGAATACGGGCTGTCGTGCGCGGGCAGCGCGGGATAACCGGCGTGCGTCGGGCTGATCGCCACCGCCTGCGCGCCGTGCCGCGCCGCGTGCGCGGCGAGGCGCGCGAGCGCGGTGTAGTCGCCCGCGCCGTCGTCGCCGGTACGGCGCAGGCTGTAGAGCTGGGCTGCGACGCCCCAGCGGCGGCCTGCGTCGGGCGCGCGCGCGAACGCGTCGAACGGCCGCGCGCGCAGCGGCGCGATCGCGAGCCCGATGCGCTGCTCGCCGATGTCGAGCGCGTGATAGCCGGGCATCGCGAGCGGCGGCAGCGTGCCGTGCTCGCCCGCACCGGCCACGCGCCCGTCGACGTAGCCGCCCGTTTCGAGCGCGATCCGGAAGTGTGCGCCCGGCAGTGCGATCGTATGCGGGAGCGTCAGCGGCAGGCCGGCATCGCCGGTGACGATGCGCGGCGGCGCCGCGTTCGCATCGGCGAGCGCCGCCGCGCTGTCGACGCGCTGGAGCGCCGTGCCGCACGGCCAGCCGAGCGCGTCGACGAGCGCGGCGAGCGCATCGTCGCCTACCCGCCGCGCGACGCCGCCCGCGTCGGTCCAGTCGGTTTCCAGTCCGGCCGAACGGGCGAGTGCCGCGATCGATACGTCGGTCGTCATGATCGGCCTCGCCCGTTCGTGCGGTGACTCAGCGCATCGTGGTTGACCGCGCCGTCGCGCCACGCGATGCACGCACGTGGCGGCAGGCGCAGGTCTCGCAGCCGGTCGCGCGCGCGCGGCGGCGTCTCGAACACGATCTTGCCGAGCGGCAGCGCGGGCAGCACCGCGTCGTGCGAGCCGAGGTTCAGCGCGATCGTCAGCGTGCTGCCGTTGCCGAGCCGCCAGCGTGCGGCGAGCGCCTGCGGTTCGCCGTGGCCCGCGAGCAGGTCCACGCCGAGCGCGCGCGCGCCGGCCAGGTGCGGCGTCACGAGCGCCGCGCGCACGGTCAGCGCGCTGCGGTAGAAGTGCCGCCATGCATCGGCGTCGGGCCATGCGTCGTCGGCCGGGTGTTTCGACAACGAGCGCACGAACGTCGCGATGTCGTTCGGATCGGGAATCGCGTCGCGATGCGCGGGATCGGCGAACGCGGGAAACGCCGCGAATTCGCGGCGCCGGCCTTCGCGCACGGCGTCGGCGAGTGCGCCGCGATAGTCGGTGAAGAACTGGAACGGCTGCGTGCTGCCTTCCTCCTCGCCCATGAACAGCAGCGGAATCTGCGGCATGAGCAGCATCAGCGCGGTGGCCGCGCGCAGCGCGTCGTCGTTCGCGAGCGTGCGCAACCGTTCGCCGAACGCGCGGTTGCCGATCTGGTCGTGGTTCTGCAGGAACGCGACGAACGCGGTCGGCGGCAGGTGCGCGCTCGGCTCGCCGCGCGCGGCGCCGCCGTGCAGCGGCGACGGCTCGCCCTGGTACGCGAACCCTTCGCCGAGCGTGCGCGCGAAATGGCGCAGCGGCGCGTCGGCGTACGCGCGGTAATAGCCGTCGCGCTCGCCGGTCAGCAGCACGTGCGCGCTGTTGTGGAAATCGTCGTTCCACTGCGCGTCGAAGCCGCCGGGCCCGAGCAGGCTCGCCGCGTTGCGTTCGTTTTCGAGCACCAGATGCACCTGGCGTGCGTCGCCCGCATGCGCGCGCACGCGGCGCGCGAGCTCGCGCAGCCACGCATCGTCGTCGATCGCATGCGCGGCGTCGATGCGCAGCCCGTCGAAGCGGTATTCGTCGAGCCAGTAGAGCGCGTTGTCGATGAAGAACGCGCTCGTCTGCGCACGCGCGAAGTCGATCGCGGGCCCCCACGCCGTTTGCCGGTCCGCGCGGAAGAACGCGGGCGCGTAGCGCGGCAGCAGGTTGCCGTCGGGGCCGAAGTGGTTGTAGACGACGTCCAGGAACATCTGCAGCCCGAGCCCGTGCGCGGCGTCGACGAGCGCCTTCAGTTCGTCGGGCCGCCCGTACGACGCATCGGGCGCGAACGGCAGCACGCCGTCGTAACCCCAGTTGCGCGTGCCGGGGAACGCATTGACGGGCATCAGCTCGATCGCCGTCACGCCGAGCGCGGCGATGGCCGGCAGGCGCCGCTCGACGCTCGCGTAGCCGCCGCATGCGCCGACGTGCAGTTCGTACAGCACCGTCTCGTGCCACGGGCGGCCGCGCCATGCGTCGTGGCGCCAGCGATAGGCGGCCGGATCGACGACCTGGCTCGGGCCGTGCACGTCGTGCGGCTGGAAGCGCGACGCGGGATCGGGCACGGCGAGATCGCCGTCGAGCACGTAGCGATACAGCGCGCCGGGGCCGCACGGCGCGACTGCGTCGAACCAGCCGTCGCCGGCGGCCGTCATCGCGACGGATGGCCCGCCATGCAGCTCGACGGCCGCGGTGCGGCTCGCGGGCGCCCACAGCCGGAAGCGCGTACGGCCCGCGTCGATGCAGGTCGCGCCGAACGACGACGCGAACGCATGCGTGCCGGGCGGATGAGCGGAACGTGACGTCATGGCGGTCCTCACGAAGGCGGGTCGGGCGGCACGGCGGCGACGGCGACCGCGGCCGCATGCGCGGCGACGTCGAGGCCGTCGGCCGGCCACGCGCGCGGGCCGGCGTCCGGCTTGGCCGTGTCGACCAGCACGCGGTAGGCGAGCGCAGGCGCGGGCGGCGCAAACGTGATCGTTTCGGACGACGCGTTCAGCATCACGAGCAGCGACTCGGTGCGCCCGGTGCGGCCCGCGCCGACGCGCCGCATCGTCAGTGCGCGGCGCTCGCGGTCGTGCCACGCGGGCACGGTCAGCGCGTTGCCGCGTTCGTCGAACCAGTCGATCTCGGCCATGCCCGGCGCGCCGTCGTGATCGCCCGACGGATAGCGCGGCGCCGACATCAGCGGGTACATGCGCCGCAGCGCGGCGAGCCGCGACACGAAGCGCATCAGCTTCACGGCCTCGTCGCTGCGCGCCAGGTCCCAGTCGAGCCACGACAGTTCGTTGTCCTGGCAGTACGCGTTGTTGTTGCCGTGCTGGGTGCGGCCGAACTCGTCGCCGGCGACGAGCATCGGCGTGCCGAGCGCGGTGAACAGCGTCGCGAGCATCGAGCGCGCGACGCGCGCGCGCACGTCGCGGATCGCCGCGTCGTCGCTCGGCCCTTCGGCGCCCCAGTTCGCGCTGCAGTTGTCGTCGCGGCCGTCGCGGTTGTCCTCGCCGTTCGCGTCGTTGTGCTTGTCCGCATACGACACGAGATCGGCGAGCGTGAAACCGTCGTGCGCGGTGACGAAATTGACCGATGCCCACGTATGGCGCCGCTGGTGGTTGAACAGGTCGGCCGATCCCGCGAGCCGCGCGGCGAGTTCCGGCCGCTGGCCCGCGTCGCCGCGCCAGAAGCGCCGCACGGTGTCGCGAAAGCGGTCGTTCCATTCGGCGAAGCCCGGCGGGTGGCGGCCGAGCTGGTAGCCGCCGGGGCCGAGATCCCACGGCTCGGTGATCAGCTTGCGCTGCGCGAGCACCGGGTCCTGCCGCAGCGCGTCGAAAAATCCCGCGCCGGGATCGAAGCCGTGATCCTCGCGGCCGAGCGTCACGCCGAGATCGAAGCGGAAGCCGTCGACGTTGAACGCGGTGGCCCAGTAGCGCAGCGAATCCATCACCATCTGCACGACGCGCGGGTGCGACAGGTTCAGCGTGTTGCCGCAGCCCGTCTCGTCGACATGAAAGCGATGGTCGCCCGGCACGAGCCGGTAGTAGCTCGCGTTGTCGAGGCCGCGCCACGACAGCGTCGGGCCGAGCTCGTTGCCTTCGCAAGTATGGTTGTAGACGACGTCGAGCACGACCTCGATGCCGGCCGCATGCAGCTGGCGGATCGCGATGCGCATCTCGTCGAGCCGCCGCGTCGCGAGATACGCGGGTTCCGGCGCGAAGAACGCGGCCGTGTCGTAGCCCCAGTAGTTGCGCAGCCCGCGTTTCACGAGTTCGCGCTGCTGCAGGAACGCGTGGACGGGCAGCAGCTCGACCGTCGTGACGCCGATCGACAGCAGGTGATCGATGAACGCCGGATGCGCCAACGCCGAGAACGTGCCGCGCTCGGGCGCGCGCAGCCCGGCGCGGCGCATCGACACGCCGCGCACGTGCGCCTCGTAGATCACCGTGCTGCGCCACGGCACGCGCGGGCGCCGGTCGTTGCTCCAGTCGAACGCCTCGTCGACCACCACGCATTTCGGCATCGCGGGCGCCGAGTCGCGCCGGTCCATCGACAGGTCCGCGCGGCTCGAATGCACGCGATAGCCGAACAGCGCGTCCGACCAGCGGAAGTGGCCGACCAGCTTGCGCGCGTACGGATCGAGCAGCAGCTTGGTCGAATTGAAGCGATGGCCGTGCTGCGGCTGGTACGGGCCGTCCGCGCGCAGCCCGTACACGGTGCCCGGATGCGCGTTGGGCAGGTAGCCGTGCCACACCTCGTCGGTGCATTCGGGCAGGTCGAGGCGCGCGAGTTCCCTGCGGCCGGTCGGATCGAACACGCACAGCTGGATGCGCTGCGCGTGCGCGGAGAACACCGCGAAGTTGGTCCCGAGGCCGTCCCAGGTCGCGCCGAGCGGATAGCGGCGGCCGGATTCGAGGCGAGCGGGCAGGGCACTCGGCATGGGGCGGAACTCTCCGTGTCGAAAGGGCGGGGAATCAGGCGGGGCTCAGCCACAGCGTCGCGAGCGGCGGCAGGCGCAGCGTCGCCGACCACGCCTCGCCGTGCGCGGGCACGGCCTCGGCCCACACGGCGCCGTCGTTGCCGGCATTGGTGCCGCCGTACGATGCGGCGTCGGTGTTCATCCGTTCGCGCCATTGGCCGGGCGCCGGCAGCCCGACGCGGTAGCCGGTGCGCGGCACCGGCGTGAAGTTGCAGACCGCGACCACCAGGTGCCCCGCATCGTCGCGGCGCACGAACGCGAACACGCTGTTGTCGCGGTCGTCGCCGATCAGCCAGGCGAAGCCGGCTGCGTAGCAGTCGAGCGAATGCAGCGCGGGTTCGGCCGCATACGCGCGGTTCAGGTCGCGCACGAGCCGCTGCACGCCGCGATGCGCGGGCGCGTCGAGCAGATCCCAGTGCGGCGTCGAGTCGTGCGCGAATTCGGCCCATTGCGCGAACTCGCTGCCCATGAACAGCAGCTTCTTGCCGGGATGCGCCCACATGAAGCCGAAGTACGCGCGCAGCGTCGCGAGCCGCTGCCACGCGTCGCCCGGCATCTTCGCGACGAGCGAGCCCTTGCCGTGCACGACCTCGTCGTGCGACAGCGGCAGCACGAAGCGCTCGGAAAACGCATAGATCAGCCCGAACGTCATCCGGTCGTGGTGATAGCGGCGGTGGATCGGGTCCTCGCGCAGATACGCGAGCGTGTCGTGCATCCATCCCATGTTCCACTTGAAGTCGAAGCCGAGCCCGCCATTGACGGTCGGCGCCGTGACGCCGGGCCATGCGGTCGATTCCTCCGCGACGGTGACGACGCCGGGCGGCGCGGCCGCACCGTGCAGCGTGTCGTTCAGCATGCGCAGGAACGCGACCGATTCGAGGTTCTCGCGCCCGCCGTGCACGTTCGGCACCCATTCGCCTTCGTTGCGCGAATAGTCGCGGTACAGCATCGACGCGACCGCGTCGACGCGGATGCCGTCGACGTGATAGCGGCGCGCCCACCCGAGCGCCGACGCGACGAGGAACGCGCCGACCTCGGTGCGCCCGACGTTGAACACGCACGTGTGCCAGTCGGGATGCAGCCCTTCGCGCGGGTCGGCATGCTCGTACAGCGCGGTGCCGTCGAACTGCGCGAGACCGTGCGGATCGTCGGGGAAATGCGCGGGCACCCAGTCGACGATCACGCCGATGCCGGCCGCATGCGCGCGGTCGACGAACCGCGCGAAGCCGTCGACCGGCCCGAAGCGCGCGGACGGCGCGAACTGCGCGAGCGGCTGATAGCCCCACGAGCCGCCGAACGGGTATTCGGCGATCGGCATGAACTCGACGTGCGTGAAGCCCATCCCGTGCACGTACGGAATCAGCCGCTCGGCAAGCTCGTCCCACGTCGCGCTGCGGTCCATCTCCTCGGGCACGCGCTGCCACGATTCCGGATGCACCTCGTAGATCGACCACGGCACGCGGTAGCGGTCGGCGCGCGGCCGCGCGTGCATCCAGCCGTCGTCGTGCCACGCGAACGCGTCGAGCGCCGCGCCATCGGCGACGACGGACGCCGTGCGCGGCGGCGCCTCCGTCGCGCGCGCGCACGGATCGGCCTTGTGCGGCAGCACGCGCCCGTCGGCCGCGCGCAGCTCGTACTTGTAGCGCTCGCCCGCGCCGATGCCCGGCACGAACAGCTCCCATACGCCCGACGGCCGCCGCAGCCGCATCGGATGGCGGCGGCCGTCCCAACCGTTGAAATCGCCGACCACCGACACGCGCTGCGCGTTCGGCGCCCATACCGCGAAGCGCACGCCATCGGTGTCGTCGATGCGCACGGGCGTCGCGCCCAGGCAGTCGAGCACGGCGGCCGGATCGCCGGCCGCGAAGCGCGCGAGCGCGTCGTCGTCGAGCAGCGTGCCGAACGCATACGCGTCGTCGGTCACTTGCCGCGCGTTCGGCCAGTCGATCGCGAGCAGGTAATGGGGAACCCCGCCGTCGTGCGCGATCGTGCCGGCGAAGCAGCCGGCGCGGTCGACGCACGCGAGCGCGCCGAGTTCGTCGCCGTCCGGCGACAGCGCGCGCACGCGCTCGGCGCCGGGCAGCAGCGCGCGCACGACGATCCGGTCGGCCTGCCCGTGCGGGCCGAGACACGCGAACGGATCGGGATGGCGGCCGGCGAGCAGCGCGTCGATGTCGGCCTGTTCGAACAGCGTGTCGGTCATCGCGTTCCTCCGGGTTCGGGCGCGCTGCCGTCGTCGAGCAGGCGCTCGACGAGCGCCGCGAGCCCGCCGACCGGCACGCTCAGCCAGTCGGGCCGGTTCGCGGCTTCGTAGCACAGCTCGTACGACGCCTTGTCGATCAGGAACAGCGCGAGCAGGCGATCGGCATAACGCGGGTCGACGAAGCGTACGGGCGCGAGCGCGGCGGCCGCGCGATAGCATTCGACGAAGCGGTCGGCGGCGGCCTGCCCGAAGCGGTCGAACAGCGCGCGCTTGCGGCCGGCCGCCTGCGGCGGCGCTTTTTCGACCGCGAATTGCGCGGTCGCGCTCACATACGACAGCGAGCGCAGGAAGCCGGCCACGTCGCGCAGCGGATGCGATTTCGCGCGGCGCCGTTCGAGCGGGCGCGCCGGTTCGCCTTCGAAGTCGATCAGCAGCGCATCGCCCTGCACGTCGAGCACCTGGCCGAGGTGGAAATCGCCGTGAATCCGCGTGCATTGCGCGTCGAGCGTGCGCGGCACGAGTTCCCCGAGCGCGCGCACGGCGGCGTCGCGCGACGCGAGCAGCGCATCGGCCGATGCGCGCATCGCGGGATCGAGCGCATCGAGCGCATCGAGCCGCGTGCGCAGCACGTCGAGCGCGCGTTCGAACGACGCGATCGCGTCCGCGCACCAGCCGTCGACGTGATCGGGTGTCGCGCGTTCCGGCGCGAACGCGGGATCGTCGGACGGCTGCGCGAGCGCGACGTGCAACTGGCCGAGCCGCGTGCCGACGATGCCCGCGAACGCCGCATAGCCGACCAGCGCCTCGGGTTCCTCGTCCTCCTCGGCCGCTTCGTCTTCGTCGGCGGCCGGCAGCGCGAGCTCGTCGACCGCGCGCCGCACGAAGTCGAACGAACGCGTCCACGCATCGCCCTGGTTGTCGACGTAGCGCTGCAGGATCGCGACCGTGTGCGGCGTGCCGTCCGGATCGACGTGCACGACCTCGCCCGCGAGCGTCGCGGTGTTTGCATAGCCGATGCGCGTCAGGTGCCGGCTCATTTCCGCTTCCGGATGCACACCGTGCGCGACCTTGCGCACCAGCTTCAGCACGATCGCGTCGCCGATCACGAGCGAGCTGTTGCTTTGCTCGGCCGCGAGCCAGCGCACTTCGGCGTCGTCGCCGGGATCGAGCGCGGCGAGCGCGCTCTCCGGCAGGAACGCGAGCCGGCCGCCGTCGGAGGTCGGCACCGTTGCGCCGTCGCGCAGCTTGCGCAGCATCCCGCGCGCGAACGACGGCAGCGCGAACGCATCGGTCAGGTAGCCGACCGTATGGCCGCGCCGCACGCGCGCGAGCGCGAGCTGCGCGAACAGCGGCTGGGACGTCTCGCCGCCCCAGGCCGTCGCGAGCGGCACGATATAGCGCTCGACGCCGCCGTCGCTGGCGCTGACCCACGCCTCCGCATACTGGAACGCTTCGCCCGGCACCGGCGTGACGACGTTCAACCATGCATCGCCGATCGCGCGATCCTTCGACGCGAACCAGCGCCGCCGCGAGAGCCACGACGCGAGCGCATCGTGCGCGAGCGCGTGCAGCTGCCCGACGTCCGGCCGCGCGTCGCCGCGCCGCATCACGAGCGTCACGTATTCGGGTAGCGGCTCCGCATGCGGCTGCCGCCACGACGGCTCGCGGCCGTGCCCGGACAGCTCGAACCACAGGAACCCGTACGGCGGAAAGGTGAGGAGATACGGGAGCTGGCCGATCGGCGGAAACGGCGAATCCGACGTCATCTCGATCGGCACGCGGCCCGCGAATTCCGACAGGTCGAGCTCGACCGCCTGCGACGCGCGCGACAGGTTCGCGACGCACAGCACCGGATCGCTGCCGTCCAGCTCGCGCAGGTACGCGAGCACCTTGCGGTTCTCCGGGCGCAGGAAACGGATCGTGCCGCGCCCGAACGCCTGTGTCGCACGGCGCGTCGACAGGATGCGGCGCGTCCAGTTCAGCAGCGAATGCGGGTCGCGCGTCTGCGCCTCGACGTTGATCGCGTCATAGCCGTACAGCGAGCCCATCACCGGTGGCAGCACCAGCAGTTCGGGGTCGGCGCGCGAGAAGCCGCCGTTGCGGTCCGACGACCACTGCATCGGCGTGCGCACGCCGTCGCGGTCGCCGAGGTGGATGTTGTCGCCCATCCCGATCTCGTCGCCGTAGTAGATCACGGGCGTGCCGGGCATCGACAGCAGCAGCGAGTTGATCAGCTCGATGCGGCGCCGGTCGCGCTCCATCAGCGGCGCGAGCCGGCGCCGGATGCCGAGGTTCAGCCGCGCGCGCCGGTCGCTCGCATAGGTCTGCCACAGCAGGTCGCGCTCCGAATCGGTCACCATCTCGAGCGTCAGCTCGTCGTGGTTGCGCAGGAACACGGCCCACTGGTTGCTCGGCGCGAGCGCGGGCGTCTGCCGCATAATGTCGACGATCGGGAAGCGGTCCTCGCTCGCGATCGACATGTAGATGCGCGGCATCAGCGGGAAGTGGAACGCCATGTGGCATTCGTTCTCGTCGCCGAAATATTCCTGCACGTCTTCCGGCCACTGGTTCGCTTCCGCGAGCAGCATCCGGTTCGGGTACTCGGCGTCGATCGTCGCGCGGATCCGTTTCAGGATCGCGTGCGTTTCCGGCAGGTTCTCGTTGTTCGTGCCTTCGCGCTCGACGAGATAGGGCACCGCGTCGAGCCGCAGCCCGTCGATGCCGAGATCGAGCCAGAAGCGCATCACCTGGATCACCTCGCGCACGACGGCCGGGTTGTCGAAGTTCAGGTCCGGCTGGTGCGAATAGAAGCGGTGCCAGTAGTACTGGCCGGCGATCGGGTCGTGCGTCCAGTTCGATGTTTCGGTATCGAGGAAGATGATCCGCGTGCCCGCGTATTTCGTGTCGGTGTCGGACCACACGTAGTAGTCGCGATGCATCGAGCCCGGCTTCGCGCGCCGCGCGCGCTGGAACCACGGATGCTGGTCCGACGTGTGGTTGATCACCAGTTCGGTGATCACGCGGATGCCGCGCGCATGCGCTTCGCGGATGAAGCGCCGCACGTCGGCGAGCGTGCCGTAGTCGGGATGCACGTCGCGGTAGTCGGCGATGTCGTAGCCGTCGTCGCGGCGCGGCGACGGGTAGAACGGCAGCAGCCAGATCGTGTCGACGCCGAGTTCGGCGATGTAGTCGAGCTTCGCGATCAGGCCGGGGAAATCGCCGATGCCGTCGTTGTTCGAGTCGTAGAACGACTTCACGTGCACCTGGTAGATGATCGCGTCCTTGTACCACAGCGGATCGTCCGCACAGAGCGCGGGCGCGCGGCGGCGCGCGCGGCGCCGGCGCGGCGTGCCGGCCGGCGCGAGCGACGGGAACTGCGCGCGGCGCACGTCGTCGAGGGAATCTTCGCGTTTCATCATCCGTGGGCTCCCGAAGATCGTCGGGCGTCGTCCGGTCCGGGCGCGGCCGCCCGCGCGGCGCCCGGAGACGGCGCGAGCCGCCAGATCGCATACGGCCGCACGTGCGGATCGAGCGACACGTACTGGCGATGGCCGCGCCACGTCTGCGCGTGTGCGGCATCCAGTTCGAGCGCGTCGAGCGGTTCGCCGTCGGCGAGCCCGAAGCCGCGCCACAGCGCTGCGTCGAGCGTGAAGTTCGCGGCCTGCGGATGCCACGGGTCGAGGCTGATCGCGACGACGACGACGCTGTCGAACGCCGGCGTCGCCTTGACGAACACGAGCACGGCGTCGTTGTCCGCGTCGGCGAACGTCAGGCCGAGATGCGTCTGCAGCGCCGGGTGATCGCGCCGTGCGCGGTTCAGCCGCGCGATTTCGGCGCCGATGTGCGCGGCACGGCTCCAGTCGCGCGCGCGCAGCTCGTACTTCTCCGCGTTCGCGTATTCCTCGCTGTCCGGCAGCGGCGCCGATTCGCCGAGCTCGAAACCCGAGTACATGCCCCATGAACCGGCCAGCGTCGCCGCGAGCGCCGCGCGGATCACGAACTGCGTGCGCGGCGCGTTCTGCAGATGGCGCGGGTTGATGTCGGGCGTGTTGACGAAGAAGTTCGGCCGGAAGAATTCGCGCGCGGGCCCGGCCGTCAGCTCGGTCAGGTAGTCGATGAACTCGCGTTTCGTCTCGCGCCACGTGAAGTACGTGTACGACTGCGAGAAGCCGACCTTCGCGAGCCGGTACATCATCGCCGGCCGCGTGAACGCTTCGGACAGGAACACGACGTCCGGATGCCGGCCGCGGACGTCGTCGATCATCCACGCCCAGAACGGCAGTGGCTTGGTGTGCGGATTGTCGACGCGGAAGATCCGCACGCCCGCGTCGACCCAGAACTGCACCGCGTCGCGCAGCGCGAGCCACAGGCCGGGCAGTGCATCCGGCGCGTAGAAATCGGGGTTCACGATGTCCTGGTAGCGCTTCGGCGGGTTTTCTGCGAAGCGCAGCGAGCCGTCGGGCCGCCACGCGAACCAGCCCGGATGCGCGGCCAGCCACGGGTGGTCGGGCGAGCACTGGATCGCGAAATCCAGCGCGATCTCGAGCCCGTGAACGCGCGCGGTTTCGACCAGCGCGCGGAACGATTCGAGCGTGCCGAGCTGCGAATGCACGGCCGTGTGGCCGCCGTCGGGCGAGCCGATCGCGTATGGGCTGCCGACGTCGTCGGGGGCGGCTTTCAGGCTGTTGTTGCGGCCCTTGCGCGCGGTGGTGCCGATCGGGTGGATCGGCGGGAAATACAGCACGTCGAAACCCAGGTCGTGAATGCGCGGCAATTGCGCGATCACGTCGTCGAACGTGCCGTGCCGATGCGGATCGTCGCTCGCCGAGCGCGGGAACATCTCGTACCAGCTCGAGAAGCGCGCCGCGCGCCGCTCGACGTCGACCGGATACACGGTCTCGTCGTGCGTGACGAACGGCCGGTAGCGCAGTGCGGCGAACGCGTCGGCCAGCGGCGGCGCGCCGAGCAGCGCGAGCCGGCCGTCGGCCGGCGCGTCCCTGAACTCGGCGACGAGGCGTTCCATGTGCGGGACCGCGCGTGCATCGGCCGGATCGGCGAGCTTGAGCGCGGTCGCGAGCAGCAGCTGGGCTTCGCGCAGTTCGAGCGTCACGTCCTGGCCGGCCGCGTGTTTCTTCGCGACGTCGTCGGCGAGCGACGCCCAGTCGTCGCGCCACGCGATCACGCGAAATGCGTGGCGGCCGACCCGGTCGAGCATGATGTGCGCGTGCCAGCGGTCGTTCGGCTCGGCTTCGAACGGCACTTCACGCCAGTCGTCTTCGCCATCCGCGCGCCACTGGAGCGCGGCCGCGAGATGCGCGTGCCCGTCGGAGAAGATCGATGCATGCACGACGAGCGGTTCGCCGATCACACGCTTGACCGCGAAGCGGCCGCCGTCGACCGACGGCTCGACGCGCTCGATCGCGATCCGGTCGGCCGCGAGCGCGGCCGACAGCACCGTGCGTTCGCGCGCGGCGTCGGCGCGCGTCGTGACGGGCGGGGCGCGCCGGGCATCCAGCAGCGCGTGCGCGCCGGGCCCGAGCGTGAAGGCTTCGAGCGCGGCAGGCGGGTGGGTTGGCGCGCCGTCCCGCGTCGCGACGCGCGTGAAGCTGCCCGGCACGCCGGGCAGGATCGCGGCGGGATCGACGGTTGTCGCCGTGTCGAGATCGGGATTCAACGCGATCAGCAGTGCCGCTTCGTCGTGTTCGAGCGACGGCCCTGTGCCGCGCAGCAGCACCGTCGCGGTTGCGCCGGGCGCGCTCAGCTGCGCGATCTCGCCGCGTGCGGCCGCCACGGGCGACGCGCGACGCCACGCGTTCGCATCGGCGATCGCACCCGACAGGTCGAAGCGCGCGCGCTCGAACGCGGTGCGGTAGCGATCGGCATCCGCGTCGCGCGACATCAGCGGCAGCGTGACGCCGCGCTCGAAGCCCATCGGCGCGAGCCAGCCGGTGCCGACGGCCGCGGCCGTCCACAGCGCGCGGCGATATGCGCGTGCGACGGTGTCGTCCGGTGCGTCGGGCCAGTCGTCGGCGAGGCGCGGGCCGTCGAACGCATCGGGAAACGCGATCGGCGAGCCGATGCGCCGCAGCAGCCGGTGTTCGTCGACGAACCACGGTGCGTGGAGATCCCACCAGCGCACCGACGAGAACACCGCATCGAACCCGGCCGCTTCGAGCTGCGCGAGCGCGTCGCGTGCATGGCCGGGCACGCCGGCGAGCACCGCGGCGTCCGGGCGCGCGCGGCGCAGCGCCGCGCGCCAGCCGGGCCACCAGTCCGCCGGCAGATGATGCGGCGCGTCGACCAGGAAGCCGGCCGCGCCCGCGTCCGCAAAGGCGGCGAGGTGCGCGCACCACCACGCGGACAGCGCGTCGCGCACCGCATCGTCGCCGAGGTTCGCGTGCACGACATCCAGCGCGTGCGCGGTGCCGCGCGGGTCGATCAGCGCATCGTCGTGCGTGCGCTCGACGTACCAGTCCGGATGCGCGGCGCGCAGCGGGTTTTCGCGCGCGATGCGGTCCGGCACGACTTCGAGCAGCATGCGCAGCCCGTGGCCGTGCGCGAGCTGCGCGAGCCGCGAGAACGTTTCGAGCGCGCTCGCGCGCGTCGCGAACGTGTGGGCCGGGCGATGGAAATCGGCCACGTGGCGCGGGAAGCCGGCGACGCTCGCGGCCCAGAACGCGCCGACCAGCACGTGATCGAAGCCCATTCCCGCGATATGCGCGCAGGTCTGCCCCCACGCGTCGAGCGGCCCGACGAGGCGGGCGTCGCAGAAATAGATATGCGGAGCGAAGGTCGGCGTGGAGTCCATGGCGCGGAGCGTGCGGGCGGCGGCGGTCGATAACGCCGGGTTGCCGCAACGCGTGTGCCTGCCGCGCGGAGTCCGGCGCGGCAATGGTCAGGCGGGATGCCGGCGCCGGCGGGCTGTCGTTTTTACATGACCGCTGTACTGCCGCTTGCACTTACATGCGCGGGATGGAGCGGATATCCGTGCTGTCGCCCGCGGCGCGATCGTCGTCCGTTTCGGGAAGCGGCATGCCGGGGTCGTAGCGCGCCATGGCGCCGTGTTCGATCCGGTGCGCGAACGGCGGCGGCGCGTCGACCTCATCGCCGAAGCGCGCGCGCACGAATGCGCGCAGCAGCGCCACGCGTGCGTTGGCGCCACGCGCGCCGCAGGCGGACGGGCCGTCGATGAAGGTCGCGTCGCATTCGACGCTGTCGCCGTGGTGTGCGATCCGCAGGTCGTCGACGCGATCGAGCACGGCGCCCGCGTCGGCCCACGACGCCGACGGCGCGAACGGCGCGTCGAGGCGCCTCAATGCGTCGCAGGCGGCCGTCACGACGACCGCCGGCGCGACGGACGTGAAACGCAGCGTGTCTTCGTCATCTGCGCACAACGCACGTGCGCACCAGTAGTCGAGATCCTTTCCGCCGAGTGCGTCGGTTCGCATGGGCAAGCTCCGCTGGACCGAAAAGGTTTCAACGCGCAATCGACGTTCCCGTCGCGGCGGCCGTCGCGCGCATCCGCGCGACGAGCGGGTAGTGGTCGGATGCGTGCCGCGCGCGCATGCTGCGATGCACGATCACGTCGATCAGCAGTTCGCCCGGGTGGATCCAGATCCGGTCCAGCGAGAACACCGGATACAGCGTCGGGAACGTGCGCGGCGCGGGCGCGCGCCGGAACCGCGTGACGAGCGCCTGCAGCGCGCGGCCGCGCACGAACCATTCGTTGATGTCGCCGAGCAGGATCACCGGCATCGCGCCGGTGTCGAACGCGGCGAGCAGCCGTTGCACCTGCGCGCTGCGCTCGCTCGCCGACAGGCCGAGATGGGTCGCGACCACGCGGATCGTGCCCGCGCCGCAGTCGATGTCGGCATCCAGCGCGCCGCGCGGCTCGCGCTGATGGAACGACAGGTCGAGCGTGCGCGCCGCGCGGATCGGGCAGCGCGACAGCACCGCGTTGCCGTAGCGGCGCTCCGGCGTGTCGATCGTCGGGCCGGCCGCCGCATGCATGCCGGTCGCGTCGCGCAGATGCGCGAGCACGTCCGGCGCACGCGTGCCGCCGAGCGGCACTTCCTGCAGCGCGATCACGTCCGCGTCGAGTTCGTCGATCACGGCCGCGATCCGGTCGGCCGCGCGCGCCGGCCACACGCCGTAGCCGCCGCGGATGTTGTACGTCGCGATCCGCAGGTCGCGCCCGCCCGGCGCCGCGGCCGGCGGCCCGTCGGCGGTGACGATTTCGGGCGGCGGCGCCGCGTGCCGGCTCAGCGCCATCGTCGCAGCACCCCGACGAGCAGCACCGACACGCCGACCAGCGCGACGCCGATCGCCGCGAGCCACGCGAACGCACCCGGCCGCGGATGGCTGAGCGCGGCGGTCAACTGATGCGCGAACGTAACCGTCAGCGCGATGCCGGGCAGCATCCCGATCGCGGTGCCGACCAGGAAGTCGCGCAGGCCGATGTGCGACGCGCCGGCGACGAGGTTCACGACCGCGAACGGCGCGATCGGCAGCAGCCGCAGCACGGCCATCGCGACCACGCCGCGCCGGCCGATCTGCTCGCTGAGCCGGTTCGCGCGCGCGCCGGCCAGCCGGCGCACCGCGTCGCGCCCGAGCCAGCGGCCGAGCCCGTAGGTCGCGGCGGCGGCCGCCATCGAGCCGAGGCCCGCATACGCGAAACCGGGCCACGCGCCGAACACGAGCCCGGTCGCGGCGATCAGCAGCGTGATCGGCACCGCGAACGTCGCCGCGACCACATAGCCAGCGAGCAGCAGCGCGGGCGCGGCCGGCCACTGCGCGATGCCGGCCGCCGCGTGCGACAGCGAAGCGACATTCAGCCGCGCGCCCAGCGGCGAGAAGCGCCACACGAGCGCCAACGCGGTGATGGCGAGCACGATCGCGCCGAGCACGAAGAAGCGCGTGCTCAGCGAGCGATGCTGTTCGCGCGGCACGAATTCGCGGACGAATCGGTCGGGTTCGATCGGCTGCTCGGGATCGAGCCGCGTGCTGACCGGCACGAGCGCGTCGAGTTGCGGTGCGACGGCCGGATCGAGCGTGCGCAGCGTGCGGCCATGCTTCGCGCGCAGCCGGTCGAGCACGGCGTTCGGCCGGTCGGCGCAGGCGAATGCGGCGGCAACCGCGGCGGGTGTCATGCCGAGATGCTCGGCCAGCAGCCGCTCGCGCGTGCCGGCGACTGCGGCGCGGATGCGCGCGTCGCCGGCCGCGACGAGCGCGATGCAGCATTCGGTGTCGAGCAGCATCGAGCGATTGTTCAGGTTCGCGCTGCCGATGACCAGGCATTCGTCGTCGACGATCGCAAGCTTGCTGTGCACGTTCACGCACGCGTCGCCGAGCCCGTCGACATGCGGATACAGCAGCCGGTAGCGGCCGAAGCGGTCGGCCGCCGCGAGCGTCGCGTGCAGCCGCGCGCGCAGCACGCCCATCGTCGCTTCCTGCAGCCAGCCGCTCTGCACGCGCGGCGCGACGACCGTCACGTCCGGCCCGTGCGCGTCGGCGAGGCGCGCGGACAGCGTCTCGCGCACGACCGCCGCGGTGAAATACTGGTTCTCGACGTACAGGTGCCGGCGCGCGGCGCGGATCGCGTCGCCGACGAGCGCGCGCACTTGCAGCACCGGCTCGCGGCCGCCGTGGCGCGGCGCCGTATACGCGATGCCGAGCCGCACGTCGCGCACGTCGACGCGCGCATCGGGCGGCCACGGATCGTCGTCCGGCCGGTCGAGATGCCGCTGCGCGCGGATCGCGATCGGCCGCCCGCACGCGTGCAGCCAGCGCGTGCGCGCCTGCTCGCCGATCGCGGCGGCCGCGTCGCCGTCGAACATCGCCTGCACGTCGTGGAACGGCGCGTACGGCATCCCGTGCTCGTCGCGGCGGCGCGGGTCGCCGGCCGCATGCGCGGGCGTGTCCCAGCGCGCGCGCGTGAGGTCGAGGCCGCCGACGAACGCGAGCCGGTCGTCGATCACGACGAGTTTCTGATGATGCGACGCGCCGCGCGGATGCGTGTCGTCGAGCCGAAAGCGGATGCCGCGATGCGCGCGCCAGCCGGCGCGATACACGGGCGGCCAGTCGCGCTCCAGCGCGTAGATCATCGCGAAGTCCCACGCGAGCACGTAGATGCGCAGGTTGTGCCGCGCGGAGGCGAGCGCGTGCAGGAACGCAGCGAGCGTGTCGGGGAAGGCGTCGCCATCGCCGGCGCCGCCCGGCGCAAGCCGCATCCGGCTGTCGACGTCCCAGCCGACGATGAATACCGTATGGCGTGCCCGCAGCAACGCCGCGCGCAGCGTCGCGAAATACGCATCGCCGTCGACGAGCGTCGCGAAGCGGTCCGCATGGCAAATCGCGTCGCAGTTGCGGCCGCGTTCGAGCAGGCCGTGTCGCGACGCGTCGCCCGGCGGCAGCGCGGCGGCCGCTGCATCGTCCGGGCCTGCCGTTGCGATGGCGGCGAGCCGCACGCTCCTGCGGTCCGGCGCGATCATCGTGCGTCGACGTCCCGGTCGCCGTCGATGCGCTGCAGCAGCGCGTCGCAGCGGGCGCGCAGCGCCCGCAGCTCCGGCGAACGGGCGTCGAGCCGCACGCGTTCGCCGTTTTCAAGGCCGTGCGCGACCGCGATCTCGTAGATCTCCTGCGCGATCGTCGCGGCCGCGCTCGCGATCCTGATCCGGTCGTGCCAGCTGCATTCGGCGTGATGGCACGCGAGCCACGCGCGCAGCGCACCGACGCGCTGGCTGATGGTGAGCCATCCGCCGAACCGCATGCGGGCGGCCAGTTCGCTCGTCACGAGATAGGAGAGCAGGTCGGTCTGGGTCACACGAAGCTCCTTGACGAAGTGTCGGGGCGGCAGGTCCGCACGCCGGCGATGTTTTGCAGCGTCTTGCCGAGCGTTGCAAATTCCGGTCCGCTCGTGCGCGAGAATGGGGCCGGGATGTCGTCGGTGTCCGGATCGTCGTCCGACTGCTGGACGATGAACCGCTTCACGCGCACGCGTCCCGCGCAGGGTGTATCGTGCAGCGTGCCGAGCGTGAGATCGCCATGCTCGACGACGAGCGCGGCGTGCGCGGTTGACGCTGCGCGATGAGGCGGCATTCGAGCCGCGAGCATCACGAGTGCCGGGTAGCGCGGCCGGCAGCAGGCGTCCGACGCGTTCGAGGTGCCCGATCATGATGTGCATTCCTTCCGTTTCGCCCAGGCGCGTACCGGTAGCGGTTCGACGCGCAATGGGGACGCAAGGGGACGTAAGGGGGCGCAAGGCGCGTGCCGGCCGGGCACGCTGCGTGCGAGCAGGGCGGCCGGCGCGCGCGGCGATCGGGCGGCGCGCATTTTTTGCATCGTTATCGCAGATAAGCACAGGAGGCCATCGTGCAACATCAACAGGATGCACAGGTTCGAGACCCGTATCGCGGCCACGAGATCCTCGTATGGGCGCGGCGCAACGATAGCGGCGCATGGCGCGACGAGGTGCAGGTGTATGTCGGCGGCGAGCGCATCGAGCTGGTCGAGCCGGCGGCCGCCGGCCCCGAATGGCTGACCGAGAACGAAGCATTGCGCGCGGGCGTCGAGCGCGGCCGTTATCTGATCGACAAGCGCGTCGACGACGATTGACCGGGACGCATCGACGCACGATCCGCGCACCCGCGCCGTCTGCCGGTACGACCCCGGCCGCGCGCGTGGCCTTGCCTGCAGCCGCTACGAAATCAACGTGAACCCGGCCGGCCGCATGCTGTTCGCCGTGCCGGCCGCGTGAAGCGCGCGGGAGCTTCGATCCGGCGAAGGCGACCCCGGCGACGCGGACGGGCTACGGCCGCGCGGCAATTTCATCCAGATGCCACAGCAGATCCGCCGGATCGTCGTACACGCGCAGCGCGCCCGCGCGTTCCAGTTCGTCGCTGCCGTAGCCGCCCGACAGCAGCCCGACGCCGAGCGCGCGGCAGCGGCTGGCGGCGAGCATGTCCCAGATGCTGTCGCCGACGACCACCGTGTGTTCGATCGGCACGTTCAGTTGCGCGGCCGCGGTCAGGAACAGGTCGGGGTCCGGTTTCGCATATTTCACCTGGTCGCGCGTGACGACGACGTTCCTTGCCGGATCGACGCCGAGCGCCTCGAGATTGATGGCGGCCGTTTCCATCCGCCCGCTGGTGGCGATCGCCCAGCGGATGCCCGCGCTCGACAGCGCGGCCAGCAGCTCGCGCGCGCCCGGCAGCGGCCGAACCTGCGCGCGCAGCCGCTGGTACGCGGCCGCATGCAGCCGGGCGAGCCGTTCGACGCGCTCGGCGTCGATGTCGCCCGCCGTCTCGCGCAGCAGCTGGTTCAGGAACAGGCCGCCGCTCATCCCGATCTTGCGGTGGATGCGCCACACCGACAGTTCGATGCCCTCGGCATCGAGCGCTTCCTTCCACGCGAGCACGTGCTGATAGACGCTGTCGACGAGCGTGCCGTCGAGATCGAACAGAAAAGACGTTTCAATGCGCATGTGAATCTCCTGGCTCGATAGGGTTCGAGCGAATCGTCGATGAAAATCCTGCCGACACATTATCGGCGAGCGGCCATGTCATGGCGATGTCCCGTGGCCCCAACGTGCCGCGCCGTGCCGCGACGAGTCAGGCGCCGCTGGTACAATCGCGGCGATGCGCCGGGCCGGACTTTTCCGCGCCGTACGCGCCCCCAACCCTCGTCGATCCCAGGTATGGCAACACCGGACGCCGTCAGTTCCAGTCAATCGTGGTGGGGCGTATGGGCCCTGGCACTCACCGCCTTCATCTTCAATACCACCGAGTTCGTCCCCGTCGCGCTGCTCAGCGCGATCGGCGACAGCCTGCACATGCAGCCGACCGACGTCGGCCTGATGCTGACGATCTATGCGTGGGCCGTCGCCGTCGTGTCGCTGCCGCTGACGCTGGTCACGCGCCATGTCGAGCGCCGCAGGCTGCTGGTCTGGGCGCTGGTGGCGTTCATCGTCAGCCATATCGTCACCGGTATCGCGTGGAATTTCGCGGTGTTGATGGTCGGCCGGCTGGGCATCGCGTGTGCGCACGCGGTGTTCTGGTCGATTTCCGTCCCGCTCGCCGTGCGGCTCGCGCCGAGCGACCGGAAAAGCCGCGCGCTCGGCATGCTGGCGATGGGCACGTCGATCGCGATGGTCGCCGGCATTCCGCTCGGGCGCGTGATCGGCGAGGCGTTCGGCTGGCGCGTCACGTTCCTGATCATCGCGGGCGCGGCGGGCGTCGCGTTGCTGCTGCTGCGCGCGACGTTGCCGGAACTCCCGAGCCAGGGCGCCGGATCCGTCGGCAGCATCGGCGTATTTCTGCGCAAGCCGGCGCTGGTGGCACTGTACGCGATCACCGTGCTCGTCGTGTCCGCGCATTTCACGTCGTACACGTATATCGAGCCCTTCGTCCAGAGCGTGAACCACGCGAGCAGCAGCCGGATCACGTATGTGCTGATCCTGTTCGGCATCGCCGGCATGCCGGCCGCGCTCTGCTTCAATCGCGTCTATCCGCACCGGCCGGACGATTTCCTGCTGGCGTCGATCGTTGCGTTGTCGGGATGCCTGCTGATCCTGTTCCCGTGCGCGCTGAACATCGTCACGCTGTCCGTGCATACGCTGGTCTGGGGCGGGGCGATCGTCTGTTTCGGCCTCGCGATGCAGGCATGGGTGCTGAAGCTGGCGCCGGAGGGGACCGACCTGGCCGTGTCGATCTTCTCGGGCCTGTACAACGTCGGCATCGGTGCCGGCGCACTGCTCGGCAACCATATCGCGGGCGACTTCGGGCTGCCGTGGGTCGGCACCTTCGGCGGCGTGGTCGGCGCGTTCGCGGTCGGGATCGCGTGGCTCGCGTTGCGTCTTCACGCGAAGCGGGCGATGGCGGAGCCGACACCGACCGCCGGCGTGCAGTGAAGTGAAGGCGGCAGCGGCCCGATGCATTTGCTTCCCGTGCGAACCGGGATGCGCGAACCGACCGCGCGCAGTCATTTCGCGCTGTCGGTCCGGTTACGCGACGATGGGCCGCCACGGAATTCAGGTTCGCGCTTCAGGTGTCATGCAATCGAATAGCCGCCGTCGGCCACGAGCGCATGCCCCGACACATAGCTGGAATCGTCCGATGCGAGGAACGCGACGATCGTCGCCATTTCCTCGGCGGACCCCCACCGTCCTGCCGGTGTCGCTGCGGCAAAGCCCTGCCGTGCATCGTCCGACGGCCAGATGCCGCGATGATGGAACGGCGTTTCGATCAGCCCGGGGCACAGTGCGTTGACGCGGACGCCTCGCTTGAACCACTCGATCGAAGCCGTCTTCGTCATCCCGATCACCGCGTGCTTGCTCGCGATATAGACCGACGCATTCTCGAAGCCGATGAGCCCGCCCATCGACGCGTTGTTGATGATGCTGCCCGAGCCCTGGCGCAGCATGATTTCGGCCGCGTACTTCATCGAATTGAACACGCCGCGCACGTTCGGTTCGAACACCATGTCGAACCGTTCGGCATCCTGCTCGAGCAGCGGTGCGAACACGCCTTCCGTGCCGGCATTGTTGAACGCGATGTCGAGGCGTCCGTAGGTCGATACCGTGAAATCGAAGAGCTTGCGGAGCTCGTCTTCATTCGCGACGTCCGCGGCGAAGGCCTTCGCTTCGCCGCCGGCGGCCGTGATTTCCTCGACCAGTCGATCCAGTTCGGTCTTGCGCCGTGCGGAAACGACGACCTTCGCGCCGCGCCGCGCGAGTTCGATCGCGGATGCGCGGCCAATGCCGGAACTCGCACCCGTCACCAGTGCGATGCGGTCCTCGAGTTGAGCCGGATATGTGCTTGCGTTCATGATGAGATTCCCCAGAGTGGTTGACCATTCACGTCGAAACGACGTCTGACGTTCATTGTGGTCGTTCGCCGGTCGCAAAAAAATGGAACAATGGCGCATTCAGAATTCCCGTTTTGGGAATTAAAATCGCTTCTTCGCGAGCGTCAAAAGGGTTCCTCATGCTCAACCGGCTCGACATCCTGAAGATCTTTTCCGCGGCGGCCGCGGCGCCCACGTTCCGCGAGGCGGCCGCGCGGCTCGGTGTGTCGCCGCAGGTCGTGACGCGCGCGGTACGCGAACTGGAGGAGATGCTGGGCGAAACCCTGTTCCATCGGACGACCCGCAGTATCCGGATTACCGCCTTCGGGCAGTCGTTTGCGCTTGAAGCGCAGGCGGCGCTTTCTGCCGTCGACGGGCTGTTCGGGCCCGCGAACGCTCAGGTCGACGAGCCGGTCGGCGTCGTCAGGATCACGGCACCGTCAGGCATGGGGCGTCATTATGTCCAGCCGATCCTGACCGATCTCATGCAGCGGTATCCGGGGCTCGTGCCGGATCTGAGGCTGTCGGATGTGCCTTCGCCGGTGGTCGACGAACAGATCGATATCGGCGTGCGGGTCGGGGCGATCGGAGATAACCGCTTTGTCGCGCGAATGGTCGGGCCGTTGCCGATGTGGGTTGTTGGCGCCCCGTCGCTGATCAAACGGCTCGGTGAGCCGAACAACCTCAAGGCACTCGAATCGATGCCGGTGACGTGCCTGATCGACCGCGCGAGCGGTCGGGCGTGGCCGTGGATTTTTCGCGGGGAGCAGCAATTCAAGCCTGCGTCGCCGGCCTATCTGACCGACGACGCCGAGGCTGAGATCGAGGCCGTGTGCGCAGGGCTGGGATTCGGCCAGTGCTCGGAGTATCTCGTCCGACCGACCATCAAGAAGGGGCGCCTGGTGCGGTTGCTGTCGAGCCTCGAACCCGAGCCGTGGAAGTTGCACGTCTATCGGCCGCGGCGTGGCCCGATGCCCCGTCGTATCAGGGTGGTGTACGACGAACTCGTGGCGAAGCTGGCGCAGGCAACGTGGCGAGGGTAGGCGGTGGCGCCGTGTTTCCCGGCGATAAATCAAGTCGTGGCGAAGCGGGGTGAACCTCCGGTTTCGCCATAAACCTGCATAGCCATCCGGATTATTTCCGTTTCGTCGCGCGCATCTCCAAAGATTGGGTTGTTTCTGTCAATTATTTGAATTATTAACGATAAAACATTCCCGATTCGAAAACCCGTCATCTCCCAGTATTTGACCGCATGCTGCAAAGATTGAAACAGGGAAAGAAACGTCATTAATCTGCGTACGCGTGCGAAGCGAGCCGCGTGCGCCATTCACAACAACCGGGAGACGGAGATGAAGGGCAGAAATAATTTAGGAATATTGACGATGTGCTTCGTTGCTGCGGCGATAGGATTGTCCGCATGTGGCGGCGACGATGTCGGTTCGTCGCCGGCAACGGGCACGTCGGTGACAGGGGCGACGTCGACCACCGGAACGACGCCAACGACCGGAGGCGGCGGAACCACGGGTACGTCGCCGACGGCAATGCAGCAGATCGCGGTGAATCCGCCACCGATGGGCTGGTCGTCGTGGAACAGCCTCGAGGAGAACGTCAGCTTCAATACGATCAAGGCCCAGGCCGACGGGCTGGCCGCACTGAATGCGAACCTCGCGACGGGCAACAAGTACCAGTATGTGAATATCGACGAAGGCTGGTGGACCTCCAGAAAGCGCGATGCGAACGGCAACTTCATCATCAACGTCGACATGAACGGCAATCCCACCAACCAATGGCCGGGCGGGATGAAGGTGATGGCCGATTACATTCATGGCAAGGGGCTGAAGGCCGGCATCTATATCGACTCGGGTCCGCAGGGCTGCGGAAACACGAACGGCACGCATTTTGTCGGCAGCGATTACGCGCACTACGATCATGATTTCCTGCAGTTCGCGCAATGGGGCTACGACTTCGTCAAGGTCGACTGGTGTGGCGGCAGCGCGGCCGGATACGATCCCCAGCAAGCCTATACGGCGATATCGCAGGCGATTCAGAAAGCCTATGCCGCCACCGGAAAACTGCTGGTGCTGAACATGTGCGACTGGGGCACGCTCGGCAAAAGCGGATATCCGGATGCCGGCCTCGGGCCGTGGGACTGGGCGGCCGGCATCGCAACGTCGTGGCGGACGACGGGCGATATCTACGGGCCGGGGAGCGGTGTCCCGAACTTCGGCTCCGTGCTGGGCAACTTCAACGGCAACTATCATGCCGAAGGCCAGCATACCGGTTACTACAACGATCCGGACATGATGGTGGCCGGCATGGGCATGACGGCGGCGAACGACCTCGCACACGTGAATCTGTGGGCCGTTGCCGGCGCGCCGATGATTCTCGGCAACGACCTGTCGAAGACACTCTCGGGCGATACGGTGAGCTTGCTCACCAATCCCGAACTGATCGCAATCGACCAGGACATGCTGGGCCTGCAGGGATTGAAGGTC
The DNA here is from genome assembly GCF_058781685.1 of Burkholderia sp. FW306-1C-G01B. Taxonomy (NCBI): domain Bacteria; kingdom Pseudomonadati; phylum Pseudomonadota; class Betaproteobacteria; order Burkholderiales; family Burkholderiaceae; genus Burkholderia; species Burkholderia sp. FW306-1C-G01B. Next base: position 298,712 of record NZ_JBYSWZ010000003.1, read on the forward strand.
GCGGATGCCAATGGGCGGCAGGTCTGGGCGAAGCTGCTGGCCGGTGCCGGGAAACGCGCCGTTCTGCTGTTCAACAACGGTACGGCGGCAAGCGACATGACCGTGACGTGGCAGCAACTGGGTTTCGCCGCGGGTACTTCGGCCACCGTCCGCGATATCTGGGCGCACAAGAATCTCGGCACGGCCACCGGTTCCTATACGGTCGCGAGCGTGCCCGCCGGCGGCACCGTGATGCTGGTGCTGGGCGGCACGGACCTTCCGTCGACGACGTACCTGCCGGGCACGTTGACGGGCGGCGTCTCGTATTCGGACTGCCCTGCCTGCGCAAGCGGGAAGAAGGTCATCGGGTTGGGTGCGGTGACGTTCAATAACGTGACCTCGCAAACGGCAGGCGGCTACATTCAGATCGCCTACCAGAACACCGGAACGGAAACCGTCAAGGCGCAGCTTGGTGCGAACGGCGGCAACGGAACGACGCTCGCGTTTCCGCCCACGGGCAGTGCGATCGGCACGGTGACGGCCTTCGTCAACCTGCAGTCCGGGCAGAACACGTTGACCTTGTCGAGCCTCGACGGCACGACTGCGTCGCCCGCGATCACGTCGATCGCCGTGGTGGCCGGGCCGGTGAAGGTGCCGCCGCCGCCGCCGCTGGCCTATGAGGCAGAGGCCACCGGCAACACGCTCGGCGGTGCGGCCCGCGTGTCGTCATGCGGCGCTTGTTCCGGCAGACAGGACGTCGGCTATATCGGGAACGGTGACGGCACCAGCAACGGGACGCTGACGATCAACGGCATCTCGGTTGCGGCGGACGGCACGTACAGCGTCGCGATCGCGTACGTGAACGGCGATTCGACACCGCGGAACGCGCAGCTCAGTTTCGACGGTGCAGCGCCGATCTCCGTGGCGTTCCCGTCGACCGGCGGGTGGGGGAGCGTATCGACGCTGACGGTGACGGGCGCGTTCAAACAGGGCAGCGCCAACACGCTGAAGTTCTCCAACCCGACGGGCTGGGCACCCGACATCGACGGAATCGGCGCACCGACGAGGCAATAACGTGCGCGTGGCGAGGCCAACCGGTCACGGGCGGTCGCGCCATCTCCGGGTGCGGACCTGACGAGGTTCGCCGGCCCGCGTCGCAAGGCACGTGGAAAGCCGACATATTGCGGCATCATCATGGGGCCGACGCACCTGTGCCAAGTGCCCAACGATCGACTGGAGACCCTCATGCCGATACCCCGGATTGAAACGCGCGACGCCATGGGCGATCCCGATGTCGTTTATGTGAACCCGGATCATGTGCTCTGGATGTCGCTGCCGAGCGCCGCGCAGCGGCGGCCGGACAGCATGGCCATTCGCGTGGACGACCGCGTCAAGGGCGGCAGTTTGCTGATGGCCGACCATCCGCCGGCCGCTCAACTTCTGCATGACCTCGGCCCGTTCGTGACGGTGACGCTGGCGAACCCGTCGTCCGACTATCCGGAAGGTCTCGTGCATATTCGCGCGCATGCGATCGTCAAGATCGCGACGGACGAGCACGACAAGCCGCTGGCCGACCGGACGCTTGGCTTGGTCCATGTCCAGGACGGCTCGGCTTTCAAGGTCAAGGATTACGCCGGCGTGGCCGCGCAATGGCAGGCGTCGGTCGCGGCGGCTGGCCGCTGAACGGATATTCACGCTGGCGGGACGAAGCAGCGGCCGATCATGCCGCTGCCGCCCGGCCTGCTTTCCCATCAGGAAAACCCTTACCTTCCCGTGACGACCGCTGATTTCCGCGGTCGTTACCCGCCTGCAAGCGCCTTCGGCGCAACGCTCGACCGGCCGCTTCCCGCATCCGTTCTCATCCCGCTCCAGCAAGGCTCTGCGCACCAATAACCAGCCAAAACAGGTATGGTGCATCGCACTAAAACGCGATTATTCCCGGATTTCAATACCTGTCAGGTATAAAAATCCGCGACTAAAAGTATTGGACGGTGAATTTGCCCGGCGCGTATAAATCCGTCCCATGAACTCCCCACAAGCAGCGCGCCCCATGTCCACCGTCACCATCGAACGCATCGAAACCCGTCTCGTCGACCTGCCGACGATCCGCCCGCACAAGCTGTCGGTCGCGACGATGCACGGCCAGACGCTGATGCTCGTGAAGGTGTTCTGCAGCGACGGCGCGACGGGCATCGGCGAGGGCACCACGATCGCCGGCATGGCGTACGGCCCGGAAAGCCCCGAGGCGATGAAGCTCGCGATCGACACGTACCTTGCACCGGCGATCGTCGGCAAGGACGCGACGCGCATCCAGACGCTGATGGCGTTCGTCGGCAAGCTCGCGAAGGTCAACCACTTCGCGAAGAGCGCGCTCGAAACCGCGCTGCTCGACGCGCACGGCAAGCGGCTCGGCGTGCCGGTCGGCGAACTGCTCGGCGGGCGCCGGCGCGACCGCCTGCCGGTTGCATGGACGCTCGCTTCGGGCGACACGTCCATCGACATCGCCGAAGCCGAACGGATGCTCGACCTGCGCCGCCACAACGTGTTCAAGCTGAAGATCGGCGCAAAGTCTCCGGACGCGGATATCCGGCACGTGGCCGAAATCAAGCGGGCCGTCGGCGAGCGCGCGTCGGTGCGCGTCGACGTGAACATGGCGTGGAGCGAAACGCAGGCCGCGCGCGCGATTCCGGCGCTGGCCGATGCCGGCTGCGAGCTGGTCGAGCAGCCGGTCGCGTCGGCCGCGGCGCTCGCGCGCCTGATGCGCCGCTTCCCGGTCGCGCTGATGGCCGATGAAATCCTGCAGGGCCCCGACAGCGCATTCGACATCGCGAAGCATCACGGCGCGGACGTGTTCGCGATCAAGATCGAGCAGAGCGGCGGGCTGTTCGCGGCACAACGCGTGGCCGCGATCGCGGACGCGGCCGGCATCGAGCTGTACGGCGGCACGATGCTCGAAGGCGCGTTCGGCACGGTCGCTTCCGCGCACCTGTTCGCGAGTTTCGCGAACCTGCAGTGGGGCACCGAACTGTTCGGGCCGCTGCTGATCACCGAAGAGATCCTGACGCAGCCGCTGGATTACAGCGATTTCGAACTGACCGTGCCGGACGGCCCCGGTCTCGGCATCGAACTCGACGAGGACAAGGTCAGGCGTTTCACCCGCGACGGGCTGACGAAAGTCGCGCGCTAACCCGAGTCACGCAAAGCCGTCATTCCCCCAAATACACGTGGAGACACCATCATGAGCGTCAAAGTTTTCGATACCCGGGAAGTGCAGGATCTGCTGAAGGCCGCGTCGAACGCCGGCGGCAACGGCGGCAACGCGCGCACGCAGCAGATCGTGCTGCGCCTGCTCGGCGACCTGTTCAAGGCGATCGACGATCTCGACATCACACCCGACGAAGTGTGGGCCGGCGTCAACTACCTGAACAAGCTTGGTCAGGATGGCGAAGCAGCGCTGCTCGCGGCCGGCCTCGGCCTCGAGAAGTATCTCGACATCCGGATGGATGCCGAGGACAAGGCGGTCGGCCTCGACGGCGGCACGCCGCGCACGATCGAAGGGCCGCTGTATGTGGCGGGCGCGCCGGTGCGCGACGGCGTATCGAAGATCGACCTCGACGCGGACGAAGGCGCGGGCCCGCTCGTGATCCACGGTACGGTGACCGGCCTCGACGGCAAGCCGGTAGCGGGCGCGGTGGTCGAATGCTGGCACGCGAACTCGAAGGGCTTCTACTCGCACTTCGACCCGACCGGCGCGCAGACCGAATTCAACCTGCGCGGCGCGGTGAGGACGGGCGCGGACGGCAAGTACGAATTCCGCACGCTGATGCCGGTCGGCTACGGCTGCCCGCCGCAGGGCGCGACCCAGCAGTTGCTGAACGGCCTCGGCCGCCACGGCAACCGCCCGGCGCACGTGCACTTCTTCGTCGACAGCCACGACCACCGCAAGCTGACGACGCAGTTCAACATCGCCGGCGATCCGCTGATCTGGGACGACTTCGCGTATGCGACGCGCGAGGAACTGATCCCGCCGGTGGTCGACAAGACCGGCGGCGCGGCACTTGGCATGAAGGCCGATGCGTACCAGGACATCGAGTTCAACTTCGTGCTGACGCCGCTGGTACAGGGCAAGGACAACCAGATCGTCCACCGCCTGCGCGCAGCCGCGACGGCCTGACCGCCCGCCGGCGCGGCGCGCATGCGCCGCCGCCGGCCGGGTCCCCCAGAGATTCAACCGATACCGATGCGAGCGTGCGTTGCAGGACGCGGCACGCGCATGGGAGGAGCCAACATGTCCGCCACCCTCGACCAAGCCAACGAACTGGATCACCTGCTTGCCACCGCCGTGCAGGATGACAAGGAGGCCGGCGTATTCCGCTGCCGCCGCGACATCTTCACCAATGCCGAGCTGTACGAGCTCGAGATGAAGCACATCTTCGAGAGCAACTGGGTGTATCTGGCGCACGAAAGCCAGATCCCGGACAACAACGACTACTACACGACGTGGATCGGCCGCCAGCCGGTGGTCGTCACGCGCGACAAGGCCGGCGAGCTGCACGCGGTGATCAATGCGTGCGCACACAAGGGTGCGATGCTGTGCCGCCGCAAGCACGGCAACAAGGGCAGCTTCACGTGCCCGTTCCACGGCTGGACGTTCTCTAACACCGGCAAGCTGCTGAAGGTGAAGGACGAGAAGACGACCGAGTATCCGGTGCAGTTCAACACGAACGGGTCGCACGACCTGAAGAAGGTCGCGCGCTTCGCGAACTATCGCGGCTTCCTGTTCGGCAGCCTCAGCGCCGACGTGCTGCCGCTCGAGGACTACCTCGGCGAAACGCGCGTGATCATCGACCAGATCGTCGACCAGGCGCCGAACGGGCTCGAAGTGCTGCGCGGCAACTCGTCCTACATCTACGAAGGCAACTGGAAGATGCAGATGGAGAACGGTTGCGACGGCTACCACGTCAGCACCGTGCACTGGAACTACGCGGCGACCATGGGCCGCCGCAAGGAAGACGGCACCAAGGCCGTCGACGCGAACAGCTGGAGCAAGTCGGTCGCGGGCGTGTACGGCTTCGACAACGGCCACATCCTGCTGTGGACGAAAACGATGAACCCGGAAGTGCGGCCCGTGTACCAGCACCGTGAAGAGATCAAGGCGCGCGTCGGCGACGTGCAGGCCGATTTCATCGTCAACCAGACGCGCAACCTGTGCGTGTATCCGAACGTGTTCCTGATGGACCAGTTCAGCACGCAGATCCGCGTCGTGCGGCCGCTCGGCGTCGACAAGACCGAAGTCACGATCTTCTGTTTCGCGCCGAAGGGCGAGAGCGAAGCCGACCGCACGCTCCGCATTCGTCAGTACGAGGATTTCTTCAACGTGACGGGCATGGGTACCGCCGACGATCTCGAGGAGTTCCGCGCATGCCAGGCCGGTTATGCGGGCATCACGGCGATGTGGAACGACCTGTCGCGCGGCGCGCCGCTGTGGGTCGACGGCCCGGACGAGAACGCGAGGAAGATGGGGCTGAACCCGCGTATTTCCGGCGAGCGCAGCGAGGACGAAGGGCTGTTCGTGTGCCAGCACGAACACTGGGTGCAGGTGATGCGCGATGCGCTGAAGAAGGAACGCGGGGAGGTGGCGGCATGAACTTCGATTACCGGACTATCTGCGCAGCGTTGTATCGCGAAGCGCGCCTGCTCGACGATCGCCAGTGGGACGAGTGGCTGACCTGTTATGCGGAAGACGTCACGTACTGGATGCCCGCGTGGGACGACGACGATCGGCCGACCGACGACCACCAGAGCCAGATCTCGCTGATGTACTACCCGGATCGCGGCGGCCTCGAGGATCGCGTGTTCCGGATCAAGACCGAGCGCAGCGGCGCGTCGACGCCCGAGCCGCGTACCAGCCACAACGTGACGAACGTCGAGGTGCTGGCCGAACGCGGCGACGAGGTCGACGTGCGCTACAACTTTCATACGCTGAACCATCGTTACCGCGTGACCGATCACTTCTTCGGCACGATGTTCGTCACGTTGCGCAAGGCGGGCGACGCGTGGTTGATCTCGTACAAGAAGATCGTGCTGAAGAACGACTACATCCGGCAGGTGCTCGACGTCTATCACGTCTGACGCCGTTGTTTTGTCATGAAGGGAAGTGGAGGTGATGCCATGTCCAGCTACAAGATTGCACTGAATTTCGAGGACGGGGTGACCCGCTTCATCGACTGCAAGGCCGGCGAGAAAGTCCTCGACGCGGCCTTCCGCGCGAAGATCAACCTGCCGATGGACTGTTCCGACGGCGTGTGCGGCACCTGCAAGTGCCGCGCCGAAAGCGGCAGCTACGACCTCGGCGACGACTACATCGACGACGCGCTCACCGAAGACGAAAAGGACGGCGGCCTCGTGCTGACCTGCCAGATGGTGCCGCAAGGCGATTGCGTGATCGCGGTGCCGACGTCGTCGGTCGCATGCAAGACCGGCCACAGCGGGTTCGCCGCGACGGTGACCAAGGTCGAGCAGCACAACGATGCGGCCGTCGTGCTCGAACTCGACGTCGGCGCGGCCGCGCCCGTGTTCCTGCCGGGCCAGTACGTGAACATCGACGTGCCCGCGAGCGGCCAGCACCGTTCCTATTCGTTCTCGTCGGCGCCGGCCGATGCGAAGGTCAGCTTCCTGATCAAGAAGATTCCCGGCGGCGTGATGAGCACGTGGCTCGAATCGGCGCGGCCGGGCGACAGGCTGGAGCTGCACGGGCCGCTCGGCAGCTTCTACCTGCGCGACGTGCAGCGGCCACTGCTGTTCCTCGCGGGCGGCACGGGCCTCGCGCCGTTCCTGTCGATGCTCGAGGTGCTGGCGCGTACTGGTTCGCAGCAGAAGGTGCACCTGATCTACGGCGTGACGCGCGATCTCGATCTCGTGCTGGTCGACGCGATCGAAGCGTATGCGGCGAAACTGCCGAACTTCAGCTTCGCGACCGTCGTCGCGGACGCCGGGTCGAGCCATCCGCGCAAGGGCTGGGTCACGCAGCACATTCCGGCCGATGCGCTGAACGACGGCGACGTCGACGTCTATCTGTGCGGGCCGCCGCCGATGGTCGACGCGGTGCGCACGTACTTCGACGACGAAGGCGTGAAGCCGAACAGCTTCCACTACGAGAAGTTCACCCCCAACGTCACGGCAAAGGCGGCATGATCATGCAACGATTCTCGGGCAAGGTCGTCGTCGTCACCGGCGCGGCACAGGGCATCGGCCGCGGTGTCGCGCTGCGCGCGGCGGCCGAAGGCGGCAAGGTGCTGTTCGTCGATCGCGCGGATTTCGTCGCCGAGGTCGCGGCCGAAGCGACGGGCGGCGAGACGGCCGGATTCGTCGCGGATCTCGAAACCTACGAAGGCGCGCACGCGGCGATCGCGTGTGCGGTGCAGACGTTCGGCGGCATCGACATCCTGATCAACGGTGTCGGCGGCGCGATTCGGATGCGGCCGTTCGCCGAGTTCGAGCCGGCGCAGATCGACGCGGAAATCCGCCGCTCGCTGATGCCGACGCTCTATACGTGCCACGCGGCGCTGCCGCACCTGCTTGCGCGCGGCGGCGGCACGATCGTCAACATCTCGTCGAACGCGACGCGCGGGATTCGCCGCGTGCCGTATGCGGCGGCGAAAGGCGGCGTCAATGCGCTGACGGCGGCACTCGCGATGGAATACGCGGAGCGCAACATCCGCGTCGTCGCGACCGCGCCGGGCGGCACCAGCGCGCCGCCGCGCCGCGTGCCGCGCAATGCGGCCGGCGACAGCGAGCAGGAACAGGCGTGGATGAGCGAAGCCGTGCGGCAGGTGACCGATTCGACGTTCTTCAAGCGCTACGGTAGCCTCGACGAGCAGATCGCGCCGATCCTGTTCCTGGCATCCGACGAAGCGAGCTACATCACCGGCACGGTGCTGCCGGTCGCGGGCGGCGATACGGGCTGAGCGGTGCGCCGCTTGCCTTTATTCATCGACAATCAACCGGCCGGCGCCAAGACGCCGGCCACGGAGACATTCATGCGTGATCGCAAAGCCATCGTTCCGGCGGGAATGGAAGCGGTGTACGAAAAAATCGGCTACGCGCCGGGCCTGCAGGTCGGCGATACGCTTTACGTGTCCGGCCAGATCGGCCGCGACGCGGCGATGCAGCTGGTCGAAGGCCGCGAAGCGCAGATCGTGCAGGCGTTCGAGAACCTGAAGCTCGTGCTGGAAGCCGCCGGCGCATCGTTCAACGACGTGGTCGACCTGACGACGTTCCATACCGACATGCGCGACCTGCCGCTGTTCATGCAGGTTCGCGACCGTTACATCGATGCGCATCCGAAGCCGGCGTGGACGGCGGTCGGTGCGCACATGCTCGGCGGCGCGCCCGGTTATATCGTCGAGATCAAGGCGGTGGCGGTGCTGCAACGGTGATCGCCGATGGTGCTCAACTTGTCAGGAATCCGGCGTATGCCGCTGGCGTCGATTGCGTACGGGTTCAATCCTCCGAATGCGCGAATTCCCTCAGGCCTTCAAGATCCAGGATGTGCACCGCCCCGTATTCGGCGAGGATCAGGCCTGCATCGGCCAACGTGCGAAGCGCGCGATTGGCGTTCTGGCGGGAGAGCCCCGACAGCCTGCCGATCTCTTCCTGCGAGAAGCCCAGCGTCATCGCCGTAGCAGGATACAACTGCCGGTTGAACAGCTCGGTCAGGCAAAACGCCACGCGGGCGGGCGCTTCGTGTATCCGCAAGTTTTGAACCAGACCGATGTAGTAGCCGCATCGGGCGTTGAGCTGGTCGATCACATAGCGGCTGAACGTGTGGCTGTTCTCCAGGAGCCAAAGAAATGTCGAACGAGGCATGAAGGCCAGCCGGCTGTCCCGGACCGCGGTGACGGAGTAGGCGCGAGGTTCTTCCTTCAACACGCTGCCTTCCCCGAACCACGAGCCTGCCGGGATACCTGCGAACGTTACGACACGTCCTTTTTTCGACGCGGTATCGACTTTGACTATTCCTTCGATCACACCGAGCCAATGGTCCACGGCGTCGCCCCGGTGGCAAGCAATTGCACCGGGACTGTAAGACCTGTCGAAGCAATCGCGCTTGACTATCTCCCTTTGGCCCTCGGTCAGATTGCCGTACCAGGAGCAGCGGGCGAGAAAGTCGTCGACGGCAAGGCCTTCGGATTTACCGGGACCTTCGTCATGTTTTCGGACGCCGAGATCTTCCGGGTTGCAGGGCCGGGTTATCTCCGTGGCCGGAGGCGCAGCTTCCCGCTTTGCCTTGATGGTTTGCATGCCACAAAGTTGATTCATCGTTCGGAACAGTAGCGTGCCGTTGCGTGAGGGCTCTTTGCGCCACGGATCACGTGGTGCGAAGGTCCGTGCGCCGTCCGGAAAATCTGGAGGTGTCGATCGATCCGTTAAATAGAATTCAAGTTCGCTTAAGAGTAGATTCCGGCATACTGGCTGTCAAGAAGCGGGCGATAGGTGTTTGTACCGGCACATTGCAAACCCATGCTCGATGTTTCGCATAGGCGTATCATTCGCGACGTACAGGGGCTCAACGGTCAGACGATTCGACGTCAGTGATCATGGTCGTGCATGGAAGAACGACGGGATTCCAGCGTGCGCTTCAGATGTGACGGTAAATGAAATGGAAATTCTAGGTAGTCCGGCGCGTGTTCGCGTTCGCCGCAGAGGGGCCGACAAGCATCCGTTGATCGTGAAAGCTGCTCGCGATCTGGTTGCCGAAGTGGGGTTTCGCGACGCGCAAATGTGTGCGATCGCGGAAGCCGCCGGGATAGCGATCGGCACGCTGTACCGCTATTTCGCATCGAAGACGGACCTGATGGTCGAGGTGGTCAAGACGACGGCGCAGCGTGAAGTTGATGTTGTCGCGGGCATCGCCATGCGCGACGGCACAGCCGCAGAGCGGCTAGGAGCCGCAGTCTGGACTTTCGCCAGCCGCGCGTTGCGAGGGCGGCGCCTGGCCTATTCGCTGGTTGCCGAACCTGTCGAGCCCGATGTCGAGGCAATGCGCCTGACCTATCACAGGGCGTTGGCGAGGGTATTCAAGACCATCATCGAGCAGGGGATGGCGGATGGAGAGTTCCCGGCACAAGATGCGATGGCTTCGGCGGACTGCATTGTCGGGTGTCTTTTCGAGGGACTGGTCGTCCCGTTAACCAGCAGCGCCGCGCCCGATGCAGAGCAGATGAGCGCCCACGTGACGGCTATCATCACGTTTTGCTTGCGTGGAGTTTCCGGCTCGCAGGTACTGCCGGTAACGGTCGCGCGGTAGCGACATCGTCTGCGGGGACGCGGCAGGCACGGTTCGCCGGGCCCAATGCGATTGCGGCTTCGAATGCCGGCGCAGCGTCCTCTTCGCTGGCGATCTTGCAGCTTCAGCGCGTGAAAGCGAACCCTGATCACCAGGTATCGATGCGCCGTTACCGATCTGCATCGACCGGGCCCCGGCCTGGAAATGAACCGTCTAGCTGCTGGCGGACGACGTGGCATCGAGGCGCGTCGGAGCCATGTCCGCATCGCGCAGAGATGCCGCGCTGCGGCGATGGTCGATCATCGTGACCGCGATGGTGCCAAGTACGCCCGCAAAAGCGATTGCCAGAAAATTCTGTTCGAGGGGCAGGCGCATTGTGACCAACATGCCGATCAGCACGGGCGCGGCAATCGCGCCAAGGCGACCGACGCCCGACGCGAACCCGACGCCCGTCGATCTGATCACCGCAGGGTAAAACTCCCCGGCATACGCGTAGGCCAGGAGTTGGGTTCCGAGCGTCGAGCCGCCCACCACGAACACGATCAGGAACAGCAGTTCGGTGGACCTGGCATACCCCATCAACGCCAGCGAGACGGCGCCCGCAGCATAGAACGCAACCAGCACATACTTGATGTTGTACTTGTCGCCAAGCCACCCTCCGCCGACTGCGCCGATGACGGCACCGACGTTGAAGACGAGTACGAACGTCAATGCCGACCCCAGGCTGTAGCCCGACATTGCCATGAGTTTCGTCAGCCAGGAACTCAGCGCGTACACCATGAAGAGGCCCATGAAGAACGCGATCCAGATCATGACCGTGCTGAATCCGCGGCCATCGCGGAACAGGCCCGCCACGGGCGTGCTGCCCATTGCCTGTTGCGGTATGACGAACCGATCGCCGGGGTGAAGCCGGACATTCGGTGCAATCTTCCGAATCATCCTTGCGATCTTCTCGGTGCGATTTTTCCGGACCAGGAAAGCGAGAGAATCGGGCATCGTCATCAGGATGAACGGGATAAGCAATACCGGTGTCCCGGCGATGAAGAAGACCGATTGCCAGCCATAGGATTCGATCATCTGCTTGCCGGTCAGCGCGACGAGAATCCCGCCGATCGAGTAGCCGCCAAACACGATCGTCACGAGGCGCGCCCGGATGGCACGTGGTGCGAACTCGCCCATCTGCGCGGTTACGATCGGAAGGACGCCGCCGATTCCCAGGCCGGCCAGAAACCGGGTGATGCCAAAGGACACGGGATCGTGTGTGAGACCGGCTGCAGCGGTAAAGACGCTGAATAACCCGATGCATGCACAGATCGAAATCGGACGACCGATCTTGTCAGCCAGTGTTCCGAGGTAAATGGCGCCAAACATCATGCCGAACAGTGCCGAGCTCGCCATGAAGCCGGCCTTTGCGGCGTTGACGCCCATATCCTTCATGATCGACGGCAGCGCTGCGCCGACGACGGCGAGGTCGTAGCCGTCGAGCACCAGGATCAGCACACACCAGAACAGAATTACGCCGTGAAACCGGGAGAGCCTTGCGCCCTGAACAATCTTCTGAACATCGATGTCGTTACTCATTGTCTCCTCCATTTCCTTATGGATTTCGTGGATGCTGCAAGCGACCGCTCTGTGGGCGGATTCAGGTGGTGTGATAGACGGTGAAAGAGGAAGAGGGCGCTCGCTCGGAGACGAGTGCGTTTTCAATGCGGCTTTCGTCCGCATAGCCCATGCTCATTCCGATCAGGAACATTTCGCCGGACTCGAGAGCAAGCTCTTTCTCGATGATCTTGTGATACTTCATGAAGGCGGCCTGCGGGCACGTGCTGATGCCATGGGTGCGCGCGACGATCATGATGTTCTGCAAGAACATCCCGTAGTCGAGCAGACTGCCCTGCTGCATCACGCGGTCGATGGTGAAGAACAGCCCGACGGGCGCATCGAAGAATTGGTAGTTGCGGCCGTGCTGTTCGCGCATCCTCGATTTGTCTTCTTTTTGGATGCCGAGCAGCCCGTATAGCGTCCATCCGAGCGCGCGACGCCGGTCGATGTAGGGGGATACCCATTCGTTCGGGTAGTAGTCCCACTCATCGGCGTGCATGTCTGCCAGCGACGGATCGGCGTCGATTTTTTTGATCGCGTTGCATACGCGATCTCGAGCCGCGCCGGCGACGACGTGGACTTTCCACGGTTGAATGTTCACGCCGGTTGCCGCGTAGCGAGCCACGTCAAGAATTGCCTTGATGGTCGCCTCGGGCACTGGCGTCGGGAGATAGGCTCGTGCGCTGCGTCGCGTGGTAATTGCCCATTCAACGGCCGACCGGATCGCTGACAGTTCATCCGGCGGTGCTGCTACTCGTTCCATCTACGACCTCGCTATCCAGTCATGCGGACCGCATGTCCACACGACGAGAGTAGCCATCTACCTCCGGCACCAATGTCTTGCACAAGACAATCGGCGTTTCGCTTCGATGAAATTTTCATGCTCCGCGGGAATGTCTCGGGGGTGACATTTCGCCCGCCGAACCTTCTCTAGACTGCTGTAGCAGATCAAAGACGGGATGCCTCGAAGGACGAGCATTCATAAACCGATGAGGAGACGTGGAAATGAGCGAAAACATCTATGGGAAAGGGCTGGATCGCACGCCGGCCAATCACGTGCCGCTGACACCGCTTCACTTTCTCGACAGATGCGCGGACCAGTATCCCGATCACACTGCAATTGTTCATGGAGAATTGACGCAGTCATGGAAACAGACAAGGGAGCGGTGTCGTCGTCTAGCCAGCGCGCTGGTCAAGCGCGGGATCAAGCGTGGGGACACGGTATCCATCCTTGCTCCGAACACCCCGGCGATGGTCGAAGCGCATCACGGAGTGCCGCTGTCCGGGGCAGTCCTCAACGCGATCAACTGCCGATTGGACGCCGATGGCGTCCGGTTCATCCTGCGTCATGGCGAATGCAAGATCTTGTTGGTGGACAGAGAGTTTTCTTCGTTGGCGGCAAGCGCGCTTGAACAGCTCGAGAACAAGCCGCTGGTCATTGATATTGCCGATATCGACGCGGCGTTTGGAGATCCGATAGGCGAGCTCGAGTACGACGCGTTCCTTGCGGAAGGCGATCCCGATTTTTCCGGCGTCTGGCCATCGGACGAGTGGGATGCAATCGCCTTGAACTACACGTCGGGAACGACTTCGGACCCCAAGGGCGTTGTCCCGAGCCACCGCGGCGCGTACCTGATGAGCATGCTTCAACTGACGGATTGGGGGATGCCGCGTCGCCCGGTATATCTCTGGACGCTTCCGTTGTTTCACGCGAACGGCTGGTGCTTCGCGTGGGCCGTTACGGCGGTGGCGGGCACGCATGTTTGCCTGCGAAAGGTGACGGCCTCGAATATCTTCAAGGCCGTTCGGCAGCACCGCGTCGATCATTTCTGCGCCGCGCCCATCGTGCTCGCATCGTTGGCCAGTTCTTCCGAAGCAGAGCGCTTGCCGGTGCCGCATACCGTTCGTGTGCGCACGGCCGGTTCGCCTCCACCGGCTGCCGTACTGAAGGCCGTGTCGGAGATGGGCTTTGATGTCGAGCACGTCTACGGCATCACCGAAGCGTCGGGTACGCCCGTGAGTTGCTTCGTCGAGCCCGCGTGGAACGATCTGCCGTTGGACGACAAGGCACGTCTGATGGCGAGACAGGGGAGTCGGGCGGCGGGCCTGGAGGGACTCCGTGTCGCGGATCAGGGTAGCGGTACGCCCGTGCCTTGGGACGGCAAGACGCAAGGCGAACTGCTGATCCGGGGCAATATCGTGATGAAGGGCTACCTCAAGAACGAGGCCGCGACAGCGGCTGCGTTCAGCGGAGGGTGGTTCCATACGGGCGACGTCGCCGTGGTGCATCCGGACGGCTATATCCAGATCACCGACCGCTCGAAAGACGTCATCATCTCGGGGGGAGAGAACATCTCTTCGGTTGAAGTCGAAGACGTTCTGCATCGGCATCCGGCGGTTCTCATCGCAGCTGTAGTCGCTCAGCCCGATGCCAAATGGGGTGAATCGCCCTGCGCCTTCATCGAGTTGAAGCCAGGCGCCTCGGTCCCGGACGAAGCCGAGATCATCGGCTTTTGCCGCGAACGGCTTGCCCACTACAAATGCCCTGTTCGAGTCGTCTACGGGGTACTGCCCAAGACCGGCACGGGAAAGATCCAGAAATTCCGGCTTCGGGAACTGGTCGGAAGTCGAGAAGCCATTACGGCTTTATCGGGCGTGTAGTGTCTTGCGATCGAGCGGTTCCTCCCGCTGACCTCCGTGGAGTCAGGCGTCAAATTGCGCAATCGCTATCGAACCCTCTGCGGTTTTCCGCGAAGAACCCAAAAATCGGGCTCGCAAATTTCCGAAGGACGAGATGTCAATCCGGGTGTGCCGAAAACGCGCCCGGGATAATGCACCGTGTCGCGAGATCCACCCGACGAACAGGATGACTTAATTACGTGATGCCTGGAATGCTGGCGAAACGTCTGCTCGCGGCTCCGCATCACTTTCTCGAAAGGTGCGCGAAGCTCGTCACATAACAAGATGACGTGCGACACATCGGCCCATTTTCTGATAGGTGTTTTCCCGAAAACGGTTTACGTAGCCGTCGAATGTCATTCGCAAGACAAATGCGGACGCGCAACGCGTGCAGCATTTCCTTGCGCTCTCGACCATGGCGCTATGCGATTCCAATCAGGAGGAGACAAAGGTGAGAAAGACGCCCAAACAGCCGGTGTTGGCCATGACCCTGGCCGTCATTGCATCCATGGGAATATCGGGTTGTGGTGGAAGCGACGACGCTCCACCGCCCCGGATATCGCTGTCAGCTCAACAAGCCTGCGACGCGTTGAAGGGAAAGTCCGCAGGGGGGGCATCGGTAACCGATGCATCGATGGTGCCGGCGACAAGTGCCGGTCCGGCCTACTGCAAGGTCTCGGCGCTGATCTCGCCTCAACTCGTCATGCAGGTGCAGTTACCCGATAACTGGAACGGCAAACTGCTGTATGCGGGCGGTGGCGGTTACGACGGTTCGATCCAGAATTTCGTATGGAGCGGACCGGAAATCCTGAAGGCAGGATACGCAATCGTTCAAAGCAATGGCGGGCACATCGGTACTTCCGTCGCGGACGCCTCATTCGCTGCGGATCCTTTTTTGGCATCCATGTTCGGCTCAGGCTCGGTTCCGACGACTGCTGCGGCCGCCAAGGACATGCTGCATCTGGTCTATGGCAAGGCACCGGATCGGTCGTATTACGAAGGCTGCTCCAACGGCGGACGCGAGGGCCTGATGGCTATCCAGCGGAACCCCGATCTCTTCGACGGTGTGATTGTCCGGGCGCCGGCATACGATTGGCCGGGCTTCATGGGCGCATTCAATCGCAACGCCAAGGCGATCGCGGCCCCCGGGGCGGCATTCACCGCCGGGAAGATTTTGCTACTGGCGAAAGCGGTTCGAGACACATGCGATGCTGCGGACGGAATCGCGGATGGAGTGGTGTCCAACCCGTCCGCATGCAACTTCGATCCCGCGGTGCTTCGCTGTCCCGGCGGGAGCGACGCGGGCGATTCGTGTCTATCCGACGCTCAGCTTGCCGTGGTGAACACCTGGACGAGTACGTCAAGTTTTGCCAATGGTGCGTACACCTATCAAGGCTGGGCACTGACGGGAAATGAAGACGATCCGGGCGGATGGCCGCAATGGCTCACGGGCGCAACGGGCAACGGTAGCGGTTCGGCCCAGTTCCTTCTTCAGGATGCGACGGTGAAGTCCTATCTGAGCAATGACCCCAACGCGAATTCCCTGACGTACGACTGGAATTCGAACACGGCGGCATTGTTCACGATGGCTGCGCTCAATAGCGCGACGAATGCGGACCTGAGCCCGTTCGTCAGCCATGGCGGGAAGCTGCTTCTCTGGCACGGCACGTCGGATATGGCATTGAGTCACCGTGCAACGACGGCGTATTACCAGAAGCTGCAAGCTACGCTCGGTGCATCGACGGTTGGCTCGTTCGCCCGGTATTACCAGGCGCCGGGGGTTGATCACTGCTCGGGCGGACCGGGTGCGGATTCCGTCAACCTGGTGGCCGTGCTGGATCAATGGGTAACGAAAGACAAGGCGCCGGAGAACCTTGTTGCATCGAAGTTGAACACGGATGGCAGCGTGGCGTTCACCCGACCCTTGTGCCAGTATCCGCAGTACCCGCGCTACACCGGACCCTCCAATGACGCAAAGGCGGCGACGCTGGCGGAGAACTATACGTGTACGTCACCGTAAGCGTTTCGCGTCGGAGGCGATAGGTCGCGGTCAATCATGAGTCGAGCCGAAAGGCTCGACCTTCGATCATGTATTTCGACGCTCGATGTCGTGAATGCCCGACTCAGCGCTCGATCAACGCGAGCTGCCGATCGAAATCGGTCGGATCGAAATAGTCCCGCCACACGGTGATCATGCCGTCTTCGATCGTGAGCGTCCCCATGACGGGCAGCACGATCGTGCCGCCGCTGGCAGCAACCAGGCGGCTCTTGTTCAAGGCCGTTTCATTGCCAACCGCATTACGCGAGCCGGAATTTCTTTCTCAGGCTCGCATCGACAGGGCCCGCCGGCATGAAGCGCCGCAACTTGCGCAACAGCGATGCCTCGCCGTTCGGCGTGCGCCGCATGCGCCATGCGCCGAGCGCCGCATCGACAATGGTGGCGGCCACGCCGTCGGGCTCGGGCGCGGTTTTCACGCTGTCGATGACCGCGCGCGATGCAAGCGTTCGCTCGCGGTCGTAATCGGCGATCGGCGCGCTTGCTTGCGGCGCATTGACGTCCAGGTTGGTCCGCGTAAACGACGGTTCGACCAGCGTCGCGCGAATACCGAACTGGCGCACCTCGTGATCCAGCGTTTCGGTCAGCCCCTCCACCGCGTGCTTGGACGCCGCATAGAGTCCCATGTATGGCGCCGGCAAAAAGCCGAGCACCGAGCTGACATTGACGATCCGTCCGCGCCGTTGTGCCCGCATGTGCGGAAGTACGGCCTGGGTCGTACGCAGGATGCTGAACACGTTGGTGTCGAACAACGCCGTTGCTTCCGTCACGGAGGTTTCCTCAACCGCGCCGATCAGGCTTGTTCCCGCATTGTTGACGAGCACGTCGATACGCCCGGCGCGATCGACGATCGTTCGAATACCTGATTGAACGGACGCATCGTCGCGAACGTCCATCTCGATCAGCTCGACGCCGGCGACGGGCGCCGTTTTCGCGATGCTGCGCACGGTGCCGAACACGCGGCACCCGCGTTTGGCGAACTTCTCTGCGGCGGCGCGCCCGATACCCGACGACACGCCGGTCACGAGTACGACGGTGGAATTCGACATGGCTGTTTCCTTCGATACGGTGAATGGATGGGTGTCAATCGCGCGCGTCCAGCGCACGCTGAAGCGCGGGCTCGACAGGCAACATCTGCGCATGCCGGCCATCGCGCGAACCGGCGGTATGGCCGGGCCGGATCCTGAACCAGATCGCGTACATGGCCGGCAGGAACACCAGCGTGAGGACCGTCCCGGCGAACGTGCCACCGATCAGCGTGTACGCGAGCGTGCCCCAGAACACCGAATGGGTCAGCGGGATGAACGCGAGCACTGCCGCCATGGCCGTGAGGATCACCGGGCGCGCGCGCTGCACGGTGGCTTCGACCACTGCATGGAACGGATCGAGCCCCGCCTGTTCGTTCTGATGGATCTGCCCGATCAGGATCAGCGTGTTGCGCATCAGTATCCCCGACAGCGCGATCAAGCCGACCAGCGCGTTGATGCCGAACGGCTGCCCGAACAGGATCAGCGTCGGCACCACGCCGATCAGGCCGAGCGGGCTCGTCAGGAACACCATCACCATCGCGGAGATCGAGCGCACCTGGAAGATGATGATGATCAGCGTGACCGCGAGCATGATCGGGAACAGCGGCAGCATCGCGGTTGTCGCCTTGCCCGATTCCTCGATGGAGCCGGCCTGCTCGATCCGATAACCGCTCGGCAGTTTCGCGACGATCGGCTGAAGCTGCTTGGTGATCGCTGTCGAGACATCCGGTGGTTGCAGACCCTCGGCGATATCGCCGCGCATCGTGATCGTCGGCACGCGATCGCGCCAGCGCATGATCGGCTCCTCCATCCGCACGTCGACCTTGCCGACCTGCGACAGCGGAATGCGCTGCCCGTTCGCGCCGGCGAGCGTGAAGTCGCCGAGGCGGGCCGGGTCGAGCCGCGCATCGCCGGCCGAGCGCGCGACGACCTGCACGGTGCGAATGTCCTCGCGCACGGCGGTGACCGGCACGCCGGTGAGCAGGAACTGCAGTTGTTGCGCGACGGCGCTCGACGTCAACCCCACCGCCTGAAGGCGATCCTGCTGCAACGTGAAATGCAGCGTCGGCGCACGCGTGCCCCAGTCGGCATTGACCGTGCGCATCATCGGGCTACCGTCCATCACCCGCTCAACTTCAGCGGCAATACCGCGCAATTTGTCGGGATCGGGGCCGGTGACCCGATAAGCCACGGGGAACGGCGAATATGGCCCGAACACGAGCTGCGTGACGCGCACGCGCGCTTCGGGAGCGAGACCGCCTGCGATTGCCTGACGCAGCCGCTGCTTCAATGCGTCACGCTCGTCCTGACTGTCCGTGCGGACCACGATCTTCGCGAATGACGGATCGGGCAACTCCGGTCCCATCGCCAGATAGAATCGTGGCGCACCCTGTCCGACATAAGCGGTGACGATTCTCGCTTCCTTTTGCTTCGCGAGCCACGCCTCGACTTTCGACGCGGCGACGTTGGTCTGCGAGATCGACGTGCCGTATGGCATCTGAACCTCGATCAACACTTCGGGACGGTCGGAAATCGGGAAGAACTGTTTCTTCACGATCGCCATGCCGAGAATGGCGAGCACGAAAAGACCGACGACCGAACCGGCGATGAGCCATTTGTGCGCGATGACGCGCGTCAGGAGCGTGCGGAAGCGGTTGTAGCGGGGCGTGTCGTAGATCGCGTCGTGACCGCCTTCGACCTTCTTGAAGTCGGGCAGCATCTTCACGCCGAGGTACGGCGTGAACACCACCGCAACGACCCACGATGCGATCAGCGCGATGCCGACGATCCAGAACATGTTGCTGGTGTATTCGCCGGCGGTGGAGCGTGCGAAGCCGTTCGGCATGAAGCCGACCGCGGTCACCAGCGTGCCGGCCAGCATTGGCGCGGCCGTATGGCTCCACGCATAGGCTGACGCGGCTATGCGGCCATAGCCTTCCTCCATCTTCACGACCATCATCTCGATCGCGATGATCGCGTCGTCCACCAGCAGCCCCAGCGCGAGGATCAGCGAGCCGAGCGTGATGCGATCGAAGTTCTTGCCTGTCGCGGCCATCACGACGAACACGACGGCCAGCGTCAGCGGCACGGCCGCGGCGACGACGAGGCCCACGCGCCAGCCCATGCTGACGAAGCTCACCAGCATGACCACCAGCAGCGCGGCGAAGAACTTGACCATGAACTCGTCGACGGCCGAGCTGATGTTCACGGCCTGATCGGTGACCTTGGTGAGGCTCATGCCGAGCGGCAGCGCGCCATTGATCGCGCCGACTTCGCTGTCCAGCGCGTGGCCGAGGTCGAGCCCGTTCCAGCCGTCGCGCATCACGATGCCCAGCAGCAGCGCGGGTTCGCCGTTGTTGCGGATCATGAACGTCGCCGGATCTTCATAACCGCGCTCGACGGTGGCGATGTCCGACAGTTTCAGCGTGCGGCCCTGCGAGACGATCGGCGTGTCGCGAATCTTCTGCAGCTTGTCGAACGCGCCGTCCAGCCGAATGAAGATCTCCGGCCCGCGGGTCTCGACGGAGCCGGCGGGCGTCAGCGCATTCTGGCCGTTGAGCGCGGCGAACACGTCCTGCGGGCTGACGCCGAGCGTCGCGAGCCGGTCGTGCGACAACTGCACGTAGATGCGTTCGGCCTGCTCGCCGACGATGTTGACCTTCTTCACGCCCGGCACATGCAGCAGCCGCTGGCGCAGCGTTTCCGCATCGCGCACCAGCAGGCGCTGCGGTTCGCCCTTCGCCTTCAGCGCGAACAGCACAAAGGTGACGTCCGCATATTCGTCGTTGACCAGCGGCCCGATCACGCCGGCCGGAAGGTTGCTTGCCTCGTCGCCGATCTTTTTCCGCGCCTGATAGAACTGCTCCTGTACTTCCGACGGGGGCGTGCTGTCGAGCAAGGTCAGCGTCGTGAACGCGAGGCCGGGCCGCGTGTAGGTTTCGGTCCGGTCGTACCAGCGCAGCTCCTGCATGCGCTTCTCGATCTTTTCGGCAACCTGGTCGTGCATTTCCTGCGCGGTGGCGCCCGGCCATGCGGTGACGATCGTCATCACCTTGACCGTGAACGCCGGGTCTTCCGCGCGGCCGAGCTTGAAGAACGAAACGAGCCCGGCCAGCGAGATCAGGCAGATCAGGAACAGCGTGATCGCGCGCTCGCGCACGGCGAGCGCCGACAGATTGAATCGACCTTCGCTCACGGCCGTGCTCCTTCGTTGGCCGCCGCGACGGTCTGACCGGACATCCGGACCTGTGCGCCTTCGTGCAGCAACTGCGCGCCGAGCGCGACGACCCGGTCCCCTTGCTTCAGTGCGCCGGACACGCGGGCGCTGTCGTCGTCCAGACGCTCGACCGCGACCGGCCGCCACGCCACCCTGGCCGGCTCGCCTGCGACCACCCACACGCCGGGCCCTTTGCCGGCGTCGAGCAGCGCGCCGATCGGCACCTGCAGGCCGCCCGCCAGCGTCGCACGCGCGTCGGGGATCTCGATCGTGACGGTCGTGCCCAACGGGGCGTCGGCCAGCGCGCCTTGCAGCACATAGCGCGCTTCGAAGGTGCGCGTGCGGATATCCGCGGTATCGGAGAGCTGGCGCAGCGTCGCGGGAACGCTCACGCCCGGCTTGCCGAACAGCTCGGCTTGCGCGGCCGAGCCGATGGCGGGGCGCAGGGTTTCCGGCAACTGGATCACGGCTTCCCGGCTACCGGCGTGGGCGATGCGTACCACCGGCTGGCCCGCGCTGACGACCTGGCCCGGCTCCGCCAGCGTTTCCATGACGACGCCGTCGCCGTCCGCGACGAGCTGCGCATAGCTCGTCGCGTTGCGCGCGACGTCGGCGTCGGCTTCGGCGGCGCTCAGCTGCGCTTTCGCGGCATCGGCCGCCGCCTTGACCTGGTCATACGCCGATGCCGAGATTGCGCCGGTGCCGCGCAGGTCGCGGTAGCGGGCTTCGTCCTCGGCAGTCTGCCGCGCGCGGGCCCGCGCGGCCGCGACGGCCTCGTCGCGTGCGCGCGCCGCGAGCTTCAGGTCGACGGGATCGATCCGCATCAGCGGCTGGCCGCGCCTGACGGTTTGCCCGGCGTCCACGAGCCGCTCGAGCACCTTGCCGGACACGCGAAACCCGAGGTCGCTCTGCACGCGGGCGGCGACGGTGCCGGTAAACGAGCGGGACGCGGGCGCCGCTGCCTGCACGATGGCGGTACGCACGAGCGGCGCCTCCGTGCGCGGATCGGAAGGCGCTTTTCCGCTGCAAGCGACTAGCGCGAAGGGCAGTGCGGAAGCGAGTGCGGACAGAGCGAGGCGACGCCGAAGCATGAAAGTCCCATTGGCGAAGTGATCGGGACTTTCATTGTGGTTCTTGTGACTAAATTAGTCAATAGTCACAAACGGTGCCGCATCACGGCGACAGGCTGCGAAGCACGAGGCTGGACAGTTGGGCGGGCGCGACGTCGGTCGTGTCGAGGTTGTACTGCAACAGCAGCGGATTGAGATACGGCCGCATGACCAGGTAGATCGCCATCGCGGTTTCATCGAGCGGCGTCTTGCGCTCGAAGTCGCCGCTTTGGCGGCCTTCCTGCAGCACGTCCTGCAGCAGCGTCTGCACGCGCGCTTCGTACGCCTGCACCGACTGCCAGTTCCCGGTGGCGGCCGATGCGGCGATGTCGTACAGCTTCCGATCGCGGAAAAACAGCCGGAGGCTCGCTTCGGTAAAGACCCGGAACATCCGCCGCAGCTTTTCGGTCGGCAGGCCGGCGTCGGCCACGGCCGCCCGGACGTCGGTTTCGATCTGGTGCAGGCAGTTCGCGCAGATCATTTCGCCGATCGCCTGCTTCGACTCGAAGAACTTGTAGATATACGCCTTCGAAAAGCCGATGGACTTGGCGAGATCGGACACGGTCGTTTTTTCATAGCCGTACCGGCTGAAGTGCTCGGTGGCGGCGGCCACGATCTGATCCCGTACGTCGTGGTCGGCCGGACCGCGTGCGGGGATCGGGGGAGGGGCGTCTTTTTTCATGGGCTGCGGGCTGACAGGAATGGACAACGAGTGACTATTTGGTATTATAGTCACTACCGGATTCTTGCGAAGACCCTCATGCTACCCAAACCCATCGTTGCCGCGGTTCTTGCCGCCGCTCTGTCGGCCGGCTGCGCCGTCGGGCCCGACTACGTGCAGCCGGATCCGGCCATGCCGGAGCGGTTCCAGGGCCAGGTCGCCGTGGAGCAGCGGCACGCGGCCGCCGAAGCCGAACTCGCGACGTGGTGGACGGGTTTCGGCGATCCGCAATTGACGCAGTTCGTCACGCTCGCGCTCGCGCAGAACCTCGATCTTGCGCAGGCCGCAGCTCGCGTCGCGCAGGCCCGCGCGGCGCTAGGGTCGGCGAACGCCGCGCTGTTGCCGTCCGGCAATGTCAGCGGCCAGGCCGCGCGCGTCTACCAGTCTGTCGAGACTCCGTTGGGACGGGTGTTGAATTCGACGCCCGGTTTCGACCGTTACGGCAACGACTATGAGGCCAATTTCAGCGCGAGCTGGGAACTCGACGTGTTCGGCGGCCTGCGCCGCGGCCGGGAAGCGGCGCTCGCCGACTATCGGGCCTCGGAAGCGGGGGCGGTGGCGACGCGGCTGGCCGTCGCGGCGCAGACCGCGGACATTTACATCGTCATTCGCGGGTTGCAGGGCCGCCTGAAGGTCGCGCGGCGCCAGGTGCAGACGCAGCAGGATCTGCTGTCGACCATCAATCTGTTGTATGGAAAAGGTCTGGCGGCGGAGCTTCAGGTCAGGCAGGCCGAAGGCGCGCTGGCCCAGGTTCGCGCATCTGTCCCGGTGCTGGAAGCGGCGCTGGACGCGTCGATGAATGCGCTCGATGTGATGCTCGGTTCGCAGCCTGGCACGCATCGGGCCGAACTTCTGGACGACGGTGATATCCCGGTTGCGCCGCAGATCGCGACGATGGGATCCCCGCGAGAGCTGCTCAGGCGCCGGCCCGACCTGCTCGTGGCCGAGCGTCGCGTCGCGGCGTCGAACGCGCGCATCGGTGTGGCCATTGCCGAGTATTACCCGAAGTTCTCGCTGAGCGGGCTGATCGGCAGCGCAACGACAATGGGCGCGGGCAACCTGTTTTCCGGCGGCGCGAATCAGGCTGCCGGCGTGCTCGGCTTGCGCTGGCGTCTGTTCGACTTCGGCCGGATCAATGCGCAGATCGCGCAGGCAAAAGGACAGGAGGCCGAAATGCTGGCCGCCTACCGGCTCGCCGCGCTGCACGCCACCGAGGACGTCGAAAACGCGTTCTCGGCGCTCGTCAAGCGCGAGGAGCAGGCTACCGTTCTGGCCGACGGAGTGAACTCGCTCGGCAGGGCGCGGGCGGCATCGTTTGCGGCCTACCAGAAAGGCGTCGTCAGTCTGATCGAGGTCTTGCAGGCCGATGAAAGCTTGCTGCGTGCCTCCGATGAGCGCGTGCAGGCGCAAACAGAATCGGCACGAGCAGCGGTTGCCGCGTTCAAGGCACTCGGTGGCGGCTGGCAACCTGGCGCATCCGAAGCGGTCGCCGCTCGATAGCGGCCGTATATGCCAGGGAGTTGCCGGGAACGCGGCTCTTGTTCCTTGCCGGGATGAGGACTTTGCCGCATGCGCTACCGCGATAGCGCCCACTATGTCATCTGTGCCGTGCGTGGCACTGCGCGGCGAGGCGACCGGGCATGCGACCTGCTCCTGGGTGTGCAGCGCTTGCATACGGGACCGAACCCCGGGCATGCGCCGCGATCCGACATTCGTATCCGGGAGGCGCCATGCGCGAATCGAACGATCCTTCCCGCGTCCGGCAGGACGCGGGCGGCGAACTCAGAGCTGGCGTCGCAGCGGCGTACCGGCCGGCGCGCCATCCCGTCACGCGCCTCTTCGAACGCTTCGCGTCGCACGTGACCGTGTGGGCCGGTTCGCCGGTCGCGTTCGGCAGCGCGGTCGCCGTCACGGTGCTGTGGCTCTTCACCGGGCCGCTCTTCCACTATTCGGATGCGTGGCAGCTCGTCATCAATACCGGGACGACGATCATCACGTTCCTGATGGTGTTCCTGCTTCAACGCAACCAGAACCGCGACAGCGTCGCGCTGCATCTGAAGCTCGACGAGCTTCTCGCGGTCACGCACGCGGCGAGCGACCGGCTGATCGGGATCGAGGACGCATCGGAGGAAGAATTGCGCGCGCTCGCGCAGACCTACCTCGACATGGCGAAGCGGGCCGCCGAGCGGGAAGGCGAGCCGGCCGACAATCCGCCCGAATCGTGACGGGGAGAATGGGGGCGCGGTACGGCTGCGGAACGATCGGCACGAGAACTGCGGACGTTTTTTCAACCGGTTGTCATTTCTGTTGCGGCATCGCAGATCGCAACGCATCCGCGCGGTGAATGCCGGTTGCGCGTCGGTTGCAGTCGGCGTGTTCGTGCGGGGGAAGTCGCGCTGCAGACGACCGATCTCTGCCTGTCGTGCAAGGCGCCGGGCGGAGGATGGCAGGCCGGCGGCGCGCAAGGGGCGGCACGCGCGCAACAGCCGGTGGGCAGTTGATCGACTCGTGCGCTCGTGCGGCGCACATGTGGCACGCGACGCAACGCGCCGGCACGGATTCGGCGCTAATCCCAAGCGTGCTTGCTGAACTGATAACCCTTGCCGCGGATCGTTTTGATTCGCTGCGGTTCGAGCGCGTCGTCACGCAGTTTGCGGCGCAGCTTCGAGATGTGACAGTCGATCGTGCGATCGAGGCCGTCGAACTCGATGCGGCGTAACAGCCGCGTCAGGTCTTCCCGACTGACCACCTCGCCGGCGCGGCTGGCAAGGGCCCACAGCAGGTCGAATTCGGCCGAGGTAAGGCGAGGCGCGCTACCGTCAGGAAGATGAACCTGGCGATCCGACCGGTCGATGGAGAACTTGCCGAACACGAATCGCTGGGGCGATTCCGGCGCGCAGTCGGCCGGCCGCATGCGTAGCCGTCGCAACTGCGCGTTGATCCGCGCGAGCAGAATGCGTGGCTCGATCGGCTTGCGGAGAAAGTCGTCCGCGCCGAATTCCAGGCCGAGCAACTCGTCGAACTTTTCGTCGCGTGCCGTCACCATGATGACGATGCCGCCATATTGCGTGCGTGCCTCGCGGCAAATCTCGAAGCCGTCCTTGCCCGGCAGGTTGATGTCGAGAAGCACGAGGTCGGGGCAACTCGCGACGATCGTGGATACGGCGTCGGTACCGTCGAACAGCGTGTCCACCTTGTACCGATGCTTGCGCAGATAGTCTGCGATCAGCGCGGACAAATGGACGTCGTCTTCGACGAGCAGGATTCGGATGGGCATCGGTAAACGAGGAGGCAATGCGGGAAAATGACGAGCGGTCAGGCCCAGTCCGAACGCGTGGCAACCGAAGCGAGGTGCATGATACTGCGCAACATTCCGATGGAATGTGATGAAATCTGCATCGTTCGTTGAGCACGTCTGCACGGAAATCGTCACCGGCTTGCGGAAAAGCGAACGGATGACGGTGTGGAATCGTGTCGGCGGCGAACGGCTCGATATTCGGGTGAAAAGATTCAGAGCGATATCCGGCGCGTAGCCGGCAGGGAGCCCTGGCGAGGCGTCGTTCGGGTGAAAAACGTTTGCGGAAAACCGCTTGCGCGAATGCCGCTTGCGCTGGCCAACGCGAAGCCCCGTAAAGGTTGCTCGACATATCATTACAAAATATTACGTACGCCGCGGCGCATGGTTCCCTACAATCCTCGCAACTGACGGACGTGCATGTCTTGCAGCGACGAAGGCGGTGACCGATACACGCGGTTGCCCGCATTCGGCGCGCCACAGCCGGCATTGAACGCATGTGGATCGGTGTTGACGTCGCACGGGCCTTCGAGGGGCAAGCATCCGGACCGTACGATGTATTGACAGGAGTGCGAAATGGAATCGCTGCAAGTCATCCAGAATCTCGACGTGCTCACGAATGCGATCGAAGTCGCGGTCGCCCGGGCTGACTGGAGCGAGGCCGTCCGGGCCGCGGAAACACGTTCAAGGTTTGTGATTGCGCTTGCGCCCGATCAACCGGACGAGGTTCGCGCGGCGATCGGGAGAATGCAGGAGATCGATGTCCGGATCTCCACCGTCGCCCGGGAAACGTTCGAGGCACTCATCGCCGAGGGCTGGATTGCGTTGTACGAAACCGGGCCGGCGACGCAGGTGTTGGCGGCGAAGCCGCTGTCTCCCGGGGCGGATGCCATGGCATCCCGAAACCCTTCTTTTCCCGCATGAGCGTCACTACCCGGGCGCCCATGCTCAATACGCGGACAGATCTTTGGAAGTGCCTGTCACGGGTTAACGTTTCGGTGGCGGTATGCGATTTCGAAAACGCATCAATTATGTCGATGCAACACGGTGGTTCGCCGATGGCGACCATGATCGAGTGGAGAACCGTGAAGGCGTGTGGGCGGTCGCCACGCCGGAGGGTTGGCGTTCGGTGAAGCCTGGCGACTGGATATTGCTCGACGAGCGCGGCAACTGCTGGCCGATGGACGACAGGCTCTTTGCGAATTTCTACGAACCGGTTGCGGAGTGAGTGCGGCTGAACCACACGCACCGCAAGCGGATGCGGCACGCCCGCGATAGCGGGTGCGCCATCGTGCCTACCGGCTCGCGCGTGAAAACAGCAACGAATCGGTGTCGTTGAACCTGATGCGCACCGGATCGCCATAACCGGCTTTCTCCGCGACGCGGATCGACGCGACGTTGGTCGGCGCGATCAAACACACGCTGCGTTCGAACCGCTGCTGCGCATCGAGCCACGCGAGCGCGGCCGCGAGCGCCTCGGTCGCATAACCGTTGCCGTGCGCCCACGTCGCCAGCGCCCAGCCGGCTTCCGGCACCCCGCGAATCGACGGCTCGACGAGCCGGTGGAAATCGGCGAAGCCGAGATCGCCGACATAACGGCCCGACGCCTTCTCGCGAATCGCCCAGTAGCCGTAGCCGAGCAGCGGCCACAGCCCGCGATACGCGAGCATGCGCATCCACGAGTCGCGCGGCGCGGACGGCTCGCCGTTGAAGATGTGCGCGACGACGTCCGGCTCGGCCCACATCGCGGCGAGCGCGTCGAAGTCGCCGAGCGGATGGCCTTCGAGGACGAGGCGCGGCGTGTCGAGGACGGGCGGGGAGGCGACGGGCGGCGGGACATTCGACGTCATCGGGCATTCCATGGGCAGGAAGGGGGAGGCACGCGGACCGGCCGCGCGGAACGTGCCGGTACGATACCGCGGAATCCGCCCGCGCGGCTGCTACTTCAGGCTTTTCAGGAAGGACCGTCCTGCGGACGTGATCGAAATGCCGGAGCGGCCGTGCGGCGGATGGCAGGCGAAACCCGCACCGACGAGTTCCCGCGCGATCGACCAGCCGAGCGCCGGTGCATCCCGGCCGTAGCGAACGTCGGCGAGGCGTTCGAGTGCCCAGACGGCGGACGCCGACAGGTTGGGGGCGTTTGACGTGTCTTGGTCGCTCATGACTTCCTCCGGGAATGGGTATACGGTGTGGATCGCGGCAGCGCGGCTGCGGAATGCGGCGGCAGGTATTCCGTCATCGGGCGCGTGTCTCGCGGCGTGAGCGCATCGACAGCAGCAGGTCGACGCGCGACGGGGCGGAGGGCGGCACGCGGGTCAACCCTCCTGCAGCAACGGCAGCAGCGCCTGAAGCGCCGCTTCCTCATCGGGCCCGGCGGCCAGCACCTGGGCGGACGTGCCGCCGCGCAACTCCAGCGACGCGATCGCGGCGCCGTTTTTCGCGTTGCCGCGGCACCCGTTCACGATCAGCACGATGTCGCTTTCGAAGCGGCGTGCCGCTGCGACGACCGCGTCCCTGGCCGCGCCTGCGCGGGTCCGGTTCCACGCGGCGCCGATTTGAAGGTAGACGACGGTTGCCACGTTTTTTACGAAAGCCTCTGGTTGAGTCGTCGGGGGCCGTGCGCGGCGCCGAGCCCGCAGTGCGCGAGAAACGCGCGAAACGCGGCTTCCCACGCGGCGTCGCGCAAGTCGATGTCGATGCCGGCGAGTCGTTCCATTTCCGGGTTGACGAACACGGCGCGCAGCGATCGAGGCGGCACGCCGCGCGCGAAGCAATGGTCGTCGGCATCGAGCAGCAGGTGCGGATGGCGCCGGAACCGCACGCAGGCGACCGAGATCGGGTCCGTCACGTGCCGGGCCGATTCCGCCGGATACACGAAAGCCAGGTGAATCTCGGCCGCCGCCAGCTGTGCGCCGACGTCGTGGAAGCGATGAATCAGCTGGAAGCCGCGTTCGACGCCGCGCCCGACACCCACGACGACGAGCGGCCGGTTTTCCGTGATTTCCCGAAGCGTCACGGGGCGCCGATCGGGCCGCAGCAGTGCACCATCCAGCTCGAACATGTCGACATCCTCAGCGAAACCGCCAGCAAGTCCGATGAACGGCGGGAAGCGAGGATTATAGTACAGCGATGGAAAACATGTGTATTGTATTATAATGCCGTGTGCAGCAGATGCTGCGCTTGCCCGTTTTTTCGACTCGAACCTTACCCGATGGATGCTGCAATGAACGCCGCCCCTGCCTGCCCGCAATGCGCGATGGAAAACACCTACCCGGACGGCACGCTCTACGTGTGCCCGGACTGCGGTCACGAATGGTCGGCGACGGCCGGTGCCGAAGCCGGCGATGAAGCGGCCGGCGACGTCGTCAGGGACGCGAACGGCAACGTGCTGTCGGACGGCGATTCGGTCGTGCTGATCAAGGACCTGCGCGTGAAGGGCTCGTCGATCACGCTGAAGATGGGCACCAAGGTCAAGAGCATCCGGATCGTCGGCGGCGATCACGAAGTCGACTGCAAGACGGACGCCGGCGGCTTCATGCTGAAGGCCTGTTTCCTGAAGAAGGTGTGATTGCGCGCGTGCGCCGCCGCGGCGGCGCTTCGTTCGCGCGGCCGGCCGCCCGCGCTTCGAGCGGCTTCGACTGTTTGACTACCCGGGTATAGCAAGCATGGCAGAGGATCGAACCTCCTACGATGCGTTCGTCAGATTCCTGTCGACGCCGTTGCGCGATGGCCGGCCGTTCGTGCTGGAGACGCGCCATGCGGTGTCGCTGCACTTCGATCATCTCGCCACGCAGAGCTTCATGTCGCTGAAGAATCCGGCCGCGCTCGCGCTCGGCTATACGCGCGTGATGATGGGCTTCCTGCTGCTGCAGCCCGCGCCCGCGCGCATCTGCATGCTCGGGCTCGGCGGCGGCTCGCTGGCGAAATACTGCCACCGGCATCTGCCCGATACGGCGATCGATGCGGTCGAGATCAATCCCGAGGTGATCGCGCTGCGCGACGTGTTCAGGATTCCTGCGGACGATGCGCGCTTCAGGGTGGTGTGTGCCGATGGCGCGGACTACATGACGGAGGCGGACGTGCGCGCGGACGTGATCCTGCACGACGCGTTCGTCGCCGAAGGCATGCCGGGCCGGTGCGCGAGCGCCGCCTTCTTCGCGGCGTGCCGCGAGCGGTTGAACGACGCGGGCGTGCTCGCGATCAACTTCACCGACGACGATCCGGCGCTGCCGCTGTACCTCGAGCGGCTGGGCGCCGTGTTCGGTGCGTCGTATGCGCTGGTCCCGTGCGGTGACGACAACAATTTCGTCGCGTTCGCATGGAAGGGCAGCGATCGCTTGCCGTCGTTGCGCATCCTGCTCGAGCGCGCGCTTCAGTTCGCCGTTGCCGGCGAACTGAAGCTGGCCGCCACGGCCCGGCGGCTGAAGAGCGGCGCGGGCATCGATCCGGCGCGGCTGGTCTGGCGCGAGCAAGCGCCCGGGCGCTGGGAAATCGGGGCTTGACCCGCGGTTACTTCATGCGCTTGCCGAGCGGGCTCTTGGTCTTGTAGGTCACGCCGTGATGCTCGAGATACTCGCGGATCAACTGACGTACGACTTGCGACGGCGTGAGATCCTGCGCCGCGCAGAGCATCTCGAATGCTTCCTTCTTGGCGGGATCGATCAGGACGGTCAGGCGGGCGGTCTTGGTTTCCATTGCGCGGACAGGTCGGCGGATATGTTAATCAAATTATAATACATCTGCTTTCGGCGTCACGGCCGAAACGGGTTGTTCGGCCGGTTGTCGAGCGGTCTGGTCATCCATCCGGACGGCCCGCCGGGATGCGCCCGCACGGGTCGGGTTTCGCGCCGGCTCAGGGCCGGCGATCGAGCCGGCAGAACCAGGTCAGCACGTCGTCGGCCACGGGCACGATCGCGAGCGTGACGAGCATGCCGGTGAGCGGTACCGTCGACACATAGCCGACGTACTTGAAGCCGATCGCGCCGGCCAGGCCGCCGACGAAGAACGACGCCAGCATCGTGGCGTGAATCCTCAGCTTCGCGCGGTTGGCGACAACCGCATGCATGTCCACGTCGACGGCCGAACGGTTCCAGTAAAACAGCTTGCCCAGCTCGATGCCGAGGTCGGTCACGATGCCGGTCATGTGCGTCGTGCGGATCTCCGCGCCCGACAGCTTCGTGATCATCGCGTTTTGCAGCCCCATGATGAAGCACAGCAGGATCACGGTCACGGGCACGAAGAACGCTTCCCACAGCGCGAGGTGGCTGCCGAGCAGCCCGAACAGCAGGAGCAGCACGGCCTCGACCAGCAGCGGCAGCACGTACTGGCTCTGCAGGCCGCGGCGGCGCCCCCAGTTGACGAGCACCGCCGAGCAGCCGGCGCCGACGAGAAACGACGCCAGCGAACTGATGCCGGCCAGCGCGAGCGGAATGTCGCCGAGCGCCGCCTGGTCGGCGATCGCCGACACGATGCCGCTCATGTGCGACGTGTATTGCCTGACCGCAAGGAAGCCGCCCGCGTTGGTCGCGCCGGCGACGAACGCGAGCGAAAAGCCGAGCTGGCGGTTCGCGGTTGCGCTGCGGTGTTTACCCGTCAGGCTTCGAAAGTACTGCGCTGGCATAGGGGCTTCGCTCAATCGCCGGGATCGCGGGCGCGGACATGGCCGGACGGCGCCCTTCGGGCCGAACGGGCGGCCCGCGAAGGCGCCGGCTTCCTCGAATCATGTGGCTTGTATGATAATGCCATTATCATATCCTGTTAGCCAGATTTGGCTTTCGATGCAATAATGCACGTGGAGCCGGCGCGCCTGCCGTCGCCGTTCCATGCCCCCGTTCAACCCGAGCGTACTGGAGACAATCCGGATGGCACCCGTGCCGGTCATCCATTTCGTGCTGCTGGTCGTGGCTGCCTGGCTCGCGATCGGCGCGCTGGGGCTCGGGGCGTTGCATCGCACGCGGGTCGTCGCGCACGGGCTGTTTCCGCTCGGTGCGCTGGGTGGGCTGCTGCTGGCGGCCGCGGGGCTCGCGGGCGTGTTTGCCGAGCCGTCCGTCGCGGTGCTGCCGATCGGGCTGCCCGACCTGCCGTTCCATCTGCGGCTCGACCGCCTGTCCGGCTATTTCCTGTTCGTGCTCGGCCTCGTCAGCGCCGGGATCGGCGCGTTCTCCGCCGGCTACTTCCGCAAGGGCGAGGGCGCCGCGCCCGGGCTCATCTGCTGCGAATATCACGTGTGCGTCGCGAGCATCGCGCTCGTGCTCGTCGCGGACGACGCGTACGCGTTCATGGTCGCGTGGGAAACGCTGACGCTGTCCGCGACCTTTCTCGTGATGACCAACCACCGGATCGGCGAAATCCGCCGTGCGGGCTACCTGTATTTCCTGATTTCGCATGTCGGCGCGCTCGCGCTGCTGCTGTGCTTCGGCATCCTGCAGGCGCGCACCGGCGATTACACGTTCGCGAACATGCGCACCCAGTCGCTCGATGCAACCTGGGCGTCGCTCGCGTTCCTGCTCGCGCTCGTCGGCTTCGGCGCGAAGGCGGGCGTATTTCCGCTGCATGTATGGCTGCCCGATGCGCATCCGGCCGCACCGTCCCCCGTGTCGGCGCTCCTGAGCGGGTTCGTGCTGAAGGTGGGGCTCTACGGGCTGCTGCGCACCGTGTTCGACCTGCTGCACGTGCAGATCGCGTGGTGGGGCGTGCTGCTGCTCGTGCTCGGCGGCGGCACCACGCTGCTCGGCGTGGTCTTCAGCACGATCCAGGTCGACATGAAGCGCCTGCTCGCCTATTCGTCGATCGACAACATCGGCCTGATGTTCGTGTCGCTCGGGCTCGCGGTCCTGTTTCGCGCGTTCGGCATGACGACCCTGGCGGCGCTCGCGCTGACCGCGATGCTCTATCAGGTCGTCGCGCATGCGGCATACAAGAGCCTGCTGTTCCTGGGGACAGGCGCCGTGCTGCACGCCACCGGCGAGCGCAATCTCGGCAAGCTCGGCGGGTTGATCCGTTTCATGCCGTGGACGGCCTGGGCCGTGCTCGCGGGCGTCGCGGCGAGCGCCGGCCTGCCGCCGCTGAGCGGTTTCGTCGCGGAGTGGCTGTTGCTGCAGGCGTTCCTGTTTACGCCCGGCCTGCCGGATTCGGTGCTGGCGATGACGGTGCCGATCGCGGCCGCGCTGGTTGCGATGTCGGCCGCGCTCGCCGGCTACACGATGGTCAAGTTCTTCGGCATCGTGTTTCTCGGGCAGCCGAGGGAAGCCAAACTGAGCCGCGCCCGCGACGCGAATGCGTGGGAGCGGCTCGCGTTCTGCTGGTTCGCGGCGCTCAGCGTGCTGCTCGGGCTGATGCCCGCGCAGTTCGTCAAGCTGCTGGATCCGGTCACGCGCGGGCTCGTCGGCGCCGGCGTCGGCGCGGACAATCACGGCTGGCTGCTGTTCGTGCCGGTGTCGACCGCGCGCGCGAGCTACATGCCGGCCGTGTTCATGCTGTTTTTCGTCGCGTGCTGCGGGCTCGCGTGGCTGCTGGTGCGGCGCTTCTACCACGGCCGGCTGCGCCGCGCCGCGCCGTGGGGTTGCGGCTTCCCGTTTCCGACCACGCGGATGCAGGACACGGCCGAGGGGTTCGGGCAGCCGATCCGCGAGATCTTCGCGCCGCTGCTGCGCATCGAGCGGCAGTTGCCGTCGCCGTTCGACGCGCAGCCCGCGTACCGGGTGTCGGTCGCCGATCGCACCTGGCTGCTCTACGAGCGCATCGCGGCGATCACGCTGCGCGCGGCCGAATGGGCGGGCCGGCTGCAGACGGGCAGGATCGCCGTCTACCTGACCTACAGCTTCGCGGTGCTGATCCTGCTCCTGATGCTGGTGAGAAGATGGTGACCGTCTCCGGCGTGGTATCGCAGATCCTCGAGATCGTGGTGGCGCTCGCCGCCGCGCCGCTGCTGTCCGGCTGGATCAACCAGTGCCGCGCGTGGCTGCAGAACCGGCGCGCGCCGTCGGTCTGGCAGCCGTACCGGATGCTCCACAAGCTGTTCAACAAGGAATCGGTCGTCGCGCACGGCGCGAGCGCGGTGTTCCGCGGCGCGCCCTACGTCGTCTGGGCCGCGATGACGCTCGCGTGCGCGATCGTGCCGACGCTGTCGACGGAGCTGCCGCTGTCGCCCGCCGCGGACGCGATCGCGCTCGTCGGCCTGTTCGCGCTCGCGCGCGTCGCGCTGTCGCTCGCCGCGATGGACATCGGCACGGCATTCGGCACGCTCGGCGCGCGGCGCGAGATGCTGATCGGCTTTCTCGCGGAGCCGGCGCTGCTGATGGTCCTGCTGTCCGCGTCGCTGATCACGCAGTCGACGCTGCTGACGAGCATCGTCGGCACGCTCGGGCGCGGCGAGCTCACGCTCTATCCGAGCCTGGCGTTTGCCGGCATCGCGTTCACGCTGGTGTCGCTCGCCGAAAACGCACGGCTGCCCGTCGACAATCCGGCCACCCATCTCGAACTGACGATGATCCACGAGGCGCTGATGCTCGAATACTCGGGACGGCATCTCGCGCTGATGGAATGGGCGGCGAGTCTGAAGCTGTTCGCCTATTCGTGCATCGGTCTCGCGCTGTTCGTCCCGTGGGGCATCGCCGAGGCCGGTAACCCGCTCGCGCTGCTGCTGGCGGTGCCGGTGCTGTTCGTCAAGCTGATGGCGGGCGGCGCGGCGCTCGCCGCGGTCGAGACCGTCAATGCGAAGATGCGGCTGTTCAGGGTGCCCGAGTTTCTCGCCACCGCGTTCCTGCTCGCGGTGATCGGCATGCTCGTGCACATCCTGCTGGGGGCGTGAATGCACGGCTACGCGACGCAACTGATCAACTTCCTGGCGGCGCTGCTGCTGATCCTGTCGTTCGCGATGCTGAGCCAGCGACGCACGCTGTCGCTGATCCATCTCTATACGCTGCAGGGCGTCGCGCTCGTGTCGGCCAACCTGATTCTCGGCGTGCTGACGGGCGACGCGCACCTGTTCGTGTCCGCCGGGCTGACGCTCGTGCTGAAGGTCGGTGTGATCCCGTGGCTCCTGTATCGACTCGTGCGCCGGCTCGACGTGCGCGCCGACGTCGAACCGCTCATCAACATCCCGACCACGCAGCTGATCGGCATCGTGCTCGTGATCGTCGCGTTCAACGTCGCATCGCCGATCAGCCAGCTTGCGACCTCGGTCGCGCGCGGCGCGCTCGGTATCGCGCTCGCCTGCGTGCTGCTGTCGTTCATGGCGATGATCACGCGCGCCAAGGCGATTCCGCAGGTGATCGGCTTCCTGTCGATGGAGAACGGGTTGTTTTTCGCGGCGACGGCCGCGACCAACGGGATGCCGATGATCGTCGAGCTCGGCATCGGGCTCGACTTGCTGGTCGGCATCCTGATCCTGGGCGTGTTCATGTTCCAGATCCGCGAGCAGTTCGACAGCCTGGACATCCATCACCTCGAGACGCTCAAAGATGAATGAGGCCCATGTCGTGCTCGCCGTGCTCGGCCTGCCGCTCGCGGCCGCCGCGACGCTCGCGTGCGTGCGGTCCAGCCGCGTCGCGCGCAACCTGAACGCCGGCTTCAGTTTCGCGACGTTCGCGGCGACGCTCGCGCTCGCCGCGCACACCGTCGAAAACGGCCCGTCGAGCGTGTTCGACGGCGCGTTCTTCGTCGATCCGCTCAACGTCTACCTGGTCGCGCTGACCGCGTTCGTCGGCTGGACGACGTCGTTGTTCTCGCGTCCGTACATGCAGGTCGAGGAGGATCGCGGCCGGATGACGGCCGCGCGGATGCGGCTCTATCACGCGATGTATCAGCTCTTCATGTTCGCGATGCTGCTCGCGCTGCTGACCGACAACCTCGGCGTGCTGTGGGTCGCGATGGAGGCGGCGACGCTGGCGACCGTGCTGCTCGTCAGCGTCTACCGGACGGCCGCGAGCCTCGAGGCCGCGTGGAAGTATTTCATTCTGTGCGGCGTCGGCATCGCGCAGGCGCTGTTCGGCACGATCCTGCTGTACCTCGCCGCAAGCCGGCAGCTGGCCGGCGGGGATGCGCTGCTGTGGACGAGCCTCGTCGCGGTCAAGGCGCACCTCGACCCGACCATCGTGTCGATCGCCTTCGTGTTCCTGCTCGTCGGCTACGGCACGAAGGTCGGCCTCGTGCCGATGCACAGCTGGCTGCCGGACGCGCATGCCGAAGGTCCGACGCCGATTTCGGCGGTGCTGTCCGGCTTGCTGCTGAACGTCGCGCTGTATGCGGTACTGCGCTGCAAGGTGCTGGCCGACGGCGCGCTCGGCAACGGACTGCCGGGGCGGCTGCTGGTCGGGTTCGGGCTCGTGTCGGTGCTGGTCGCGTCGTTCTCGCTGTTCCGGCAGAAGGACGTGAAGCGGCTGTTCTCGTATTCGTCGATCGAGCACATGGGGCTGGTGACGTTCGCCTTCGGCCTCGGCGGCCCGGTCGCGACCTTCGCCGGATTGCTGCACATGACGGTGCACTCGCTCGTCAAGTCGGCGATCTTCTTCGCGGTCGGCCATGCGGCGCAGAAGGCCGGCACGCAGGCGATCGACGGCATTCGCGGGCTGCTGCAGGTCAGCCCGACCGTCGGCTGGGGGATGATGCTCGGCACGCTCGCGATTCTCGGCCTGCCGCCGTTCGGCGTGTTCGCGAGCGAGTTCCTGATCCTGACGACCGCGATGAACACGCTGCCGTGGACGGCACCGTTGCTGCTGCTCGGGCTCGCCGTCGCCTTCGCGGCGATCTTCGCGCGCGTGCAGCGGATGGTATTCGGCGGCACGACGACGGCGAAACCGCTCGGACACCGGCCGGCGCTGTTGCCGGTGTTCGTCCATCTGGCGCTCGGCCTGATGCTCGGCCTGTACGTGCCGCCTTATCTGGCGACCTGGTATCGCCAGGCCGCGACGATGCTGGCGGGGTGACGCATGCGACTCGAATCGATACCCAGGGAGGCCGCGGTCCCGCTCGAATGCCGGGCGGGCCAGGTGCGCGCGGCGCTGATGGAAGTCGACCCGGCGGGGTGGCTCGAGACGGCGCGCGTCGCGCGATCGGAGCGGAGCCGGCTCGTCGCGATGTGGGGCGGCGACGCGCGCGACGCGGGTTTTGCGGTGAACGCCGCGTACGAATGCGACGACGGCATCCTGTGGGTGCGTCTCGCGACCGGGCGGCAGCCCGACGCCGGCGGGGATTTCCCCGATCTGGCGCCGCTGTTTCCGTCCGCCGCCCGGATGCAGCGGGCGATCTTCGACCTGACCGGCCTGAGCGCGCGCGGCGCGCAGGACGCGCGGCCGTGGCTCAATCACGGCAACTGGCCCGACGACTATTTCCCGCTGCAACGATCGGCGAGCGGTGTCGAGGCGTTCGAATCGAACGAGGCGAACTACCGGTTCGTGCCGGTGGCCGGCGACGGCGTGCACGAGATCGCGGTCGGGCCCATCCACGCCGGCATCATCGAGCCGGGACATTTCCGGTTTTCGGTCGTCGGCGAGAAGGTGCTGCGCCTCGAGGAACGCCTCGGCTACGCGCATCGCGGCGTCGAGCGACTGTTCGAGCGGACGGCCGCGTCGAACGGCCATCGCGTCGCGGGCCGGATCGCCGGCGATTCGACCGTCGCGTTCTCGTGGGCCTATTGCATGGCGCTCGAGCACGCGTGCCGCACCGCAGTGCCGACGCGCGCGCTGTATCTGCGCGCGCTCCTGCTCGAACGCGAACGCGTGGCGAATCACCTGGGCGATCTCGGCGCGCTCGGCAACGACGCCGGGTTCGGGTTCGGTCTCGCGCAGTTTTCCCGGCTCAAGGAGGACTGGGTCCGGATGAACGATCGCGCGTTCGGGCATCGATACCTGATGGACCGGATCGTGCCCGGCGGCGTGGCGGTCGACGTCGGGCACGACAGCGTCGCGAGCCTGTCGGACGCGTGCGAACGCATCGAACATGACGTGCGCGTCATGCGGACAATCTACGAAGACCAGTCGGGGCTGCAGGACCGGTTCGTGGGCACCGGCAGATTGACCGCCGAGGTCGCCGCGCACTTCGGCGTGCGCGGCCTGGCCGCCCGCGCCAGCGCTCACGCGTTCGACGTGCGCGCGGCGATGCGGTCCGCGCCGTACGACGAGGTCGCCGTCAACGC
Organism: Burkholderia sp. FW306-1C-G01B; assembly: GCF_058781685.1. Lineage (NCBI taxonomy): Bacteria > Pseudomonadati > Pseudomonadota > Betaproteobacteria > Burkholderiales > Burkholderiaceae > Burkholderia > Burkholderia sp. FW306-1C-G01B. The sequence goes on from NZ_JBYSWZ010000003.1 coordinate 336,819, forward strand.
GGCGAGCGATCCGCGCGGCGATGTTGCCGCACGCGTGGCCGTGCGGTTCGCCGAGATCGACGAATCGGTGCGCGTGATGCGCGTGCTGCTGGCGAATCTGCCGGCGGGACCGGTCGCTGTCGAGGTGGCGCCCGCCGCGGCGCCTGCCCGCGGGATCGGCTGGGTCGAGGGATGGCGCGGCGATATCTTCGTCGCGCTCGAGACGGAAGCGGACGACGCGATCGCGCGGTGCCATTGCCACGATCCGTCGTGGCAGAACTGGCCGGCGCTCGAACATGCGATCATCGGCAATATCGTTGCCGATTTTCCGTTGATCAACAAATCGTTCAACCTGAATTACGCGGGGCACGACCTCTGATGTGGCAGCTTATCCGGCAATTTGCGCGCACCGATTTTCCCGACGAGCCCGTGCCGGCGGCGGAGGACGCGTGGCGTCGCGAGGAGGGGCGCATCCGGCAGGACATTCTCGATCTGCTCGGGCGCGCGCTCTGCATCCGGCAGATCGACGCGGGATCCTGCAACGGCTGCGAGCTGGAGATCCATGCGCTGAACAACGCCTACTACAACATCGAGGGGCTCGGCATCAAGTTCGTCGCGAGTCCCCGCCATGCGGACCTGCTGCTCGTGACCGGGCCCGTGACGCTGAACATGCGGGCGGCCGTGCTCGCCGCATACGACGCGACGCCGGCGCCGAAGCTCGTCGTCGCGGCCGGCGAGTGCGCGTGCACGGGCGGCATCTTTGCCGACAGCTATGCGGTGTGCGGCCCGGTTGCGTCGATCCTGCCGGTCGACGTGACGATTCCCGGCTGCCCGCCGCCGCCTCGCGACTTGCTGCGCGGGATCCTGACGGCCTGCCGGGCGCGCGGCGCTTGACGAGGCGGGGCCGTGGCGATTTTCAGCGCGTTCGTTCGGGGATCCTGCGAGCATCGTGCCGCGACAGGGCGTGCGACGCGACGGGCGCCGGAAACGCGGCAGAATCCTGTTTTCATCCCGCTTTTATCGGCTGGCGAGCCGGATATCCGGCTCGTTCGCCATGACTTCGACTCCTGCTTCATGACACCTGTCAAATTCATTCTTCGCTACACGGCGATCCCTTTCACGGCCATCGTGGCCGTGGTGATCTGGACCGTCATACCATCGTCGAAAGAGATCGATGCGAGACAATATGCGGCGCTGTCGCGTGCGTATGCGAGTTTCCCGCTGCCGTTCCGGCACGAGATCTCGGAAGCGATGGACCACGGCCGGATCAACGACCGGCGCTACCAGGCACTCGTGCGCGATTCGCTGGGCAACGGCGTCGCGCTGGACTGGCCGGCATCAGGCGTCGGCGGCATCGCGGACGAGCGACAAAAACTGGCCGAACTGATTCAGGCCGATTCGGATCTTCAAAGGCAACACCCATGAAAACCCTGCTGGTCTCCGTGGCATTCGCGATGATCATCGCGAGCCTGATTTTCGCGCTGTATTTCATGAATCACGATCGCGGCAAGTCCAAGCGAATGGCGTGGTCGCTCGCGGCACGCGTCGGGCTGTCGGTCACGCTGTTTCTGTCGCTGCTGATCGCGTACAAGCTCGGCTGGATCGAACCGACCGGATTGCCGATCGGGCGTTGAGCGGGGCACGCCCTGCTGTATGCGGGGCGTTTTCTCAAATGCAAGTTTGATTCAGGAATAGAGATGTCGTGATAAGAATACTTATCTCGATGGCATTTATCGATGCGGTATCAGCTCGATGCCCGGCGACATGACGAAGTTCTCTCGGCTACGCCCACGATGACGATCGGCGGCGTGACCTAGGCACCGGCAAGTTGACCGTGCACGACGACGGTACGGCACTTGCCGCGTGAATGGTCTGGCGCATTTCCGGGGAGGCTGCGGGCATGCTTCGGCAATGGCCCATCAGGCAAGCCGGATACATGCATGCAGACCGTTTCGATATCACGAACAAGAAGCTTGCAAAAGGCGTTGGGTCCATACATGCCCGATTCGGGCGATTACCCTATCTGGCGCGGCATGCATCGTCTTCTCGAAATTCAGATCGGATACTGGCTCGGGCGGGAAAATAGTGGGTAACCACAAGGATCCGCCGACAGTTTACAAGCCCAGTGCTATGTCATTGAAATTAACCACGTTCTCCCGGCTGCGAGGAAGGGGCCAGGAAATGTGTCAAACCGATGCCGCATACTATGCGAGCGCGCTAACTCATGCTGGTGTACATGCGGAATTGGAATCGCCATTAAAAATGGCGATATTAATTTCATGAGAAGGAAATCTTGATTATTTAAAACAGGAAAAATTTAAATGAAATTCACACATTCGATCGTTCTAAAAGCAGCGCTGCTTGGCTTCTCACTTTCAGCTTTTCATGTGTATGCGGCAGGGTCGTCGATGTCCCTGTCATGCACCGCCTCAAATGGCGGGACGTGTTCCGCCACAGGCAACCAGTACGGCACATCAAATGTATCGACCTTTTACTGGCAAGGCACAAACGTATCAATGACCATTCTAAATGGTAACAGCGTGAACGTTACATGTCAGCAGTCGGGACTCGGCTTCGTCAAAGCGTCAACATATATTGACGGCAACACAGGAATTCCTCTTTTGAGTGCGACGGCGGTAATTTCTTGTCCGTAATATATAAATGACACTTATATCAGGAGAGGTGGCGCCAGCCTCTTCATTTAATAAAAAATTGTTTTACCAAGCTGCGTAATGAGGCGGATGCCAAATTACCAATTTGAATGCGGCTGTTATTCGATTGTTAACGACAAGATCGCGTAACAATCTGATATCGAAGTGATGAACTAGATTTCATGCATATAAAATAAGTATAAAAAATTACTGATCAGAAATGCATGACTTGAATCAATCTGCATTGCGGATCGGTTTGTTCATGAAATGGCGAGCAACGTGCCGTCAAGGAGGATCCCGGATTATGTTTTGCGCACGGCAGACAACGCATGGACAATGCGCGCGACCGCATTGGCCCAATCCGTTTCCTCCGCTTTCTGCCTGAATAATGTGACGACGTCCGGATACCACGCGGATTTCGTACCCGCGCAGGTCCAGCGCCAGTCGGTAGCCACGTTCGAAAGCAAGATCCAGGTAGGCTTGCCAAGCGCTGCGCTCAAATGTACCACTGCGGTATCCACACCAATAACGAGATCCAAGCTGGAAATGATCGCGGCGACGTCGGCAAAATCGGCGACACTATTGCCCAGGTTGACGATAAAGCGATCTCCGATCCCGTCTCGAATCTGCGCGCTGGTTGCCTCCTTTTGAAGGCTGACAAAAATAACATCTTCGATCTGCCACAACGGGATTAGCGTCTTCAGATCTGGCAATGAGCGAGCGCGATCATTCGGGTTTCCTGGAGCTCCTTGCCATACTAGACCGACTCGCAAACGGCCGCCTGGTATCATTTGATCCCATTTGAATTCGGTACGAGGAGCATGCAAATAAGGTAGCGTCGCCGGAATGGAATTAGGAGATTCCTTCAGATTAACAGGAATACTCCAGATATAGGTCCAAAAATCGTGAGGCGGGCACGTCGACGGATTGAACGTATCGCGAGCAACCACTGCATCTACTTCAGATAGAGTCGAGAAAAGTGGCTGGGTGGCAGCGGAACACACCAATGTGATCCATTTCGCGCCGAGTGACTTGAGTCTCTTGATATAGCGAACCAACTGTATCTGATCACCGTGCCCTTGTTCTGGCCAAATGAGCAGCGAAGCGCCATCGATCGGCTCCCCTATCCACTGCGGAAAGGGCACCGCAGGCGCGGTTGAGAACATTCCCTTGAAATCGGTTTCGTGGCGCGCTTCGAAGAGCGGCAGCCCTTCGCTCCAGTTATTTCGATACAGCAGTAAATTGCCCAGATTGAGTTTAGACGCTGAACGCCAAGGTTGGAGCTCTATCGCCTGCCGATATGTCGCATCGGCTTCGTCGTAGCAACCTAGGTCTTTCAACACCAGCCCCAACGCGTTCAACGCCTCGTAATTACCAGGGGCATGCTCAACGGCACTGCGGATCGCCTGCTCCGCTTCTTTTAGCCGGTGTCCGGATCGAAGCAGCATGCCGAGATTCAGCAGCGCCTGGCCGTGGCCGGGTGCTTTCGACACGGCGAGTCGAAACGATCGTTCCGCGTCGTCGTACCGTCCGAGCGACTGGTAAAGTACACCTAGATTATTGTCAACATCGGCCATTTGAGGTGCTGCATGCCTTGCCCAGTGCAAACAAGCCTCGGCGGTGCTGACGTTGCCCAGCTTCAAATGGCACACACCAACGATGTTTAGCAACTCCCCGTGGTCGCCATGCTGTTCCAGGAGCGCCTGCGCCGTCTGGATGGCGACGTCGAATTGGCCTTGAGCATAATATTTTCTAATCAAGGAGACAGTTGCATCGTCTATTGCAGATGGTTTGCGATGTCGTTGCATGAATTACTGACGATTGCATCAAAAATGATTGGTGGTGCTCCATTCGTAGGGCATTGTCGCATACATCGTCCGGGCACGATGCCGTTTCGGGGGCGAACAAGATAAGCGCGATTCCCTATCATAAGCCTCTGAGTTATGAAAATTCCTGCGCTTATCCTTAAGCCGATATAAACGACCCTCCGCTCATTTTCGTGCGGCAAACACTTGATTGAACTGCCGAGCTCGCTGCACTGCGTCGCTGTGAAGGCAGGTCGACGCCGTCGAGATCGAAGCATGGCGCAGGTTGTCACGTACCATGATCAATTCTGCGCCCCGCACCAGTGCATGCGTGTGCCGCATCCAGTGCGGGCTCGCGCGGCGCAACTTCTCCGCCGTCGGGGGCCGCCCGTTCTGGATCGCATCGGCGACCAGCACGAAAAACCTCAGCCGCAAGCAGGTCGCGTGGCTGAATCTGAAATACGTGACCGAGGAACGCCTCGACAAGGCGATCGTGAAAGTCATCGACGCCTACAACCAGTTCGCGCTGCTGGCCCGCAGCCGTTCATCCGCGGGCCTGACGAAGCGCGCGCCCCATCTCCGCGATCGGCATCGAGACAATCGAGTTCAGCAGGCGCATCTCTCCAGCATCCGGGCGCGCGATCTCGCGCACTTCATCGAGTGTCAGCGCAACGTTGCGATCGAGCGGTTCGAGAAAGCGCCGCAGTTCGCTGGCGGCCGCCTTCTCCCTGAGCCCGAGCGCCTGGCCGAACGCGAGCAGCGCATTCGTGTCGATGTCGGCGAAACGCGTCGCCGTGCCGAGCGGCATCGTCAGTTCGCAGTGCGGCCAGTGATCGCCGCGATGGTCGGGGCGGTGTGTCGGCGTGTGATAGACGACCGTGCTGACGATGTCGTAGAACGGCGCAAGCCGGTAGCCGCGCGCGTCGACGAAGAACGACAGGTTTTTCAGGTGCGCGTCGCCATTGCCGATCACCACGTTGAAGATCGTCCAGCGGAACACCGACAGGCGCGCGAGGGCGCGCGTGCTGGTCTGCCCGATCGCGCGGCCGAGCTCCTCCGCGTTCGCGCGCTGGTACTTGAAGCCGCGATCGTAGTTCAGCAACTGCATCGCATCGATCGTGTGCAGGCGTCTGGCCGGCTCCGACGCGGTGTCGCGGTCGAAGCGGTCGATCACGTAGCACGCGGACGGCGCGCGAAGAAAATGCACGTCCGGAACGTCGAGGCCCATCCGCTTCGCGAGCTTCATGCAGAAGAACTCGTTGATCGCCGAATGCGGATAGCCGGCGGCGCGCATGTCCGGCTTCAGCAGATGCATCGACGGCTCGCTGCCGACCGGTTCGAACAGAGCATAGTTCGGCGCGTCTCCGCGCAGGATCAGCAGCAGCTTCTGCTGCGCGCCGGCCGCCGACATGCGCTTGGGCGCGGTGGCCGTCAGCGCGTGCTCGGGCATCGCCTGGATGCGGCGCTCGAGCTCGTCGAGCCCAAGCGGCTGCATGCTGCCGGCCGCCTCCTGTTCGCCTTCGGCCAGCAGTGTGAGCGCACCGGCCGATTCGCGCCCGAAGTAGGCGAGCAGGCCCCACGCGTCGGCGGCATCGACCTTCGCCTCGCGCGCGAGCGACGTGCGCATCCCTTCCTCGGGCAGCAGGTTGTCGAAGAACCACTGGACCGGGCGATCGGTCGAGCTGTCGGTGAAGGTGCCGGCGCGCAGCGCGAACGCGGGCGACAGCGGGTACGCGTGCGGCGAGGCGAGCCACTGCGCGTCGTACGTGAACGACCAGATGCCTTTGTCGTCGGTCAGCCTGCCCATGCGCAGCCCGTTCGCGGACGCGATCAACGTTCTAGCCGCCATGAGCGCTCCTGCGGCGTCGAGCGGCCTTGAGCGCGTTTTCCGCCGAAATCTCGATTGACGACTGCGCGAACAGGCTTACGCCTAGTTCGCCGAGCAGCAGCAGCACCTTGCCGATTTGCGCGGTCGGCTTCCCGGCTTCCACCTGGCTGATGAATTTCGGCGAAAGTCCCGTGGCGTTCGCGAGTTCGTCGCGCGTGAACCCCTGCTGGAGCCGCACGGCGCGAATAAGGTTGGCGAGGGCGCCGATCGTGTTGACGGACCGAGTCTCCGGCATGACGTTCTCCGTGCTTCGTATCTGAGCGGGAACAGTATTGCACAATTTGCGGGTTCGGGCATCGATTCGTATCCGATCGGAAACGAAAATGCTCCGCAGGTGGCTGGATGATTGTTTCGTTCCCGATCGGGAACCGGATGGCATGGAATCGCGGACGGCGGCATTTCCGTATCCGGGCGGATACGTGATCGGCGCGCACGACGGGGCCGGCCGGCCGCGCGTGCAACCCGGGCACGGGACGGCGTGCATCGACGCCGACGCTACGTTGTGCTCGCCCGGACCGACATGAGCGTGCACGCCTGTCCGACGATCGTACGGCGCGCGTCGACGCCGCCGTGCAGCGGTCGGCAGCGCGCGTCGACATCGTTAGAATGACCGCGGCACATCGGTCCATTCCGTGACCCGTCACCCGATCGACATGACTGAAGGTCCCGATCGGACGGTTTCGTGCCGGCGCAACCGCCCGTTGCCGCGCCGTACGCCCGAGCAGCGATCTTTATGACCGCAGCAGATAAACGTATCCGAATCGCTTCGTTGACGCAGTCCGGCACGCACTCGTAGATTCGCGTTTTGACCGAATCAGGGGCTGTGCCGTGACGACTACCGCCATCCGCGACGCCGCAACGCTTTCCGCCGGGCATCCGCCCGCATCGCGGCCAAGCGGTGCGGCGCAACGCTTCGACATCGTTCCGTTCGACGCGCCGCTCGGCGCCGAAGTGGTCGGCCTCGACCTGTCGCGGCCGCTGGACGCCGAAGGTTTCGCGCGCATCCATCGCGCGCATCTCGACCATCACGTGCTGGTGTTTCGCGACCAGCGCATCACGCCGGACGAGCACATCGCATTCAGCCGCCGCTTCGGCCCGCTGCAGATCCATGTGCTGCACCAGTTCGCGCTTGCCGGCCATCCGGAGGTGCTGATCGTGTCGAACATCGTCGAGAACGGCAAGCCGATCGGGCTCGGCGACGCGGGCCATTTCTGGCATTCCGACCTGTCGTACAAGGAGAAGCCGAGCCTCGGTTCGCTGCTGCACGCGCAGGAATTGCCGGCGGAGGGTGGCGACACGCTGTTCGCGAACATGCATCTCGCGTGGGACACGCTGCCGGCCCACCTGCGCCGCGCGATCGAAGGGCGGCGCGCCGAGCATACGTATCTCGCGCGCTATGCGGAACTGCAGGCGCGCAGCCCGTGGCGGCCGAACCTGTCGCCCGAGCAGATCGCGCAGGTCGATGCGGTCGTCCATCCGGTCGTGCGCACGCATCCGGAAACGGGCCGCAACGCGCTGTTCGTCAGCGAGCATTTCACGACGCGCATCGTCGGCCTGCCCGACGACGAAAGCCGCGCGCTGCTCGACGAACTGTTCGCGCACAGCGTGCGCGCCGAACACCTGTACCGGCACCGCTGGCGTGAGCACGATCTCGTGTTCTGGGACAACCGTTCGCTGATGCATCTCGCCGCCGGCACGCCCGACCATCTGCGCCGCAAGCTGTACCGCACGACGATCGAAGGCGACGCGCCTTTCTGAGCCGCGTGCCGCGTCATCCTTCCGCCCCATCCTGACCGGAGTTCCGATGTCGTTTTCGTTTTTGCCGGCGCGCCGCGCGCTGGCGGCCATGCTCACCGCCGCGCTCGCGTTTGCGGGCACGCTCGCACCGCAAGCCGCGCACGCGGAGGGCCGCATCCGCATCGCCGAGCAGTTCGGCGTCGTCTACCTGATGCTGAACGTCGCGCGCGACCAGCAACTGATCGAAAAGGAAGGGCGCAAGGCCGGCATCGACATCAAGGTCGACTGGGTGCGGCTGTCGGGCGGCGCGGCCGTGAACGACGCGCTGCTGTCCGGCGCGGTCGATATCGCGGGCGCGGGCGTCGGGCCGCTGCTGACCGTGTGGGACCGCACGCGCGGCCGGCAGAACGTGAAGGGTGTCGCGTCGCTCGGCAATTTCCCGTACTACCTCGTCAGCAGCAACCCGAACGTGAAGACGATCGCCGACCTCGGCGCGAAGGACCGCATCGCGGTGCCGGCGGTCGGCGTGTCGGTGCAGTCGCGCGTGCTGCAGTACGCGGCCGCGAAGCAGTGGGGCGACAAGCAGTTCGACAAGCTCGACGCGCTCACGCAGGCGATTCCGCACCCCGACGCGACGGCCGCGATCCTCGCGAACAGCAGCGTGATCACCGGTCACTTCGGCAATCCTCCGTTCCAGGAGCAGGAGCTTGCCGGCAACCCGAACGCGCATATCGTGCTGAACTCCTATGACGTGCTCGGCGGCCCGAGCTCCGCGACCGTGCTGTACGCCACCGAGAAATTCCGCGACGACAACCCGAAGACCTACCGCGCGTTCGTCGCCGCGCTGGCCGACGCCGCGCGGCAGATCGCGGCCGACCCCGAGCGCGCGGCCGATACCTATATCCGCGTGAACGCATCGAAGATCGATCGTGCGCTGCTGTTGAAGATCCTGCGCAATCCGCAGGTGCAGTTCAAGACCGCGCCGCAGAACACGCTGCCGCTCGCGCAGTTCATGCATCGCACCGGCGCGATCCGCAACGAGCCGAAGTCGTGGCGCGACTACTTCTTCGACGATCCGGCAACCGCCGGCGGCAGTTGAGCGGTGCCGCCGCTTCGACGCCGCGATCGACGCTTATGCGTCGGCACGGTTTCGATATGCGTAATCGTTGGTTGGTCCGCGCGACGCCCGGCCGTATGTTGACGCTTTACCCGCAAGAGATTCGATCGTGAACGCCACCTCTCCCCGAACCTGGCTGCCGCCGTATGCGGCGCGCGGCGGCGCGTCACCCGCCGCCCAGGCCGCGCCCGACGCGCGCGCGGCGATCCGGCCCGCGCAGGCCGGCGCGCACAGCGAACGCCTGCTTGCCATCGACCGCGTGAATCTCGAATACCTGAGCGGCGCGCGGATCGTTCGCGCGACGCACCAGGTGAGCTTCGACGTGTACGGCAGCGACCGCTTCGTGCTGCTCGGCCCGTCGGGTTGCGGGAAGTCGACGCTGCTGAAGGCGATTGCCGGCTTCATCGAGCCCGTGTCGGGTTCGATCGCGCTCGACGGCCAGCCCGTGCGCGGGCCGGGGCCCGACCGCATCGTGGTGTTCCAGGAGTTCGACCAGTTGCCGCCGTGGAAGACGGTCGTCGAGAACGTCGCGTTTCCGTTGCGCGCCGCCGCGAAGCTGTCGCGTGTCGAAGCACGCGAACGCGCGCTGCACTATCTCGACAAGGTCGGGCTGGGCGCATTCGCCGAAGCGTATCCGCACACGCTGTCGGGCGGCATGAAGCAGCGCGTCGCGATCGCGCGCGCACTGGCGATGCAGCCGCGCGTGCTGCTGATGGACGAACCGTTCGCCGCGCTCGACGCGCTCACGCGCCGCAAGATGCAGCAGGAACTGCTGCGGTTGTGGGACGAGTTTCGCTTCACGCTGCTGTTCGTCACGCATTCGATCGAGGAAGCGCTCGTCGTCGGCAACCGGATCCTGCTGCTGTCGCCGCATCCGGGCCGCGTGCGCGCGGAACTCAACAGTCACGAGCATTCGCTCGACAGCGTCGACACCGGCGACTTCCGCGACAACGTCGCGCGGATCCATCGCCTGCTGTTCGATACCGATGCAACGAACGCGCCGACGACCGAGGAAGCCGCATCATGAGCACGATCGATCCGGTCCTGCCGCCGCTGCCGCCCGTGCGCGCCGAATACGAACGCACGCTCGACACGCTGCCCGACGCCGAACGCGCGGCGCCGGCCCCGCTGTTGCGCCGCATCGCCGGCGCGGGCTGGTTTCGCCGCAGCGTCATCGCGCTCGTGCTGATCGCCGCATGGGAGATCGTCGCGCGCATCGTCGCGAACGATCTGCTCGTGCCGACCTTCGGCGCGACGCTGGCCGCGTTCGTGCAGGGCATCGAGTCGGGCGAACTGCTCGTGAAGACGGGCATCTCGATGTCGGTGCTGCTGCGCGGCTACGCGCTGGGCGTGTTCTTCGCGTTCGCGCTGACGTCGCTCGCGGTATCGACGCGCATCGGCCGCGACCTGCTGACGATGCTCACGTCGATGTTCAATCCGCTGCCGTCGATCGCGTTGCTGCCGATCGCGCTGCTGTGGTTCGGACTCGGCACCGGCAGCCTGCTGTTCGTGCTCGTGCACGCGGTGCTGTGGCCGCTCGCGCTCAGCATGTACACGGGTTTTGCCGGCGTGCCGGCCACGCTGAGGATGGCCGGGCGCAACTACGGCCTCACGGGTCTGCGCCAGATCGCGCTGATCCTCGTGCCGGCCGCGCTGCCGTCGATCCTGTCGGGCCTGCGCGTCGGCTGGGCGTTCGCGTGGCGCACGCTGATCGCGGCCGAGCTCGTGTTCGGCGCGAGCGCGGGGCAGGGCGGGCTCGGCTGGTACATCTTCCAGAACCGCAACGAGCTGTATACCGACCGCGTGTTCGCGGGTCTCGCGGCCGTCATCGTGATCGGCCTGCTCGTCGAGAACCTCGTGTTCGACACGCTCGAACGCGCGACCGTGCGGCGCTGGGGCATCCAGCACTGACGCGATGGTGCGCCGCCATTCCCGGCGCGCGCATAACAAAAGCTGAAATCGGTTTTTCGCGCGCGTCGGGTGCGTCCCTATACTTTGCGGTGCCGCGCGTGCGCCGTGTCGCGAATGCCTCGACCACGCGACGCAGCGACGCTCCCGATCTTCTCGCATAAGGAACCGCCGAATGACTGCCCGTGATGCCGTCGACCCGCGCGACGCGTTGCGCGACGCGCTTGCCGCGCTGCCCGATCTCGCGAACGCGATCGGGCAGGATGCCGCGCAACGCGAGGCGCGTCGCGAACTGCCGTTCGAAGGCTTCGCGATCTTCCGGCGCTCGGCGCTGGGCGTGCTGCGGATTCCTGTGGCGCGCGGCGGCCTCGGCGGCACGCTGGTCGATCTGTTCGACACGATCGCGACGCTGGCCGCGGCCGATTCGAATCTCGCGCACGCGCTGCGCATCCACTACGACATGACCGAGACGCTGCGGCTGTCGCCGCGCACGCCGTTCAACGACGTGCAGCTCGAACGCGCGCTGGCCGGCGCGATCTTCGGCGGTGCGTCGACCGAGCGCGGCACGTCGCGGCCCGGCGAGAACACGACCGTACTGCGCCGGGACGGTGCTCACCATCGCGTGACGGGGCGCAAATATTATTCGACGGGCACCGCGTTTGCCGATTTCGCGCGCATCAACGTGGAGAACGAGCAGGGCGACGCGCTTGCCGTGATCATCCCGGTCGCGCGCGACGGCGTGCAGGTGCTCGACGACTGGGACGGGATGGGGCAGCGCATGACCGCGAGCGGCAGCCTGCTGCTCGACGACGTGCAGGTGTTCGCGGACGAAGTGGCCGCGCGCGACGGTGCGTCGCTCGTCGGCCGCCATTGCGGCGCGCTGCGGCAGCTTCATCTCGTCGCGACGGGTGCGGGCATCGTGCGCAACGTGGTCGCCGATGCGCGCCGCTACGTGCTCGCGCACGGCCGCCCGGCGCTGCACAGCCCGGCGCCGACCGCGCGCGACGATCATTTCATCCAGCAGATCGTCGGCGAACTGTCCGCGCACAGTCACGCGATCGATGGGCTCGTGCGCGAAAACGCGCGGGCGCTCGACCGCTCCGCCGACGCGATCGAGGCCGGCGACGCCGATGCGCATGCGCTCGTGCTCGAAAGCGCGCTCGCGACCGCGCGCACGCAGTTGATCGTCAGCAAGCTCGCGTTGCATGCGGCCGAGCGGTTGTTCGAAGTCGGCGGCGCGTCGGCGACGGCGCGCGAACACAACCTCGACCGGCACTGGCGCAACCTGCGCACGATCTTCAGCCACAACCCGCTGCTGCACAAGGCGCGCGTGATCGGCGACTACGAACTGAACGGCGTGACGACACACCTGACCGAAGGGCGCGTGTTCTGATCCTGCCGCGCGCGCGACGTTTCCGCCGCCTGACCTCAGCGCCGCAACCCGGCGTCGCGCAGCAGCGGCAGCACGCGCTCGCCAAAGAAGTCGAGATCGGGCTTGAAGTCGTAGAAGCTCAACTGGATCCCGTCGATGCCCGCGCGGTGCAGTCGCACGATGGTGTCGGCAACTTCCGCGGGCGAGCCCGTGATCGAGATATTGCCGCCGATCGCGCGTGCCGCTGCCTGCGAGCGCTGTTCAAAGCCGCCGCGCCACGCATGTGCGTCGCTGTCGAAGCGGTGGAAGCTGCCTTCGTCCGCATGCGCGACGATCGCGTCGCGGTACGCGCGCGCTTCGGCCGCCGTCTCGCGGCAGATCACGAGCGGATTGAGCAGCGTGCGGATCGTCCGGCCGCGTGCCGCGGCGGCTGCCTTCACGCGTGCGGTATGCGCAGGCAGCGCGTCGAGCGCGAGGGCGACGTCGGGGCCGGCCGGGCTCGTGACGAACACGATGTCCGAATAGCGCGCCGCGAAATCGATGCCGGCGTCGGAGCCGGTCGCGTTGATCAGCAGCGGGCGACCGTAGCGCGGCTTCGGCGTCACGAATGCGCCGCCCAGGCGCCAGCTCGACAGTGCGGGCGCGTAGCTGAAATTGTCCGGTTGCGCCCACAACTGCTGGACCGCGTCGAGGAATTCGGCGGCCATCTCGTAGCGCCGGTCGTGCTCGATCCGGTTCCAGCCGAACATCTCGTGCTCGATCGCGCGATGGCCGGTCACGACGTTGATGCCCCAGCGCCCGCGCGAGATGTGATCGAGCGTCGCGGTGAATTTCGCGAAATGCAGCGGATGCCACGGCCCGTAGAGCACATGGCTCGTCGCGACGAGGATGATCCGTTCGGTGCGCGCGGTCAGCGCGGCCAGCGTCATGAACGAGTCGAGTGCCTGGCCGTCGAACACGCCGCCGTAGCCGCCTTTCGGCAGCCACTGCGACAGCGCGAACACGAGATCGAAACCGAGCGCTTCGGCGCGCGCGACCAGGTCGGCGTTGTAGTCGAAGGTCCAGTCGGTCGAGCGCGGCAGCGTCGATGCGCTCCATCCGCCGGCCTGGATCGGCAGGAACAGCCCGAGCATCAGCGGCTGCGCGAGCGTGCGCGACACGGGGCTGTCGGGGAAGTCCGCCGGCGAGCGGACGTCGACGAACGGCGACGATGCGGCGGGGGCGGCGAGGGAGATGTCGCTCATGATGGGTTCCTTGCGGGGTGTGTGCGCGCTGAAGCCGGACGAAGACGATACGCACGCGCTGCGGCGGTTCGCGCGGGAACGACTGCGGATTGCACGGCGAGCGGATCGCGCCGCGTCATAACCGGCCCGGCCTCGGATCGGGCACGAAGCCGTCGCGGTTCGGCATCTTCACGCGCGGCAGCGTGCGCGCATCGAGCCGCGCGTCATCGGGCACGATGCCGTTCAGGTGCAGCACGTATGCGGTGACCGCATAGACGTCGTCCGCGCTCAGCGATTGCGGCGCGTTGTACGGCATCGCGCGGCGGATGTAGTCGAACAGCGTGGTCGCATACGGCCAGTAGCTGCCGACGGTCTTTTTCGGTTTTGCACCCGCGAGCGAGCCGAGGCCGCCGACGAGCGGATCGCCGACGCCGCCTTCGCCGCCGGCGCCGTGGCACATCGCGCAATTGTCCGCGAACACATGGCCGCCGCGCGCAACCGTGCCCGAGCCGGGCGGCAGGCCGCTGCCGTCGGGCGCGACGTCGATGTCCCACGCGGCGAGCGCCGCGCGGTCGACCGGCTGCCCGAGGCCGAAGCCTGCGCCGAATGCGTTCGACACGACCACGGACGCAGCGAGCAGGCAGGCGAGCGGCTTACGCATTGCGCACCTCGCCGTCCGTGCCGACGTGCCAGTTCTGGATGCCGTTGTAGTGATACTGCGAATTGAGCCCGCGCGCGGCGACGAGTGCGTCGCGGGTCGGCTGCACGTAGCCCGTGTCGTCGGTCGCGCGGCTTTGCAGGTCGGCCGGCTCGCCGTTCCAGACCCAGTCCGCCTCGAAGCGCGTCAATGCGCGATCGCGCACGTCGCCCGCGAGCCGCGCGGGTCGCCACGTGCGGCCGCCGTCGGTCGATACGTCGACCGCGCGAATCCGGCCGCGGCCCGACCACGCATAGCCGCCGATCGGGTGATAGCCGTGCGCAGCGAGCCGATGGCCGGCCGACGGCCGCGTGATCACCGACTTCGCGTCCATCTCGAACACGAACTGGCGCGCGCAGCCGCCGGGCAGCAGGTTCGTGTATTTCGACGTTTCCTCGCGCGTCATCTCCGGTGCGCGAACCAGCTTCAGCCGCCGCAGCCACTTGATGTTCGTGTTGCCTTCGAAGCCCGGCACGATCAGCCGCACCGGGTAGCCGTTCTCGGGGCGCAGCCGCTCGCCGTTCTGCGCATAGACGACGAGCGCGCGCTCGAGGATCCGGTCGAGCGGCAGGCTGCGTGTCATCGCCGCGCCGTCGGCGCCTTCGGCGAGCAGCCAGCGCGCGGACGGGTCGATGCCGGTTTCGTCGAGCAGCGTCGACAGCCGGACGCCCGTCCATTCGCAGCACGACAGCAGCCCGTGCGTGAACTGGACGGGCAGCCCGCTCGGGCCGTTCCATTCGCTGCCGGTGTTGCCCGAGCATTCGAGGAAGTGGATCCGCGATTCGGACGGGAAGCGCAGCAGGTCGTCGAGCGTGAATACGCGCGGCTCGCGCACGAGGCCGTGCACGACGACGCGATGGCGCTGCGCATCGATCTCGGGCACCCCGGCGTGATGACGTTCGTACACGAGGCCGTTCGGCGTGAGGTCGCCGAACAGGTCGGCGAGCGGCGTCATCGACGAGCCGGAGCCGGGCAGCACAGGCGTGCGGGCGCTGCGGCGGATCACGTCGCGTTCGTGCGGGCCCGGCACGCCGTACGGCGGCGACAGCAGCGGCGCGCCCGGCGAACGGGTCCACGGCGGCACGTCCAGCGGGGAGAGCGGCTGGCTTGCGAGCGCGCCGCCGGCAGGCAGCAGCGCGGCGGCCCATCCGCCGGCGAGCTGGCGCAGCGCCGCGCGCCGGCCGGTGCGCGGCGGGCGGGAAGGAACACGGGAATCGGTCATGGTCGAACGCGTATCGCGTGCGGCGGCCGCACGCGGGGAAACGGACATTCTCGGCAACCGGGCGCAACGCGGCAAACAACGATTCCCGCTTTGCTTATCGTGCTTATCGCGCCGCGCCCGATGCGCGTGCCGTCAGAACTTCACGCGCAGCCCGCTGACGATCGCGACCTGGCGGTTCGTCGACGACGCGCTGCCGATGTTCGAGATCGCCGCGACCTTGCGATAGCCGCCCGACGTTGCCGTGCTCGGATCGCCGGCCGCGAGCTGGTAGATGCCGGACAGGTAGAGATCGGTGCGCTTCGACAACGCGTAGTCGAACCCGAGCGTGAACTGGTGCCAGCGCGGCTTCAGCGTCTGGCCGCCGGTGCCCGGCAAGCCGCTCGCGCGCCCGTCGGTGAACGTATAGACGCCGATCAGCGTGGCCGCCGGCGTGATCTGGACACGCGCGTTCACGTCGTAGTTGTTGAACTTGCGCGACGAGCCGTCGACATAGTCGAGCTGCGTGTGGCTCCATGCGAAGCCGAGCGTCGCGCGGCCGAGCGCGTAGTTCGCGCCGACGGCGCCGATCTGCTGCTTGAGCACGCCGCCGTTCAGCCCGTAGAAGAACGCGCCGCTGTAGTCGTTGCCGGTGGTCGAGGTCGCGCCGCCCACCGCGCCGCTGGTATTCGACGTCGCGTTCGGATGATTGAGCCGCACGTAGCCGCCGCCGACCGACAGCGGGCCGTTCACGTAGTTCGCCGACACGCCCCACGCGTTGTTGTTCGAGAAACCGGTGCCCGCGCCGCCGTTCGCCTGGTTGCTGAACGCATAGAGCAGGTCGGCCGTGAAGCCGGCGATCGTGTCGCTGCGGAACTTCACCGCGTTGTTCAGCCGGAAGCTCTGGTTCAGGTTGTCGTTGTCGCCTACGTGCGTGGCCGGCGACCAGAAGCCGGACCCCGAGTACTGCGCGACGAGATCGGTGATCGGCTCGTACTGGCGGCCGAACGTCAGCGTGCCGAGCCCCTTCTTCGCGAGGCCCACGTACGCGGAGCGGCCGAACAGGCGGCCGCCCTGGCCGAGCCCGCCGTCGCTCGGCCGGAACCCGCTTTCGAGCGTGAAGACCGCCTGCAGGCCGCCGCCGAGATCCTCCGCGCCTTTCAGGCCCCAGCGGCTGCCGCTCAGCTTGCCGCTCGTCTGCTGGATGTTGCTCGCGCCGCCCTGGTTGTTCGTATAGGCGATACCGGCATCGACGACGCCGTACAACGTGACGGAACTCTGCGCATGCGCGCCGACCGAACCGATCGAAACCAAACCCAGGACTACCGATTTTTTGATCATGACCATCCTCTGTTTTTATGACTACGTCTGCGAGGATCACGATGCTATTGACGACGGGCGCCGCGCTGAACGGTCGATCCGTGGTTTGCAAATCGCTGCGCGGCGGATTTGCAATGTGCGTCGCCGCACGCTCGACACGTGCGTCGCGATCGCGTCCGGCGCACATGCTGCGGCGAACGCATCGCACCGACGGCGAACGTCGAGCGCTGCAAACGTGCGGCTGTCGTCATATCGATCGATGAAATCGTTCGATGTCCGCAATGCATGCGGTTCGGCTCGCGATGCTTTTATGCAACGCCGCCCTGTGCGGCGAATGGCCGATGCGCTATGCACGGCCGCATATCGATTTCGCAAAACGTTGGTAGGGCAGTGCGATGCGTGACGGTAGAGTCGGGCATCCGGTCGCGGGCCGGCATGCTCCGGGAACACGACGGCGCCGACGCGCGCGTTCGTCCCGGTCGTACAACGAACACGGGAGCCGTTTGACATGAGTCGCGATGTGCTGTTTTTGCTGGAACCGGGCTTTAGCGATCCGAAGCATCCGGGCCGACGCTTCGTCTGTCCGCATGGACTGTCGATCGAAGGGCTGCTGGCGAGCGCGCCCGACCGCGCCGGCCGCATCGACGTGAAGCGCATCGGTTTCGAGCGGCCGCGGCACGCGGTGATCGACGCGCTCGACGACGCGCACCAGGGCCTGCCGGTGCTCGTGCTCGGCCGCGACCAGCCGGCGCCCGACGATGCGCAGACGCTCGGCGACGTGCGCTTCGTCACCGACGCACGGCGCATCCTCGAACTGCTGGCCGAACGCCACGGGTTTCCGGTGCTTCATTGATGCGGTGGTTTTCACTTCTTGTCCGATTCCTATCCGACTGACAGGAGCATCCGATGTCGTCAATTTCGGCGGCGCGCCGCCGCCTGCTGCTCGCCGGTGCCGCGGTCGTGTCGGCCCCGTGGGCCCCGTTTTCCGCAAGGGCCGTGTTCGCCGCGCCGGCCGTCAATGCCGATCTCGCCGGCACGACGTTGCGCGTCGCGACCTACAAGGGCGGCTGGCGCGCGCTGCTGCAGGCGGCCGGCCTCGGCGACACGCCGTACCGGATCGAATGGCGCGAGCTGAACAACGGCGTGCTGCACATCGAGGCGCTCAATGCGGATGCGCTCGATATCGGTTCGGGTAGCGAAATTCCGGCGGTGTTCGCCGCGCGCCAGAAGGCCAATGTGCGGTTCATCTCCCGCGCACGCGAAGACCTGAACAACCAGGTCACGCTCGCGCGCAAGGACACGCCGATCCGCAGCATCGCGGAACTGAAGGGCAAGCGCGTCGGCTACGTGCGCGCGACGACGTCGCACTATTTCCTGTATCGCCAGCTGGCGGAGGCCGGCCTGAGCTTCGACGACATCCAGCCGATCAACCTGTCGCCGACGGATGGTCTGTCCGCATACGATCGCGGCGACATCGACGCGTGGGCGATCTACGGCTACAACGGCCAGCTCGCGCGCAATCGCTACGGCGCGCGCGTGCTGAAGACGGGGAAGGGTTATCTGTCGGGCAATTTTCCGGTCTACGCGAACCCGCGCACGCTCGACGATGCGCGCCGTCGTGCCGCGACGGGCGATCTGCTGCTGCGGTTCCGGCACGCGTATGCGTGGGCGAACGGGCATTTCCGCGACTATGCGCTCGTGCAGAACCGCGAGACGCGCGTGCCGGTTGCCGATCTCGTCGCGATGTTCGAGCAGCGCAGCGACGACTATGCGCTGCTGCCGGTGACGCCCGACGTGGTGGCGCAGCATCAGCAGGTCGCGGATGTGTTCGCTCGCATCGGCGTGCTGGACGGGCCGGCGAATGTCGCGCCGTTCTGGGATACGTCGTTTAATTCGTTGGTTGCGGCGGGTTGCGGCGGGTTGAGGCGGTGCAGCGGTAAGACGCCCGTGTGACTTCACGGTTTCAAGCCCGACGTGGGCCTCGCCGGGCGACCCGGCGCGACCGGATCAGGAGAACGTCGTCGCGTTCGAATGAAATCGGCGCCCGGTTCGAGCATCTGAAACATAAAAGGTTCGTCACTGCGTTGCCGGTCGACGGCGGTATGTCGGAGACCGTCGCATGATCGAACGATGCACCGCGCATCCGATGGCCGGTTACGCGCGCCCCATGATCCGGGTGCCGAGCGAGATGCCGAGTTCGGACAGCGACGCATTGGCGGCAAGCTGACGGGCCTCCCAGCGCGACAGCGCGGCGTCGAACGCAGGGCCGTGTACGACACCGCGCAGCGCGTCGGCGAGACCGACCGCATTCTCCGCCGCTTTCGCGACGCCGGCGGCCGTATGCGGCCGGACGAGGCAGGCTGCATCGCCGAGCAACACCGCGCGGCCGAAAGCCATGCGGTCGACCGCGAGATCCAGGATCGCCTGGGCGAACGGTGCTTGCGTTGCATCGACGAGCGCGGCGAGCGTCGGCGCAAGCATCCGGCGGCCGGCATCAACGAGTTCGAGCCGGTTGTCGTCCCGCATCGCGCCGGGCGGCAGCGATCCGTCGCGCTGCGTGCCGTCCTGCGCGAGGAACAGCGACGGCAGGCGATCCGCTGCGAGCCGCCGGTACCAGACCCAGTTCACGCGCCGCTTGCCCGGCTCGATCGCGCCGTCGCGGCCGGGCACCAGATAGGTCAGGAACAGATGCGCGTCGCCTTGCTGAAACGTGAAGCGGTCGCGCAGCACCCGCAGCACCGTGTCGGGAAGCAGATGCTCGTCGACGAGCCCGCGCCACGCGACATAACCCGCGTACGCGGGCCGCGTTTCGGGAAGCAGTTGCGCGCGGACGTTCGAGCGGCCGCCGTCGGCGCCGACCAGCAGGTCGGCCTGCTCGACGCGGCCGTCCGCGAAATGCGCGATCATGCGGTCGCCTTCCTGCGCGAACCGCTCGAACGATACGCCGGCGTGCACGACGCCGGCCGGCAGCGCGCGCTTCAGGGTCGTGTAGATCACGTTCCACGCGGTCTGCGTTTGCGGCATGTGCAGGCGTTGCACGATCCGGTCGTGCTCGTCGAGATAGATCCGGTCGACCGAATCGACGCCCGCATCGCGCGGCACGGGCACGCCGCCGAACGTGAATGCGCGTTCGATCGGCGCTTGCAGCACGATGCCGCCGCCGCGGCTGTCGAGGTCGTTCGGCGATTGCTCGAAGACCTTGACGCGCCATCCGGCCGCGCGCAGCGCGGTAGCCGTGAAAAGCCCGCCCACCGATCCGCCGATGACGACCGCCAGCGGGCCCGAAACGTCGCTCATGGTTCCTTCCTCCCGATGATCCGTCGCGCGCGGCGGTTCAGCCTTCCCAGTGCTTCAGGAAGTCGAGCAGCAGCGCGTTCACGCGCTCCGGCTGCTCCTCCTGCGGCAGGTGTCCGCACTGCGCGATCGGCTCGGCACGCAGGTTCGTCGCCATGCTTTCCCACACGGATTTCATGTCGAACATCTTGCCGACCGCATAGAAATCCTCGCCCCAGATGGCCATGGTCGGGCATGCGATCCTGACGTCCGCATCGACGAGATCCTGCTTCACGTCTTCCGCGTTCGCGCGATAGTCGGCCAGTGCGCCGCGCACGGCGCCCGGACGCCGATACGCACGCACGTACGTGTCGAACGCGTCGCCGGAGATCGCGTGCGGGTTGTAGCACCAGTCGGAGAAGAAATAGCTCAGCCATTCGGCCTCTTTGCCGGCGATCAACGCTTCGGGCAAATCCGGCACCTGGTGGAACAGGAAGAACCAGTACGCGCGCGCCGTTTGCGCGGTCATGTTCTGCGCGACGATGCGCGTCGGCACGTTGTCCATCACGACGAGCCGCTCGACGCGCTCGGGGAAGTCTTTCGAGAAACGCGTCGCGACGCGTGCGCCGCGGTCGTGCCCGACGAGCGCGATGCGGCCGATGCCGAGCGTGTCGAGCAGTTCGGCGAGGTCGCGCGCCATGTTGCGTTTGTCGTAACCGGCGGCCGGCTTGTCGGTTTCGCCGTAGCCGCGCAGGTCGGGCGCGATCACGCGGTAGCGCTGCGCCAGCGCGGGGATCTGGAAGCGCCACGCGAAGCTGGTTTCCGGGAAGCCGTGCAGCAGGACGACGACGGGCCCGCTACCGGCATCGATGTAGTGCTGGCGGATGCCGTTCGCGGTGACGGTGTGATGGGTGATCGAAGGCGTGGCGATGGTCATGTGGCGGTCCCTGTTCGGTTCGTCCCGCGCGCAGCAGGCGTGGGCGCGAATGCCTGTCGAGGATAGGCGAAGCGCGCGATGCGCCGGATAAATTGTTCTGAATTCGTCTGGTGGCGCGCACGGCCGGCATCGACCGCTTCATCACGATCACGTCCTGGCCGGATGGCCGGTGTCCGCTGACCCTCGCGTGAATCGCGCCGCAAACGGCGGTCCGACGATCGGCACGACCCACGAAGGCGCCAGCGCGTAAAAATGCCGGATGCCAATTCGACCGTCGTCGAGCGTCGCGCTGCGATTGCACGCGATCCGAGCGCGATCGCCGGCCGCCGCCGCGTCACGCGCGCCGGCGGCGCCGGCCGGTCGCGCCCGACGCGAGCTGCTTCAGCGCGGCGGGCGTGCCGTGCAGGAATGCGTCGATCAGCCGTTCGATTTCGGTGTCGAGATCGTCGGGCACCGGCAGGCCGTAGACCCACTTGCGGACGCCGAAATAGAAGATGCTCGCGTGCAGGCTCCAGACCAGTTCGATTTCCGCATTGCGCTGGGCTTCCGTCGCCGGCGTGGCGATGTCGTATTCGTACCGCAGCTCGCGCAGCACCGGCAGGAATACGCGTTCGCGCAGCCGCGACAGGTAGCGCGTGTTGAACCCCTCGCGGCTGAGCCCCGCGAAGATGAAGGTGCGGATCCATTCGCGCCGCAGGATGGTTTGCGCGTACGCGCGGTAGAACGCGACGAGCCGCTCCTGCAGCGGGACCGCGCGATCGGAGATCAGCTTTTCCCAGTCGGGATCCCACGTGTAGATCTCGTCGTAGACACGATCGATCAGCGCTTCCTTGCTCGGAAAGTACCGGTACAGCAGCGGCTGGGTGACACCGATCTGCCGCGCGAGCTCGCGCGTGCTGCCGGAAAAACCGTGCGTCGCGAAGTGCTCGATCGCCTTCTCGACGATCTGACGCTCGCGCGCTTCCGGCGCGAGCCGGCGGCCCGGCGTGACGGCGTTGCCGTCGGTGTCGGTCCCGGGCTCGCGGGCCGGCGTGCTGCGTTTTCTTTCGGTCATTCCTCGGCTCCTGATGGCGCGCATGCCTAAACTATCGATCGAAAAATAGCACGATCGGGGCCGCGAATACGGTTTGCGGCGCGGCTTTTGTTGCGGCGCTGAATTCCTTGCGGGATCTCCCTGCGTCGAACCGGACCGGCGCCCCCGTCCTGCGCTCGAGCCGGCGGATTCAGAAAATTTCAGGCCGCCGCCAAGACATTTAGGCCGGCCTTCACTACTCTAGCTTCCGAACCGCCGCATGGGCCGGATGCCAGTCGGCAAGCCGGACCAGTCGGCGAAACCGGAGCGGAACATGCTTTATCTGATCTCGTCGGGCGCCGGCATTGCGGGCGCCGGCGCAGTCGACACATTCCAGGAAACCGGCTCATGCCTTCGCAGCAAGTAACCGCGGGCGCCGCCGCCGCGCCCGATCACGTGCGCGGCGAGGACGTGTTTCTCGCGTCGATCGCAGGTTATGTCGACACGCTCGGCTTCGTCGCGCTGTTCGGCCTGTTCACCGCGCACGTCACCGGCAACTTCATCCTGATCGGTTCGGGGCTGGCGGGCGTCGGGCAAGGGCTCGTGATCAAGTGGCTCGCGTTTCCGGCCTTCATCGCCGGCATCGTCGGCGCGCGCGTGCTCGACCATCGGATGCGCGTGCTGGGCCATGGCGTGCGCGCACGTTCGCTGTATGCGCTGCAGGCCGTGCTGCTGGCCGGGTTCATGCTGGCCGGCGTGATGGCATCGCCGATCGCCGACGCCGACGCGCCGCGGACGATCCTGTGCGGCCTGCTCGGCGCCGCGGCGATGGGCGTCCAGAACGCGCACGGCCGGCTGACGGCCCGCTCGGTCGTCGCCAACACGGTGATGACGGGCAATGTCACGCAGGCGGTGATCGATGCGTTCGACTGGCTCGTGCCGCTCGCAGCTCCTGCCGAACGGGACGCCGCGCGGGTGCGGCTGCGGCGCACGCTGCCGCCGGTCGCGGGCTTTGCGCTCGGGGCCGGCGCGGGTGCGGCGGCTTATGTGTTCGCCGCCTTCTGGGCGCTGGCGCTGCCGCTCGCGGCGCTGTGCTTCCTCGCCTATCAATCCGGTCGGCCCGACGCGGGGCCGACGTCACGCTGAATGCGCGCGCAGCATACGGCTGCGCGTGCCACTTTCAAGGAGAATTCGATGATTGCACTGAAGTTGCGACAAGTATTGCGGATGACGGCCGCGTCGACGGCCGTGCTCGGCGCTTTGCTGGCGACCGCGCCGGCTCATGCCGACGAGACGCGTCTGCTCCAGTCCTCGTCCGCGCGCGTGCCGGCCGTCGCGGTCGGCCCGCAATACGACACGACGCACGTGTGCGTCGCGCCGGAGGATTTCGACCGCTTCACCGACAGCTTCGTCGCGACGTTCGGCGGCAAGAAGTCGCAGCAGGGCGTGTTCCAGGTCACGCCGACGCCGAGCCAGACGATGTCGCAGCTCGTGCTGACGCCGGTCGGCACGATCTCGGTGTTCGGCTTCAAGACGCCGATCCCGTATCCGTTCTGCGAGGAGCGCACCGGCTATCTCGTCACCGACATGGACGTCGCGGTGAAGTCGGCGCGCGCGCACGGCGCGGACGTGATCGTCGACACGTTCCCCGACCCGATCGGCCGCGACGCGATCGTCCGCTGGCCGGGCGGCGTGAACATGCAGCTTTACTGGCACACCCAGGCGCCGCACTACGACGCGCTGCAGACGGTGCCGGAAAACCGCGTGTACGTGTCGCCGGAAAGCGCGAGCAAGCTGGTGCACGACTTCGTCGCGTTCTCGCGCGGCAAGGTCGTGTCCGACGTGCGTAAGGCGCCGGGCATCGAGATCGGCCGGCCGAACGACACGTATCGCCGTATCCGCATCGAGTCGGGCTTCGGCAAGATGACGGTGCTGGCCACGGACGGCCATCTGCCTTACCCGTTCGGCCGCGAGATGACCGGCTATGAAGTGCTGGATCTGGCCGCGACGCTGAAGCAGGCGCAGGCAGCGGGCGTGACCGTGCTGGTGCCGACGTTCACGTCGGACGGGCGCGATGCGGCGCTCGTGCAGTTCCCGGGCGGCTACGTCGCCGAGATCCACGCGCGGTCGAAATGATGGACCGCCGGCCGATGAAACGGGCGTGGCGGCGCGTGCTGCCGGCCGCCGTGCTGGCGGGCGGCGTCGCGACGTACGCCGGGACGGCGGCCGGCGCCGAGGAAGCCGCGGCGGCCGATGCCGCGGCGCCGGCCTCGACCGCCGGCGCGACGTGCACCGCAAAGCGCCCCACGTTGCTGTTCAACCGCTGGCAGGAAGACTGGTCGGTACTCGCGGATCCGTGCGTGCCGCGCAAGCCGCTCGATGCGCTGAAGTACATCCCGCTGGGCGCCGACCCGTCGACCTACCTGTCGCTCGGCGCGAACCTGCGCGAGCGCTTCGAGCTGAACAACGCGCCGCTGTTCGGGCTCGGCGCCGCGCATGACGACAATTACGTGATCCAGCGCGCGACGGTGCACGCGGATCTGCGTTATGCCGGGCATTTCCAGGCGTTCGTCCAGTTCGTCGACGCGCGGCCGTTCGGCAAGGATACGGTCGGCCCCGTCGACAAGGATCAGCTCGATATCGAGCAGGCGTTCGTCGCGTATGTCGACCAGGTGGGCGGCGGCACGCTCAAGACCCGCATCGGCCGGCAGGAGATGGCGTTCGACTTGCAGCGGTTCGTGTCGGTGCGCGACGGGCCGAACGTGCGCCAGGCGTTCGACGCGCTGTGGGCGAACTACGAAATCGGCAAATGGCGGCTGATCGGCTATGTGACGCGCCCGGTGCAATATCGCAACGACGCGGTGTTCGACGACGTGTCGAACCGGCACCTGAGATTCGACGGCGTGCGCGTCGAGCGCAGCGGCACGGGCCCCGGCGACCTGTCGGCCTACTGGTCGCGCTATACGCGCGACAACGCACGTTATCTCGCCGGAGCCGGCACCGAGCGGCGCGACGTGTTCGACATGCGCTACGCGGGCAAATCCGGCCGGCTCGACTGGGACGTCGAGGCGATGCTCCAGACGGGGCACATCGGACAGGACACGATCGGTGCGTGGGCGTTCGGCGCGCTGGGCGGCTACACGTTCACGAAGACGGCGGGCACGCCGCGCATCGGCATCCAGGTCGACGGCGCGTCGGGCGACAAGCATCCCGGCGACGGGCGCATGGGCACCTTCAACCCGCTGTTTCCGAACGGCTATTACTTCACGCTCGCCGGCTACACCGGCTACAGCAACCTGATTCACGTGAAGCCTTCGCTGACGTTCAAGCCGGCCAGCAACGTGACGGTGCTGACCGCGGTCGGTTTCCAGTGGCGCGAGACGACGGCCGACGCGATCTACGGGCAAGGGATGTCGGCGGTGCCCGGCACGGCTGGCAAGGGCGGTTCGTGGACGGGCATGTATGCGCAGGCCCGCGTGGACTGGCTCGTCAACGCGAACGTGGCGCTGGCCGTCGAGGCCGTGCACTTCCAGGTCGCCAACTCGATTCGCGCGCTCGGTGCGCGCAATGCCGACTATGTCGGCATGGAAGCGAAGTTCGGCTGGTAAGGCGGCGCGGCGCGCCGCCGGCTCACTGCTGCGTGCGCGCCAGCGCCTCGACAAAATCGATGAACGCCGTGACGCGCTTCGAGCCGCGCTGATTCGGCAGGTAGAGTGCGGTGACGACCGAGCGCGCCGCATCGGGCGTGACGTCGTACTGTTCGAAGAGCCTGCGCAGGCGGCCCGACTGGACGTCGGCGTCGACCAGCCAGTCGGGCAGCAGCGCGATGCCGGCGCCGTCGAGCACGGCATCGCGCAACACCTCGCTGTGATTCGACTTCAGGCGCCCGGCGACCAGCACTTTCGTCGTGCCGTGCGCATCGGCAAACGTCCACGCCTGCTGGTCGCCGCCGAAGTGAAAGCGCAGGCACCCGTGATCGACCAGCTCGCCCGGCGCCGACGGCGTGCCGTGCGCATCGAGGTAGTCGTGGCTCGCGACGACATAGCGCTGGAACGTGCCGAGCTGCCGCGCGACGACTTCCGCGGACGGCGCCGCTTCGCCGAGCCGGATCGCGACGTCGATCCGGCCGGCGACGAGATCGACGCGTTCGTCGGTGAGCTGCAGGTCGAGGTCGAGCTTCGGATAGCGCGCGAGAAATGCCGCGACGTGCGGCGCGATGCGGCGCACGCCGTACGCGACCGGCACCGACACGCGCAGCGGTCCGGACGGCTCGTCGCCGCGATCGGAAACCAGCGCGTCGGCTTCCGCGAGTTCCTCGAGCAGCCGCTTCGCGCGTGCGTAGTACACGGAGCCGGCATCGGACAGCGTGACCTGTCGCGTCGTGCGGTTCAGCAGCACGGTGCCGAGCGACGCCTCGAGCGCATCCACCGCGCGCACCACCGACGACGCCGCGAGCTCGAGGCGCCGTCCCGCGCTCGAGAAGCCGCCGGCTTCCGCTACTTCCACGAACGCGCGCAGCGCGGAGAATTTGTCCATGTCGTCGCCTTTGTGACTTCGTGTCTTCGTGCCTTTGTGCCTTTGTGCGCGCCGCAACGATGCATTGCGTGCCGTTCGCATTCTATCGTCGGCCCGCACGCGCTATCTTCCGGACTGCAATGTACAGGAAGGAGCCTGCGATGAAACCCCTCGAAGTAACGGTGACCTACGACCTCATCTGCCCGTGGTGCTGGATCGCGGAGCGCCGGTTCGCGGAGGCGCTTGACGAAGCCGGCCTGGCCGGCAACGTGAGCGTCCGGTTCGTGCCGTTCGAACTGAACCCGTCGATGCCGGCCGGCGGCATGGACCGCAAGGCGTACCGGAGCGCGAAGTTCGGCAGCTGGGCGCGCTCGCAGGCACTCGACGCGCATGTGGCCGAAGCCGGCCGGGCGGCCGGCCTCGTGTTCGATCATGCGCGGATCGCACGCACGCCGAACACGCGGCTTGCCCACCGGCTCGTCTGGTTCGCTCAACAACGCGGCAGTGCGGTCGCGCTCGTCGACGCGCTGTTTGCCGCGTATTTCCGCGACGGCTGCGATATCGGCGACGCGGACGTGCTGGTCGAGATAGCGGCCGGCGCCGGTTTGCCGGGCGACGCGGTGCGTGCGTTCCTGGCGTCCGGCGAAGGGCTCGATGCGGTGGTCGCGCTCGAAGCGCAGGCGGTGCGCGAAGGCGTCGCGTCGGTGCCGTCGACGCGCATCGGGCTGTCGGTCGTCAGCGGCGCGCAGCCGGCCGCCGTCTTTCGCGATGCGTTGATTGCCGCGCAGCACGCGCGTGACCGGGCCGCCTGAATCCGGGCCGGCGCCGCCGAGGCCCGGCCTTCAGAACGATTCATGTCCCGCTCAGGACTATTGCGAATCCGGCCGGTAAGCTCGGTGTCGCGCGCATCTGCGCCGGCCGGACCGGCAAGCCGGCGCGCGCAACGTCGATACGCAACCGGGGAACGGACATGAAGAACTTGAACTGGCGCACGCGCGCGGCGCGCTCGGGCCGCATGCTGCTCATCGCGTGGTGCGTCGGCATCGTCGCATCGGTCGCGTTCGCCGGCGAGCCGGGCGGCGGCAACCAGGCCCCCGGCTTCTATCGGCAGAAGCTCGGCAACCTTCGGATCGTCGCGCTGTCCGACGGCACGCATCCGTTTCCGGTCGATACGGTCTTCCGCGATGTGTCGAAGGACGACATCCGGCGCGATCTCGATCGCGAGTTTCTGGAGCCGCCCGTCCAGGGGTCGATCAACGCGTTCCTGGTCGATACGGGAACGAAGCGGATTCTCGTCGATACGGGCGCCGGCGTGCTGTATGGCGACTGCTGCGGCAAGCTGCTCGCGAACCTGCGCGCGGCAGGCTATGCGCCGGAGCAGATCGACGAAGTGTTGCTCACGCACCTGCACAAGGATCACGTCGGCGGCATTGTGTCGAACGGCAGGATGACCTTTCCGAATGCGGTCGTTCGCGTGAACGAGATCGAAGCGAATTACTGGCTCGATCCGGACAACAAGGCACAGGCGCCGGCGTTCCTGGCGTCGTTTTTCGATGCGGCGGCCGCGTCGGTCGCGCCGTACGTCGCGGCCGGACGCTTCAAGACGTTTCGCGGCGAAGCGACGCTCGCCCCCGGCATTCGCGCGGTGCCGATGCCCGGCCATACGCCGGGCCATACGGCCTATCTGATCGAGAGCGGCGACGCCGGGCTGCTCGCGTGGGGCGACATCGTGCACGTCGCGGCGATCCAGTTGCAGGATCCGGACGCGACCGTCCAGTACGACAGCGATGCCGACGCGGCGCGCCGCACCCGGCGCGATACGCTGAAGCGCGTCGCGGACAAGCGTTATCTGGTCGGTGCCGCGCACATCGCGTTTCCCGGGCTCGGGCATCTGCGCAGGGACGGGGAGCAGTACGACTGGGTGCCGGTCAATTACGACGCGACGCCGCTTCAATGACGAGCATGGCGCGCGCGGCGGCCGTTTCAGCGCGACAGTTCGCGCCGCCATGCGCCCGGCGGATGGCCGACGATGCGCACGAACACGCGGTTCAGGTGGCTCTGGTCCGCGAAGCCGCAGGCGGCCGCGATTTCCGCGAGCGTCATGTCGGTCGTCTCGATCAGTTGCCGGGCGCGGATCACGCGCTGTTCGAGCAGCCATTGATGCGGCGTGCGTCCCGTCGTGCGCGAGAACGCGCGGATGAAATAGCCGCGCGACAGATCGCATTCGTTGGCCACTTCCTCGATCGACACGCCGAGGTTCGCCTTTTCCATCAGGAGTTCCTTGGCGAGCGCCGCCTTGGCCGGCGACAGCAGGCCCTTGCGCTGCAGGTCGCGCGCGTGCGCATTGCCGTAGCGGCATGCGAGATGCGTGCCGATCGCGAGCCCCATCTGCTCGACGAACAGCGTGTTCAGCGCGCCCGACGCGTCGAGGCTGTTGGCGACGGCGTGCGCGAGATGGCCCAGCACCGCGTCCTGCACGTCGGGCGCGCAGGTCAGGCCGCCGATTGCCGTTCCGCCGTGCTCGCGGCCGAGGCGCTCGAGGTAGCTGCGCGACAGCTCGACGAGCAGGAAGTCGAACTTGCCGTACAGGTCGGCGCGGAAATTCCGGGAAAAGTCGCGAATGTAGATCGAGTTGTGCTGAAACCGCCGCTCGGATTTGCCGGCCCCGCCGTAGATCGTGCGCCGGTGCCCGCCGTTCAGCGACACGCCGATCAGGAAGCCGCGATCGCTGGCCGCCATCTCGATGCGCTCGAATTGCTCGTCGCGCATGCATTTGCGGTGGAGCGTCAGGCCGCCGACCGACCTTTCAATATCCTTGGATAGCAGGCTCGAGATGCATCCGAGCGTGTCTTTCGGCGGGGGCGCCGGTGGCGCGGCGAGAGGGGCTGGCATGGTGGAACGATCCTTCGATTGGGGGCGGTGCGCGAGCATCCTGGTTGCGTGCAGTGTATAGCACGCCCGACAGGCCCAAGATAACTTGAATAAATGTCCGCTGGCTGACGGAATGCTTGATGCGGCCGATCCATGCCGCGCCAGGCCCGGCCGGCAAGCGAAGGCGCGATTCCGATCGACGTTGCCCCATTCGTAATCGCGCGCCGCGGGTTCGGCGGCGTGCCTTTATGCACGGTGCCAGTGCATTTTTCTTCAAGATTTTTGTTTAACCCGTGTTTACACTCGGCCCACATTTTGAGATTTTGCGCCCGGCCTGCAACGCAGGCCGGATGCGGACTCCCGCCCCGGTGAACCGCGCGTTCACATGGCGGTCATCGTGGGGAACCTGGAGGCGGCCATGATCCAGATCGGGAATTTGTCGGTGGATTTCGAGCAGCGCGACATTCGCGATCGCGGCGCGTCGCTGCGTATCGGCGCACGCGCGCTCGACATCCTTGAAGTACTGCATCGCGCGAACGGTTCCGTCGTGTCGAAGGACGACATCATGGATGCCGTCTGGCCGGGCCTGATCGTCGAGGAAAACCGGCTGCAGGTCCATGTCGCGACGTTGCGCAAGGCACTGGGCGCGCATCGCGACCTGATCAAGACGGTGCCGGGCCGCGGCTACCTGCTGATCGCGCAGCCGCCGGTCGCGCACTCGGCGGCGCCGCGCGCGGCCGAATGTCCGCCCGAGGTTGCCGCTGCCTTTCATCCGGTTCCGCTGGTCGGACGTCAGGCCGAGATCGAGCAGATCGTCGACATGATCGGACGTGCGCCGGTCGTCACGCTCGTCGGTGCGGGCGGCATCGGCAAGACCAGCCTGGCCAACCGCGTCGCGCACGAGCTGCGCAGCCGGTCCGGCGAGCGTGGCCTGTTCGTGGAGCTGGCCAGGGCCGCGACGCGCGACGACGTGCTGCTCGCGATTGCCGCGGAACTGGGGCTCGAGACGGACGGCGTGCCTGCCGCCGACCGCATCGGCGACGCATGCGCCGCTTCGCGCGGCCTGCTCGTGCTCGACAACGCGGAGCACGTCGTCGACCTGGTGGCCGACCTCGTCGAAACGCTGACGTCGCGCGCCGGGCCGCTACGCGTGCTGGTGACGAGTCGCGAGCCGCTTCATATCTCGGTCGAAGCCGTGTTTCGCGTGGCTCCGCTGGCGGTGCCGGACGGCAGTGAGTCGGTCGACGAGATCGTGCGCCATTCGGCCGTCGAGCTGTTTCTGGCGCGGATTCGCGCCGCCACGCCCGATTGCGAGGTCGACGCGGCCGGCGTCAGGCTGATCGGCGACATCTGCCGGCGTCTCGACGGGCTGCCGCTGGCGATCGAGCTGGCCGCCGCGCGCGTCGCGACGCTCGGGCTCGAGGTCGTCGCGTCGCGTCTCGACGACCGGCTGAACCTGCTGACGGGCGGGCTGCGCTCGGCGCTGCCGCGCCACCAGACGCTGCGGGCGACGTTCGACTGGAGCTATGTGCTGCTGGATGCGGCCGCCCGGTCGCTGTTTCGTCGCATGGCGTGCTTCATCGGCCCATTTACGTTCGATGCCGCCCGCGAGGTGGCGATGGATCCCGGCATGTCGGCCGCCGCGATGATCGCGGTGCTCGGCGAACTGGTCGCGAAGTCGCTGGTGACCGTCGAGTTCGACGGCGCGCAGGCGCGCTACCGGTTGACGGAATCGACGCGTGCGTATGCGCTCGAGAAGCTGCACAACGAGGGTGAATTCGAAGCCGTCGCCGAGCGTCATGCGCGCTACGAACGCGAGCAGGGGGAAGCGCGGATGCTGACGCATGCACAAGCCGCGGACCTCGCGAGCCTGCGTCTCGCCGCGGGCGAGCCGGCGCCGCGCGAACCCGCGGCGGCCGAGCCGCACGCGCTGGAAGTGGACGCGCTGGCGCTCGCGTTGCGGGAGCCGGCGCGGATGCGCGAATGTTCGATCCCGGCGAGGCGAGCGCTCGACGCAATCGAGGCCGGGGCGGCCGAGGGCATCGATGCGGCGCGCGAAATGCGCTTGCGCGCGGCCTATGCGGCGGCGCTGCTGCATACCGATGGCGATACGCACACGGCCGCGGCGATGTGGGACCGGACGCTCGGTCTCGCGGGCCGGATCGGCGACGAGGCGTTCGACGCGCGCGCGCTGGTCGGGCTGTGGAACACGATGCTGACGCGCTCCGACATCCACGAATCGCTGCGCTACGCGACGCGCTTCGAGCGCGCCGCGGAGCGGCGGGGCGACCGGTCGCAGCGGCTGCTGGCGAACGCGATGGTCGCGACCTCGCTGCATTACTTCGGCGAGCATGCGCAGGCACGCGAGCGGCTGGAGGCGGCGATGGCCGAACTGGCCGAGGTCGGCGAACCGTCCTGTGCAGAGGCGGCGCTGGGGATCGACGTCGCGACGCTCGGCCGGACGATGCTGACGCGGCTCGTGTGGATGCAGGGCGACCCGGAATATGCGATGCGACTGGCGGCGCAGGCGGTCGAATGCGCGCGCCGCAGCGGTTCGGCGCCGGCATTGTGCGTGGTGCTCGGCGCCGCGGCCGTGCCGATTGCATTGCGCTATGGCGATCACGACGTGATTTCCGATTATCTCGGGACGCTGCGATCGACCGCAGAGGCGAACGGGTTCGACATCTGGCTCAGCCACGCGGAATGCCTTGCCGGGCACTTCGACATGCAGACCGGGCACCCCGGTGCCGGTCTCGCGCGGCTCGAGCCCGCGCTGCGGCGCATCGAAGCGAGCGGCTTTCAGCGCGCGCTCGCGCCGCTGATCGTCGCGTACGCGGAAGGACTGACGCGCACGGGCCGCGCGGCCGAGGCATGCACGAAGCTCGACGCGACGCTCGCGCGCTGCCGCATGCACGGCGAGCATCTGTTCGTGCCCGAGCTGCTGCGCGCCAGGGGGCTCGCGATGCTCGAGCAGGCACGCACCGCCGATGCGGACCTCGCGATCTCCTGCGAAGCCGACGGGCACCGTCATCTGCTGATGGGGATTCATACCGCGAACGGGCAAGGGGCAGCCATGTGGGCGCTGCGCGGCACGCTCGATCTCGCCGATCACCTGATCGAGCGCGGGCGGACCGGGCAGGCTTCGTCGCTGCTGGCCGGTCTGTCAGGGTATTTCGATCCGCAATCGCGTGCGCTCGACGTGCGCCGGCTGGCGCGCGTGCAGAACTTCGTCCGGCCGGAGACGACGCCGTCGACGGGCCGTACGCGGATGCGGCATGAGGCGGCGGATGCGATGCAGCAGGTGGCGTAACGGCGCGCCCGGCCCGCGCAGGACGCAGCCGCGCCATCGCGCCGCAGCCTGCCGGTCCGATCGATCAACGTTCAAGGGGAAGTGGATGGTCCGTGTATCGTCAATCCGGGTGCATGCCGCGTGCGGCCGTATGCCGGCTTTCGGCGCAAACAGGAGGCCGGACGGTGCTTAAGGCGACGGAATCCGCCGAAACGGCGGACCTCATCGTATGCAACGGCAAGATCGCGACGCAGGACGACCGGCAGTCGTTCGTGACCGCGCTCGCGGTGAAGGACGGCCGGATCCTCGCGACCGGCAGCGGGCGCGAGGTGATGCGCCATGCGCGCGCCGACACGCTGCGCATCGACCTGAACGGCCGCACCGTGATCCCGGGGCTGAACGATTCGCACCTGCACGTGATCCGCGGCGGCCTGAACTTCAACCTGGAACTGCGCTGGGACGGCGTGCCGACGCTCGCCGATGCGCTCTGCATGCTGCGTCGCCAGGTGCTGCGCACGCCTGCGCCGCAGTGGGTGCGCGTCGTCGGCGGCTGGACCGAATTCCAGTTCGCGGAAAAGCGCGGGCCGACGGCGGCCGAACTCAACGCGATCGCGCCCGACACGCCGGTCTTCATCATGCACCTGGGCGATAGCGCGCTGCTGAACGCGGCCGCGCTGCGCGCGATCGGCTATGGCCGCGATACGGCCGATCCGCCTGGCGGCGAGATCCAGCGCGATCGCCTCGGCAGGCCGACCGGCATGCTGATCGCGCGCCCGGACATGGGCATCCTGCATGCGGCGCTCGAGAAGGCCCCGAAGCTCGGCCACGACGAGCAGATGAATTCGATGCGGCACTTCCTGCGCGAACTGAACCGCCTCGGCGTGACGAGCGCGATCGACGCGGGCGGCGATTTCCAGGCCTATCCGGACGACTATGGCGC
Organism: Burkholderia sp. FW306-1C-G01B; assembly: GCF_058781685.1. NCBI lineage: Bacteria > Pseudomonadati > Pseudomonadota > Betaproteobacteria > Burkholderiales > Burkholderiaceae > Burkholderia > Burkholderia sp. FW306-1C-G01B. The sequence goes on from NZ_JBYSWZ010000003.1 coordinate 370,551, forward strand.
GATCATGACGCTCGCGAAGCGCGGCGAGCTGACGGTGCGCATCGCGTACAGCCTGTTCGTGCAGCAAGCCGGACAGGAGCTCGACGACTGCGCGCGATGGGTGACGCTGGCGCAGCCCGGCGACGGCGACGGGTTCCTGCGGATGAACGGCGCCGGCGAACTGCTGGTGTATTCGGCAGCCGATTTCGGGAATTTTCTCGAACCGCGCCCCGAACTGCCCGCAGCGCTCGAGGCCGAACTGGCCGCGGTGGTCCGGCTGCTGGTGCGGCACCGCTGGCCGTTCCGGCTGCACGCGACCTACGACGAATCGATCGGCCGTTTCCTGAACGTGCTCGAAGCCGTGAACCGCGACATCCCGTTCGACGGGCTGCGCTGGTTCTTCGATCACTGCGAGACGATTTCGGATGCGAACATCGCGCGCATCGCCGCGCTCGGCGGCGGCGTGACGGTCCAGCACCGGATGGCGTTCCAGGGCGAGTACTTCATTGCACGCTACGGCGCGGAAGCGGCCGCGCGCACGCCGCCGATCCGCGCGATGCTGGCGGCCGGGCTGCCGGTCGGCGCGGGCACCGATGCGACGCGCATCGCGAGCTACAACCCGTTCGTGTCGCTGTACTGGATGGTGTCCGGGCGCACCGTCGGCGGCACGGCGCTCTATCCCGAACGCAACCGGCTCAGCCGGATGGAAGCGCTGCGCCGCTATACGGTCGGCAGCGCATGGTTCTCGAACGAGGACGACCGCAAGGGCGCGCTGGTGCCCGGCCAGTACGCGGATTTCGCGGTGCTGACGGACGACTACTTCACGATCGACGACGCGCAGATCAAATCCTTGTCGTCGGTGCTGACGGTCGTCGGCGGCAAGGTCGTGCATGCGGACGACGAGTTCGCGCCGCTTGCGCCGCCGCCGCTGGCGGTCCGCCCCGCGTGGTCGCCGGTGGCCGAATTCGGCGGTGTCGGCGGATTCGGCCAGCGTCGTCCGGCCGCGCCGGCACAGCCGCGCGCGCCGGCCGATGCTGGCCCGGATGCCGGTTCCGTGCGCGGCTACGGGCGTCGTTTCGCGCAGTGCCTGCATGCGGCCGCGACAGAGTCCGTCAAGCAGTGCGAAGCATTCGGTCAACCCGGTGTCGTCTTTTAGGATGGCGTCGCTCAGCGGGCAGGCCGGCGACCCCGGCGCGTGCCGCGCGATGAATGGACAATTTCCCGCCCCGGCGCGGGGCAGAAGGAGACGAGATGAATTCTGCGCACACGTGCGCATCGGCCCATGACGAAGTCGCCGGCGTCCGCATTCCCCGGACGCCGATGGCGATCGAAGCCGCCGAAGCGGCATGCGCGTCGCTGCCGCGGGTGATTACCGATCACGCGCGCCGGGTGTTCGTCCTCGCGTCGCTTGCCGCGCGACGTGCAAGCGAGACCTGCGATGCCGATACGCTGTACGTGGCCGCGATGTACGCGAACATGGGACTGAGCACCGCGTATTGCCGCTCGACCGAGCGCTACGAGATCGACAGCGCCGATGCCGCGCAGGCGTTCCTGCTGCGCCATCGGACGTCGCAGCGCATGCGCGACGACGTGTGGCACGCGATCGCGCTGCATACGTCGCCCGGTGTGGCCGCGCGCGTGTCGCCGCTCGCGCGCGTGCTGGCGTCCGCCATATCGACCGACCTGATGGCAACCGGCGTCGATGCGTATTCGGTCGACGCGCGGCGGGCGCTGCTCGCCGCGTACCCGCGCGGCGACGGGTTCGGCGATGCGTTCCTCGATGCGATCGCCCGCGGGGTCGCGCACCGGCCGGCGTCGACGTTCGGCACGTGGAGCGCCGACGTGCTCGAGCGCGCCGATCCGGATTTTCACCGGCCGAATTTCTGCGGACGCGTGCTGGGCGCGCGCTGGAACGACGCGTGAGCGGGTCCGCCCGACAGGTTCGACCACGGTCGGCGACGGCCTGAGCGAGGCTGCATCGGGCCGCCGCCGGAGCGGGGCTCAGGCCGCCCGGCCGGCCGCGTCGTGACGCGCATAGTCGACGTATCCCGTGCGGTCGCCGCCATACCAGCCGACCGGCTTCGGCGCGGCGAGCGGCGCATTCGCCGCGATGCGCTCGACGAGGTCGGGGTTCGCGATATACGCGCGCGCAAACGCGACGAGATCGGCGTCACCGGCATCGATCAGCGCGTTCGCGGCGTCCGGCGCAATGCCGCCGTTGACGATCAGCGTGCCGCCGAAGGTCTTGCGCGTGTTCTCGACGATGCGCGGCAGGTCGGGCTCGCCGCTCCAGCCGTTGGTGTCGGCCGCGTGCAGATAGGCGACGCCGGCTTCGTCGAGCATGCGGCCGACGTACGCGTACGTCGCGTCCGGATCCGCGTCGCGCACGTTGTTGTACTTCGCGTACGGCGAGATGCGCACGCCCACGCGGTCGAGCGGCATCACGCCGCCGACCGCGTCGACGATTTCCTCGAGGAAGCGCGCGCGGTTCGCGACCGAGCCGCCGTAACGGTCGTCGCGGCGGTTCAGCGTCGACGACAGGAACTGGTGCGGCAGGTAGCCGTTGGCCGCGTGGATCTCGACGCCGTCGAAGCCGGCCGCCATCGCGCGGATCGCCGCGTGGCGGAATTCGTCGACCGTCCCGGCGACTTCGTCCGTCGTCATCGCACGCGACGGCGTCGCGTGAATCTTCGTGTAATAGCCGTTCTGCAACTGCGCCCACACCTGCAGCTGCTCGAGATCGTCGTTGACGCCGGACGGCGACAGCGGCGCATCGCCGCCGAGCAGCGTCAGCGAGCTGACCCGGCCGCCGTGCCACAGCTGCGCGAAGATCCGGCCGCCGTTCGCGTGGACCGCGTCCGTGATCTGCTTCCAGCCGGCCGCCTGTTCGTCGGTGACGAGCCCCGGCGTCAGTTCGAACGACGCGGAGGCCGGGCTGACGTTGGTCGCTTCGGTCACGATCAGGCCGGCGGACGCGCGCTGCGCGTAGTACTCGGCCATGAGCTCGGTCGGCTGGCCGCGCGACGGCGCGCGCGAACGCGTCATCGGCCCCATCACGACACGGTTGGGAAGCGGCAGGCCGCGCAGGTCGTAGTGGCTGAGCAGGGAAGACATGATGGATTCCTTGTGCGTGGAGCAGGGCGGCGCCGCTTGTCGTGCGATAGCATCCGGTTGCAACCGGCGCAACGGCGGGCCCTGCGGAAAGTTCGGGAGTGACGCGGGTGACGTGCCGGCAGCGTTCCGGCGCGCGAACGGCCCGGGCGGGATTCGCGCGTGAACCGGTGCCGGCGCCGGTTCAGGTCCGTGCGTGGCGTTCCGCGTGCGGACGCCCGATCACGAGGTAGTGTGCGAGCGCGACGATCGGGAACACGCCGGCGACGGCGGCGACGAGCGGCCAGCCGCCATGTTCGTACAGCGGGCTCGCGAGCGCGGAGCCGATGGCGCCGCCGACGAAGATGCTCGTCATGTACAGCGCGTTCAGGCGGTTGCGGCTCGCCGCGTGCAGCGCGTAGATCTCGCGCTGGCCGAGCACCATGTTCATCTGCACCGCGAAATCGAGCACGATGCCTGTGACGACCAGGCCATACAGGCCGGCGCCGTGGATCAGCGCGACCGCGTACGACAGGGCGCCGGCGACCAGCGCGATCAGCGTCGCCCGCACGGTATGGCCGGCATCCGCGAGGCGGCCCGCGACCGGTGCCGACGTCGCGCCGATCGCGCCGACGAGCGCGAACAGGCCGATGGCCGATTGCGACAGCCCGTAGTGACGCGTCAGCTCGACCGGCACGGCGGTCCAGAACAGGCTGAACGACGCGAACATCAGGCCCTGGTAGAGCGCGCGATGACGCAGCACCGGCATCGTGCGGACCAGATGCAGCAGCGAGCCGATCAGCTCGAAGTAGGTCGCGCGGTGATCGGGCTGGCGCGACGGGATCGTCAGCGCGAGCACGGCCGTCACGAGCGTCATCAGCACGGCGGCGGCCGCGAACACGAAGCGCCAGCCGAACGCGTCGGCCACCACGCTCGACAGCGGGCGTGCGAGCAGGATGCCGAGCAGCAGCCCGCTCATGATCGTGCCGACCACGCGGCCGCGCGAATGATCCGGCGCGAGGTGCGCGGCGAGCGGCACCAGGATCTGCACGGCGACCGAGCTGAAGCCGACCAGCAGCGAAATCGCGAGGAACAGCCCGGGCGTCTGGACGACCGCGGCCGCCGCGAGGCTCGCGATCGACACGACGGCCGTGACGATCATCAGCTTGCGGTTCTCGAGCAGGTCGCCGAGCGGCACGATGAAGAACAGGCCTAGCGCGTAGCCGATCTGCGTCAGCGATACGATGAGGCTCGCGGTTGCGCCGGACATGTGCAGGCTCGGCGCGATGAGTTCGGTGATCGGTTGCGCGTAGTACAGGTTCGCGACGATCGCGCCGCAACTGAACGCGAACAGCAGGATGAGGCCCTGCGTAAGCTTGGCCGCGTGCCCGTGGGGCGCGAGCGGGGTGGATTCTGCTGACATGGTCGACTCCTTGGAAAGAGATGTCGGGTGCCCGTTCGTCGGGCGGGCGTTGCGATTGCCGTCGCGGCGAAACGGAAGCCGCCGCATTGCCGTCAAGATTATTGATCGATCGATAACAAGGGAATACGTCCGGGGCGCAATCGAGCATTGCGCGCCACGCAAAGGGGGCGGATCGTGCGTGGGTTCATGCGCGGGCGCCGGGGCCGGGATCGGTCGCGAAGCGCATGCCGGCGTCGGCGAGGCCTCCGGCGCGGATGTCGCGAATCGCGAAGCCCGATGAGGCCAGTCTGGATCGACAGGACGGAATAGTCCTGAACGCCGTCTTAAATCATGTGATTCATGCTGTGCGCGCGGCGGCGCGGACGATCAGTTGCAACTGCGGGTTTCAACAGCGCTTGCCCTGCAGCGTCGGAATCTCCGCGAACAGCCCCGCGAGCCAGTCGACGAAGACCTTGAGCTTGACGGGCGTATGCCGATTGGGCGGATACAGGATCGAGATCGGCCGGGGCGGCGTGTTGAAATCGGTCAGCACCTCGCGCAGGCGCCCCGATTTCAGATACGGCTCGACCAGGTACAACGAGGTCTTGATCAGGCCGATCCCCGCGACGCCGCACTCGATGTAGGTGTCGGCGTCGTTGACCGCGACCGTGCCGCACATCTGCACGATGCGCGTTTCGCCGTCGACGACGTAGTCCCAGGGGCGCGGGCGGCCCGTATCGGCCGAGATGTGGCTGATCGCGACGTGCTGGGCGAGATCGTCCACCGTGTCGGGCGCGCCGCATCGGTCGAGATACGTGGGGGATGCGCAGGTGCAGGTCGTCAGGCTGCCGATCCGTTTCGCGACCATCCCCGAATCGTCGAGCGCGCCGATCCGCACCACGCAGTCGACGCCTTCGCCGACGAGGTCGATCTGGCGATCGGTCACGCCGAGCTCGACCATGATGCCCGGATGGGCGGCGAGAAATTCGGGCAGCGCGGGCACCATGATCTGCTTCGCCATGGCCGGCGGCAGGTTCACTTTCAGACGGCCGCGCGGCACGTTGCGCGCTTGCGATACCGATGCCTCCATGTCGTCGATCTCGCGCAGCACCGCGACCGAGCGTTCGTAGTACGCCTGCCCGTCCTCGGTGAGCGAGATCCTGCGCGTGGTGCGGTTCAGCAGCCGGCAGCCGAGATGCTGTTCGAGCGCGCTCAGCAGCGCGGACACGCGCGGCGTCGTGAGACCGGTGGTGTCGGACGCGCGCGTGAAGCTGCCTGTCTCGACGATGCGCGTAAACACGCGCATTGAAAGCAAGGTATCCATCGTTCCGAAATCTCCAGCCTGTTTGTTGTCCGCGCCGGTTCATGCCGGCGCGATGTGTCGTGTCGTGCCGCTAGGCGTCGATGCGTTTCCTGAGCGCGTCGCCCGCAAACGGCATTTCGCGCAGGCGCTGGCCGGTCGCGTCGAAGATCGCGTTGGCGAGCGCGCCGGCGGTCGGTCCCATCGACGCCTCGGCCGCGCCGAGGAACGGGGCGCCGGGACGATTGATCAGATTGACCCGCACGCTTTGCGGCGCCGCCGAGAAGCGCAGGATCGGATAGCTGCTCCAGTCGAAGCTGCGCACGCGCTGCGTATCGTATTTCAGCGCCTCGTACAGCGTCCAGCTCGCGGACTGGATGATACCGCCCTCGATCTGGTTGCGAATGCCGTCCGGCGACACGATCTGGCCCGCGTCGACGGCCGCTTCCGCATGTTCGAGCGTCACCTGGCCGGTTTCAGGCACGACCGACACCTCGACCGCGATCGCGACGTAGGCCATCAGGTTCTTGTATTTGCCGAATGCGAAGCCGACGCCGCGGTTGCGTTCGCGCGGCGGCCGCGGCCAGCCGAATTTCGTCGCGGCGAGCTTGATCACCTGGCGCGCGCGGTGATCCTGCATGTGACGCAGCCTGAATTCGACGGGATCGACGGCGGCCGCGTGCGCGAGCTCGTCCATGAAGCTTTCGATCGACCAGACGTTCGTATGCGCGCCGAGCGAGCGCATCGCCGACGTCTGCAGCGGCATCGTCGGCGAGAAGTTGTTGACGATGTGCATGTTCGGCAGCGCGTACAGCGGGATCGCGTTGCGGTCGCCGCCGCCCTCGGGCTGCAGCATCGGCGTCGACGGCGCGGGCACGAACGGCGGCTCGAGCATGCGCGCGGGCAGCAGCCGGCCGGCATTGACGATCCGCTCGTTGTGCGAACTGCTCCACAGCGCGTAGTTCCAGTCGACGATGCGGCCGCTCGCGTCGAGCGACGCGCTGAGCTCGGTGACCATCGCCGGCGTGAAGTGGTCCCACGTATGTTCCTGTTCGCGCATCCACTGGACGCGGATCGGCTTGCCGGGCATCGCGGCCGCGATCAGCGCCGCATGTGCGGCCGCGTCGTCCGCGCCGTTGTGCCCGTAGCAGCCGGAGCCCTCGGTGTGAATGCAGCGGACGCTCGCCTTCGGCATCGACAGCATCTCGGCGAGCGCGTCGCGCAGCGGGTAGACGCCTTGCGAGTGGGTCCACACGGTCAGCATGCCGTTCTCGAGATGCGCGACCGAGCAGGACGGCCCGATCGAGCCGTGCAGCAGGTAGTTCTTCAGGAACGTGGCGGACAGCGTTTTCGTCGCCGGCGCGGTTTGCGCATGCGTATTGGCGATCTCGATGCGCTGCGTCGAGATCCGTTTCAGGTCCTCGTGAACCGTGTTGCGATCGGGCAGCGCCCGGCCGGGCGACCAGCGGCAGCCGGCGGCCAGCGCGCGCTGCGCGACGACCGCCTGCCATTCGCCCTGCGCGACCACCGCGAGCATGCTGCCGTTGCGCACGATCCGCACGACGCCCGGCATCTTCAGGATCGCGGCTTCGTCGAACGACAGCAGCTTCGCGTCGTACACCGGCGGCATCACGACGCGCGCATGCAGCATGCCGGGCAGCGTCATGTCCTGCACGTAGCTGACGCCGCCCGTGACCTTGTTCGGAATGTCGACGCGCGGCAGCGACGTGCCGATCACGGCGAACGTGGCCGGACTCTTCAACGGCGACGTCGGCGTCGCGCGGCGATGCAGGTCGACGGTGCGGACCGCGTCGCCGTAGCGCATCGTGCGGCCGTCCGGCGCCTTGATGACCGCGTCGGCGACGGTGAGCAGGCGCGGCTCGACGCCGAACTGCTTCGCCGCGCCGTCGACCAGCAGCCCGCGCACCTGCGCGGCGGCGTTCAGCAGCGCGGAGCCGCTGTCCGCCATCGTGTGGCTGCCGGCCGTCAAGCCCTCGTCCGGCGACGCGCCGGTGTCGGCGGTCAGGAACGTGATCAGCGAGGGCTTCATGTTCAGCTCCTCGGCGGCCACCTGCAGCAACGCGGTGCGCACGCCGGTGCCGAGCTCGACCTTGCCCGTGAACACGGTGACCTTGCCGTCGGGCGTGATCTTGATCCACGCGTCCAGCAGCGGATTGGTCTTCAGGCTGCCGGCCAGCGTTTCGGTGGCCCCGGACACGTGGACGGCCGCACCTTCGTCCGCGATCACGACCTCGGCGGCGGCGCGCGCGGCCGGTGCGAGGCTGAACGCGACGAAGAGCGCGCCGGAAACCATGAAGTGCCGGCGGCCTTCGTCGATATCGTCGGGTGGGTTCATCAGAGTCCCTTGCTGATCGTGACGGGAGCGGCGGCCGGTTCCGGGTCCGGCAGGCCCGCGACCTGGCGCACGGCCGCCAGGATCCGCATGTGCGTGCCGCAACGGCACAGATTCGGTTCCATGTGCGTGCGCAGCTCGTGTTCGGTGGGTTTCGGCTTGCGTTCCAGCAGTGCCTGCGCGCGCATGATCATGCCCGCGATGCAATAACCGCACTGCGCCGCCTGATGTTCGATGAACGCTTGCTGAAGCTTGCCCGGATGCTCGGCGGTGCCGAGGCTCTCGAGGGTCCTGACGCGACGCTCCCCGACCGCGGCGACCGGAATCAGGCACGAGAACATCGGCTTGTCGTCGACGATCACGGTGCACGCGCCGCATTGTCCGAGGCCGCAGCCGAACTTCGCGCCGTGCAGGTGCAGGTCGTTGCGCAGCGCGTAAAGGAGCGGCGTGGACGGATCGATGTCGAGCGTGTGCCGCACGCCATTCACGGTGAGGGTGATCATCGCGCGCTGTCCTCCTTTCTGAGTTTCGCGGCCAGGGTGTCGATGCCGCTCCACGCGGGGCGATCGGTGTACGTTTCGCGAAGGTACGCGGCGAGGTCCGCGATCTGCGCGTCGTCGTACTGGTCGAGGTAAGACGGCATGTAGTTCAGCGTGTCCTCGCCATGCCAGCCGATCCCGTTGAACATCATCTGGATCGCGTTGCGCGGCGTGTCGGCGGCGACCGCCGTGCTGAACGCGAGCGTCGGCCGTTCGCCGATCGACTGCATCGGCGACGCAGGCCCGTGGCACTGCGCGCACGATGCCTGGAACAGCACCGCGCCGCGTTGGCCGGCAGGCGTCGTCGCATGGCGTTCGGCGGCGCTCGTCGCAGGCCGCGGGGCGGCCGGTTTCTGGATCGACAGGATGTAGGCCGCGATGGCCTCGACATCCTCGACCGGCACCGTCGCGAGATCGCGCGTGACGGGCAGCATCGGTCCGGCGGCCGCGCCGTGCTCGCTCGCGCGGCCGGTGCGCAGGTACGTGACGAGTTGCGCCTGCGTCCACGGCCGCACCGCGTTGCCGAGCGTATTGAGCGGCGGTGCTTCCCAGCCGTCGACGATGCCGCCGTCGAACGCCTTGCCCGACTGTTCGCCGCCGATCGCATTCAGCGGTGAATGGCAGGACGCGCAGTGGCCGAGGCCGTCGACGAGCGCCTTGCCGCGATTCCATTGCGCGGATTGCGACGGGTCCGGCCGGTATGCGCCCTCGCGCAGGAACAGCACGTTCCAGAACGCGACCAGCGGCCGGAAGTTGAGCGGGAAGATCAGGTCGTTCGCCGGCGTCTTCGTTCGAACCGGCTCGCGGGTCATCAGGTACGCGTAAGCGGCTGCGATGTCGTCGTCGGACATCCGCGTGAAGTGAATGTATGGAAACGCCGGGTAGAGCGGGTGGCCGTCGCGGGCGATGCCGCTGCGCAGCGCGCGCGCGAACGCGTCACGCGACCAGCGGCCGATGCCGGTGTCGGCATCCGGCGTGATGTTGGTCGCGTAGATCGTGCCGAACGGCGTCGCGAGCGGCAGCCCGCCCGCGAACGGCTTGCCGTCCTTCGCGGTGTGGCAGACGACGCAATCGCCGAGCGCGACCACGCGCGCGCCGGCCCGAATCAGTTGCGGATCGAACGATGCGCGGGCAGGCGGATCGATCGGCGCGATCGACGGCCGAACCATGATGCCGATCGCGACCGCCAGGCCGGCGATCGCGATGCCTGCCGCACCGAACCAGAGTCGTTTGTGCTTCATGCGCGCTCCACGCGAACCGGTTCGCCCGGCGTCATTCGACTGGCGGGGCAATGGACAGCGCGTCGGACGCGCGTGTCCGTATGACGATCGCGCGCGGCACCGCCGATCCGGTTGGCGTGACAGGCGGACCGGCTGGTGCGGCCCGGCTTGCGCGTGCTCGCGACGGACGTTCGGCGGCACGGCATCGCCGATCGATTCGGCGATGACAAGCCTGCCCGGCGGCAGCGATTCGCGGCGGAGATCATGTCGTTACTCCATGGGTGGGGACCGCGCGCGGACGGTTTGCCTGCGCGGTGGGGGATGGGGGGCAGTCTACGCGGGCGCCGACGCCATTTCCTGAAGCTGCGCTGAAACGTTCTGAACGCCCGCATGCTGCATTCCGGCGCCAGCGCACATGCGTCAGCGCGGCGTGCCGAGGCCGAACGACGCGGCAAGTTGCGGACCCTTGTCGAGCAACGAGGTCACTTCCTCTCGCCGCCGGGCCGACCATGACGCCAGGCGCTCGACGACATCGGTCGCGTCCGCCGGCAGCGCTTCGGCGAGCGATACGGCATCGCTCGCCGCCTTCGACGTGCCGGATGCCGTATGGGGGCGCACGGTGCAGGCCGCGTCGCCGATCAGCGCGACGCGGCCGTCGACGAAAGCGGGACTCAACGCATCGAAAATCGCCTGGTTGAATGGCGCGCGCGTCGCGAGCACCAGTTGCGACAGGGAAGCAGGCAAGCGTTCGCCGGCGAGTTGCCGCAGCGTCGCGACGGTGTCGTCGGAAAGCTGCCCCGGATGCACGGACGCGTGGTGGACGTGGCCGGCCCGATCGGTCAGGTGACGGCGCAGCGCATCCTGATCGGCTTCGTTGCGATACCACAGCCAGTTGAACCGGCGCGTGCCCGGCACGAGCGAGCCGTCGAGCGCGGGAATCAGGAACGCCATGAACAGCTCGCCCGGCGCCTTGTGAAGCGTCATGTTCTCGACCAGCGATGCGATCGACGCGGCGTCGAATTCGGCTTCGTCGACGATGCCGCGCCATGCGAGGTAGCCGGCAAACGACGGCGTATAGCCGGGGAAGAGGTGTGCGCGCAGGTTCGAGCCGGAGCCGTCGGCTGCAATCAGCACATCCGCGCGGATGCGTTCGTCTGCGAGGTATACGTCGACGCCGGCCGCGTCCTGGTCGAAGCCGGTGACCGTGCGGCCGTAATGGATGCGCCCGCGCGGCAGCGTCTCGCACAGCGAGCGGTAGACGGCGTCCCACGACGAAAACGGCAGCATTTCGGGTTCGTCCCGCGTGACGACGCCGTCGCGATCGATCCAGCGCCGCCGATGCGTCGGCACGCTGATCGTCTGGCGGCAATGCCGGCCATGCCGTTCGAGAAACGCCATCATCCGGCGCAACACGGCCACGCCGCCGCCCTGGCCGCGCAGCGGCGTCGGCGAGCGCTCGCAGACCATGACGTCGTGTCCGATGCAATCGAGCGTCAGCGCGGCCGCGAGACCCGCGATCGATCCGCCTGCAATGACTATCTTCATCGTGCGTGATTCCCGTGTTCGGCCGGCGGCGTGCGTCGCCGGCCGTCCGTCGTGATGCGTGGCGCTGCATGCCGGCCCGCACCGGTTCGCCGGATGATGCCAGGTCCGGCAACGGCCTGCGCCGACGGTGCAGGCGCGGGTCGAAAGTTTCCATATGCCTGCTTGCCCGCTAGATCCCGAGCAGCTTGCCCGCATTGCCGCCGAGTATCATCGAACGCTGTTCCGCCGTCAGGTCGAGCCGGTCGAGAAAGCGGACCGGCTGCTCGTAGCCCATGTCGAAGCAGTAGTCGCTGCCGAGTACGAGCCGGTCGACCCCGACGTTCTCCATCAGGAACTTCAGTACGGGCCCCGAATGGGACACCGTGTCGTAGCTGAAGCGCCGCAGATAGCTGCTGGGCTTGTGCGCGAGCCGGCGCGTTTCGGGGCGCACGGTCCAGCCCGCGTCCAGGCGCCCGACGAGGATCGGCAGCGCGCCGCCCGCATGCGGCAACGTGACGTGCAGGTTCGGGTGGCGGTCGAGCACGCCGCCCAGGATCAGGTGCGAGCCCGCGATCGCCGTATCGAACGGATTGCCGAGCAGGTTGCTCAGGTAGAAATCGCCGAGCCGCGCGCCGCCGACGGTTTGCTGCGGATGCAGGAACACGGGCAGGCCCAGTTGCTCGATGCGTGCGAATACCGGCGCGAACAGCGGATCGTCGAGATCGCGGTTGTCGATGTTGGTGCCCATGTACACGCCGCGCACGCCCGGCAGTTGCGCCGCGCGCTCGAGTTCGTCGATCGCATCGGTCGCGTTCAGCATCGGCAGCGTCGCGAGTACGACGAACCGCGTCGGGTGCCGCCGGTAGACGCGCGACGCAGCCGAATTCCAGTCGCGCGCGAGCTTCGCGTTGAACGGCCGGTCGCCCCAGTACGCCATCGGCACGCTGAGCGACAGCGCCTGGACGTCGACGCCGGATGCATCCATGTCCTTGAGCCGCGCGTCGACGTCGATGAACTTCATCGGCAGCGGCCCGAGGCCGCCGGCGGGCGTCCGGAACGTGAACGACGCCTCGTCGCACGCGAACGAGCCGCCAAAGCGCTTGCCTTCGCCGCCGACCAGATCGCAAAAGCTTTCAGGGTAGTAGTGCGCATGGATGTCGATCGAGCGCGGCCGGTGCCGCGGCACGGCGGTCGAGGCGGCCGGTGCGCTCGCGGTGTCGGCTGCGGATGCGGAGCGTCCGGCGACGGCCGTGCCGGCGAGCGAGGCCAACGCGCCGAGCAGGCGGCGCCGTGCCGGCGACATGCAGCAGGTGCAGTTCAACATGGTGTCTCCCACGGGATATCGATTTTTTCGGGGCGTGCGGCTCAGCCGCGTGGCGTCATGCCCATTTCGCAGGCGACGAGCTGCGGGTCGAACTGCTCGCGTTCCCGTTGCGCACGGGCCGAGCGGTCGGTGACGGAGAACAGGACGACGCCGGCGAATGCCGCCGCCATCGAGAACAGCGCCGGATATTCGTACGGATAGACTGCATGCGCATGACCGAGCACCTGCACCCAGACGGTCGGGCTCAGCACGGTGAGCGTCACGGCGGTGGCGAGCCCGGTCAGGCCGCCCAGTACCGCGCCGCGCGTCGTCAGGCCGCGCCAGTAGATCGAGAGCAGCAGCACGGGAAAGTTCGAGCTTGCCGCGATCGAGAACGTGAGGCTGACGATGAACGCGATGTTCTGCTTTTCGAATGCGATGCCGAGCAGGATCGCGAGCACGCCGAGCACCACGGTCGTCCCGCGCGCCACGCGCATTTCCTCTTGATCCGAAGCGCGGCCGCGACGCAGCACGTTCGCATACAGGTCGTGCGAGATCGCCGACGAACCCGCGAGCGTCAGTCCGGCGACCACGGCCAGGATGGTCGAGAATGCGACCGCGCAGATGAAGCCGAGGAACACGTCGCCGCCGACCGCATGCGCGAGATGGACCGCGACCATGTTCGCGCCGCCCGCGATGGCGCCGGATGCGTCGCGGTACTGCGGGTCCGACGCGACGAGCGCGATGGTGCCGAAGCCGATGATGACGATCAGCACATAGCCGGCGCCGACGATGCCGGTCGCATAGAGGATGCTCTTGCGGGCCGCGTTGACGTTGCCGACCGTGAAGAAGCGCATCAGGATGTGCGGCAGGCCTGCCGTACCGAAGATCAGCGCGAGACCGAGCGACACGGCCGAGACCGGATCGGATACCAGGCCGCCGGGGCGCATGATCGCCGCATGTTTCGGATGCACGAGAATCGCCTGCGCGAACAGCGCATCGAGGCTGAAGCCGAAACGGCCCAGCACCATGATCGCCATGAAGGCCGCGCCGGCGAGCAGCAGCGCGGCCTTGATGATCTGGATCCAGGTCGTCGCCAGCATCCCGCCGAAGAACACGTAGACGACCATCAGCACGCCGACGATCAGCACCGCGACCGTGTAGTTCAGGCCGAACAGCAGCTCGACCAGCTTGCCCGCGCCGACCATCTGCGACACAAGGTACAGCAGCACGATGACGATCGAGCTCGACGCCGCGAACGCACGGATCGGCCGTTGCCGGAGGCGATAGGACACGACGTCGGCGAGCGTGTACCTGCCGAGGTTGCGCAGCGGCTCGGCGATCAGGAACAGGATGATCGGCCAGCTCGCGAGAAAGCCGACCGAATAGATCAGGCCGTCGTAGCCGCTCGTGAACACCAGCGCGGAGATGCCGAGCAGCGACGCCGCCGACATGTAGTCGCCGGCAATCGCCCAGCCGTTCTGGAACGCGGTGATCTTGCCGCCCGCGGCGTAGTGGTCGGCCACGCTGTGGTTCTTGCGCGCAGCCCAGCGCGTGATGAAAAGCGTCGACGCGACGAACAGCAGGAACATGCCGATCGCGACCGGATTGTGCCCGTGCGCCAGCGCCGCGGGGCCGGCCGCGAATGCCGGTGCCGGGCCGACGGCGGCGACGGCGGCGATCGATGCGATGAGCAGGCGTTTCATTGATCGCCTCCGTGACGAATCGACGCGATGATCGTGTCGTGCACCGAATTGGCCCGATACACGTAAAGCGCGACCAGCGCGAACGTGACGACGAACATGCCGAAACCGACCGGGATGCCCCACGGGGTAGGCCGGCCCTGCACGATCGGCTGTCCGAGCAGCGTCGGCGAAAACGCCAGCGTGAGGATGAACGCGAAATAGAGGGCGAGCATGACGAGCGTCAGCGACCAGGCGAACAGCCTTCTGCGCCTGACGAGATCGCGAAAGCGGGCGTCGCGCAGCAGCGGATGCGTGGCCTGCGCCGGCGCGTCCAGGTCGGATGCGGTGCCGGCGGCAGCCGGAATCGGGTGGTTCACGGTGTCTCCTTCTGGTTTGGGTATCCGGGCCGGGCAGCGGGCGCCGCGGGTCTCGCACGCGGCGCCCGTCCGCGCTCAGAAATGCGGCGGAACGGCGGTTTCCCGCATCACGACTTCCGGCGTGCGATAGCGCTCGGCCATTGCGCGCTCGGTGTCGTCTTTCAGTTGCGCCTGCATGTAGGCGCCGAGATGGCGTGCGTGCTGCACGATCGCGGCGCCGAACGCGGTGCGCGTTTCGCTGTATTCGCACAGTGCGTCGAGCGGGTCGGTGCGCGCGGCGAGTGCGGTGACGAGCGCGAGCGCATCGCCGGCGGCTTTCGTGACGCCCATCCCGCAATGCGGCCGCGCGACGAACGCGGCGTCGCCGAGCAGCGCGATCCGGCCGAACGCCATGTTCGGCACTTCGAGGTCGTAGATCGGCTGGAACAGCGGTTGCGTCGCATGCGCCACGACCTCGGCGAACTGCGGCGCAAGCAGCGCGTGCGCCGCGTCTTCCATGTCGTCGAGGACGTCGCGGCGGATCAGCGTCGGCGGAATGCCGCCCGCCCACAGCTTGCCGGTCTCGTCGGTCAGCAGGTTCGGCAGGTCGGTGTCTTCGCGGGTCGCGCGATACCAGACGAAGTTGTAGCGGCGCTCGCCGGGCTTCGTGCTGTTGCCCTGGCCGGCGACCGGATAGCCGAGGATCTGCTCGTGCGGCGGCAGGCCGAACGCGAATTTGCCGAACAGCGTCGCGTGGGTCGCGTCCGACAGGCCGGCTTCGTCGACCAGCCCGCGCCAGGCGACGTAGCCCGCGTACTGCAACCGTGCGTCCGGCAGGAATTTCTCGCGGATCGCGGAGCGGAATCCGTCGGCCGCGATCACGAGATCGGCGTGCACGACCGAGCCGTCGGACAGCGTGACCGATGCGCGATCCGCTCCGTCCGCGACATCGGCGACGACGGCGCCCGAGTGGTAATGCTGGTCGGGCAGTGCCGCGCGCAGCACGTGGTACATCTTGCTCCACGCGGTCAGCGTCTGCGGCAGCCCGCGTTCCGACGCCACGGTGCCGTCCCTGGCCAGCGTGATGCGCGATTCGACCTTCACGCCGATCGATTCGTCGATGCGCACGCCCGCCGCGAGCATCACGTCGAACAGTTCCGGGTGCGTGACGATGCCGGCGCCGCGGCCCGAAAGCGCCTCGGGCACGCGTTCGAACACGTCCACGTCCCAGCCGTTGCGCAGCAGGAGATTCGCGGCAAACAGGCCGCCCAGCGAGCCGCCGATGATGGCGGCCTTGCGGTTCGTCGAAGTGCTGTCGTTCATGTCAGTCTCCGTGGGGGGCGCCGGCCGATCCGGCCGCGGCGGGAAGCGCCAGGCCGGCGACCTCGGCGGCAGGGTAGTTGAGCTCGATCGTCACGCCGGACGGATCCTCGATGAAGACCTGGTGCAGCCCGAGGCTCGGCACCGTGCGGTCGCGCCACGCGATGCCTTGCGCGCGCAGCGTGTTCCACATCGCTTCGACGCCGGTTGCGAGGAACGCGATGTGGTCGACGGTGCCGGTGCCCGTCGTGGGCAGGTCCTTGTCGCCGAGATAGGCCGCGAGCCCGTCGGGGTTGGCCGGATCGACGCCGATGATGTGGACCGTGCCGTAATCGGCTTCGTCGCCGCCCTGGTAGAGCCACGCGCCGGGAAAGTCGAACGGCGGCCGGTAGCCGCGCTTGAAGCCGAGCACACGTTCGTAGAAGCGGCACGATTGCTCGAGATCGAGTGTGCGGATCGAGTAGTGCGCGAGTCTGGATACGGGCATGGGAGACTCCTTGTTTATCGATAGATAAGTTATCGTTCGATAAACTATAGCCGAAAAGATCGGCATGACAAAGGCGCGATCGAACGGTGTTAACCCGCGGTCCGGAAAGGTGCCGGATCGATGTCGACAGGTGGGGGCGACGGGCGGCCCGTCGTGGGACACGGGCGCGCGCGGGCGCCGGGTCCCGCCGCGCGGCGCGTTACGACGCGATCTCGCCGGCCATGACGTCGTCCGCATAACACCAGACCCAGCGCTCGCCGGGTTCGATCGAACGCGCGAGCGGGTGGCCGGTTTCGCGAAAATGCCGGCTGGCGTGGCGATTCGGCGACGAGTCGCAACAGCCGACGTGCCCGCATGTCAGGCACAGGCGCAAATGCACCCACTGGCTGCCGGACTTCACGCATTCCTCGCAGTAGTCCTTGTCGGTGGTCAGGATGCGCGCTTCGCCGAGATGGGTGCAGGTCGTGGTCATCTTCCGCTCCGATGCCGGCGCCGGAGATCGCTCGCAGCGCGGCCGGCGCGAAGCTGCGAGCGGGGTTGGATACGGTGCATTGTGGACGGCCGTGTCGCGCGCGGACCTTAATTCTTATTAAGCATGTCAACCCGGGCGGCAGGGGGACGTACAGTCGCAAGTGCGCCCGGCGCGAGGTCCGGGCGAGATCCGACACGACGGCCACCGGGAGGCGCTCATGACTCAGCCGCAGCATGTCAAGGTAATCGGTTTGCCGAACAGCAAGGAGGCCTACGCAATCCGCGACTTCCTGAAGCGCGGCGTGATCGAGTACGAATGGTGCGAACTGACGTCCGACACCGATTGCGCGCGCGAGCTGGGCATCGCGCCGCTGCGCGATATCCGGCTGCCGGTCGTCATCTTCCCGGACGGTTCGCGCATCTACCAGCCGACGCTGCCGGAGATTGCCGCGAAGCTCGGCTGGGTTGCACGGCCTCGCTTCATCGAGTACGACGTATCGATTTACGGCGCCGGTCCCGCCGGCCTGTCGGCGGCCGTCTACGCGGCGTCGGAAGGGCTGCGCGCCGTCGTGATCGAACGCGATGCGATCGGCGGGCAGGCGGGAACGAGTTCGCTGATCGAGAATTACATGGGGTTCCCGGAGGGCATTCCGGGCGCCGAGCTGGCCGAGCGCGCGCGCCGGCAGGCGGTGAAGTTCGGCGTCGAGCTACTGATGATGCGCGAGGGCGTGCACGCGACGTTCGTCGACGGCAAGATTCGCGTCGACCTGGCCGACGGCTCGATCCTGACCGCGCGCTCGAACATCTGCGCGACCGGGATCGAATACCGCAGTCTCGGCCTGCCCGACGAACGGAAGTTTCTCAACGCCGGCCTGTTCTACGGCGCGGGATCGAGCGAAGCGCCGATGTGCGAAGGCAAGCACGTGTTCATCGTCGGCGGCGGCAATTCGGCGGGCCAGGCCGCGATGAACTTCGCGCGGCACGCGCGCGAAGTCACGATGATCGTCAGGGGCGCGTCGCTGGCGGCGACGCTGTCGCGCTACCTGATCGACCGGATCGAGCGCACGCCGAACGTGACGGTGCGGTACGGCTCGACCGTCGACGCGCTGCACGGCGACGGCCGGCTCGAAGCGATCGTGCTGCGTTCGGAAGACGGCGCGCGCGACGTGCTGCCGGCCACGCACCTGTTCGTCTGCATCGGCGGTGCGCCGAACACCGAATGGGCCCGGGATACGAACATCATCCGCAATCCGGGCGGTTATCTGGTGACCGGCAGCGATCTGTACGACTGCCCGGCATTCGAGCGCGTGTGGCCGCTCGAGCGCCGGCCCTACTATCTGGAAACGAGCGTGCCCGGCTCGTTCGCGGCGGGCGACGTGCGGTCGGGTTCGGTCAAGCGGGTGGCGTCGGCGGTCGGCGAAGGGGCGATGGCCGTGACGTTCGTGCACCGGTTCCTCGGCGAAGACGCGCATCGGCCGAGCGGCACCTGAGCCTGAGCCGAGCCCGAGCCGCGCGCCGGTTCCGCCGCGCGCTCGGCCCATGCGTCAGCGTGCCGTCGAAATCGGCAGCCGGAACGTCAGCACGGTGCCGCTCTCGTCGCGCGGCGCGGCTTCGAGCGTGCCGCCATGCGCTTCGACGATCGAGCGGCAGATCGCCAGGCCCATCCCCATGCCGTGCGATTTCGTCGTGAAGAACGGATCGAAGATCCGGTTCGCGATGTCGGCATCGATGCCGGCGCCGCGGTCGGCAACGGAGACGACCGCGTAATCGTCGCCGACATGCGACGCGATCTCGAGTTCGCGCGACGTGGCCAGTCCGTCCATCGCGTCGAGCGCGTTGGTGACCAGGTTCAGGATCACCTGCTGGATCTGCGTGCGATCCGCCATCACGCGGATGTCGCTGCAATGCAGGTCGACGCACAGCGCGACCTGCTTCGCGTCGATTTCGGTTGCGGTGAGGTGCAGCATGTCGCGAATCAGGTCGTCGATCGCGAGCGGCGCCAGCGCGGGCGGTGCCTGGCGTGCGAGCGATCGCAACGCGCGGACGATGTCGGCCGCCCGCACGCCGGATGCACGAATGTCCTCGAGGCTCGCGAGCGCTTCGCCGAGATCGGGTTGCGCGCCGCGCAGCCAGCGCATGCACGCGCCGACGCTCGACACGATGCTCGTCAGCGGCTGATTGATCTCGTGCGCGATCGACGCGGCCAGTTCGCCCATCACCGTCATGTGCGCGGTGCGCGCGAGCTCGGTCCGTGCATGCCGCAGCGCGGCCTCGGTCTCGAGCCGGCGCGTGTTTTCGTCGATCAGTTCCGCGTAGAGCCGCGCGGATTCGAGCGCATTGGCGGCCTGCGGCGCGAGCACTTCCAGCATCGCGATGCGCCGCGGCGAAAACACGCCGTTGGACAATGCATTCTCGAGATACAGCACGCCGATCAGCGCACCCTGCTTCAACAGCGGCAGGCAGAACAGCGAGCGCGTCGGGTGCGCGCGCAGGCTGTCGGCGTGGTCGGGAACGCCTTCGCGCTGCGCGTTCGCGAGCACGACCGGCTTGCGGGTCCGGGCGACGGTGTTCAGGATCGACAGCGGGACATCCTGCTCGGTGGGTTCGCTGCGGGCAATGTCGACGATCACGTCGCTGCCGACGGTCCGCGCGGCGGCCTCGATCGTCAGCCGGTCGTGCCGGACGAGCAGCAGCAGGCCATAACGCGCGCCGGCATACACGATCATGTTGCGCATCAGCGTCTGGATCAGGCGCTCCAGCACGATTTCCTCGGACAGCGAATGGGCCGCGCGCATCGCGAGCGAGAAATCGAGATCTTCGCGCGCGGGCATGGCCGGGCCGCCCGGCGACGGGTCCATCACGAGGAACGGATGCTGCGCTTCCAGCGCCTGCGTCTTGCCGGCCGCACCCCAGCGCCGGTAGCACGCATGGGCGAGCCGCAACTGATGGCGGGCGGGGCCGGCGAGCCCGAGCGACGTGGCGTGATGCGCGGCCAGTTCGTGCGCGAGCGCCTGTTCGTGCACGAAACCGCGTTCCGCCGCGAGGCTGGCCGAGACCTCGTACTGCTGCATCGCGACGATATGTTCGCCGCGCACGCGTGCGAATTCGGCATCGATCAGCGCGAGCTTGTTGCGGAACGTGCCCGGATTGCGCTCGCTCCACGCGGCGAAGCGCGCGCGTTGCGGCGCATGGCGTTCGAGCAGCCGCTCGGGCGGCGTGGCGCCGCGGTCGCTCGCGATGCCGGCCAGCACGCCGAACAGGTGGAAGTCGGACAGCATGATGTGCGCGGGTGTCGACCACGCGCTCGATGCGGCCGCGTCGAGCGACGCGCGCGCCGCGTCCGCGTCGCCGAAAATGAAGGCCGCCTGGCCGGCGAGCACGTCGGTCCAGAACTGCAGGACCGACATCGGCGTCTTCGTCGACGCGCGGTCACGCCAGGTGCCGACCGGCCGGTGGTAGCCGAGCTGCAGCGCGTCGACGAATTCCGACTGGGTGGAAACGAGGTCGACGATGTCGTCGTAACGCGCACCGCGTGCGATCTGCAGCAGCGGATCGATCTCGTCGCGGATCGTCGGCAGTGCTTCGCCCATCGCGAGCAGATCGCTGACGATGTGGTTGCAGCTGTAGCACATCCAGCGCAGCTCGGCGCTCGCATTGCCCGCCGCTTTCGCATCGCGCGCGCGCTCGAGCGCGTACGACAGCGGCCGGGTCCAGACGCTCACCTGGTCGAGCGCGATCAGCGTCGCGGAGCGGTAGCGCTCGAAGCCGTGGCGATCGACCAGCGCGAGCGCGACCTTCGCGAATTCGAGGCCGTCCTCATACGCGTCGTGATGCCCGGCAATGCTGACGCCGTACCACGCGAGCCCCTGCACCGACGCGGCGGTGACGCCGTGGCGCAGGGTCAGCCGGACCATCGTCGCGAAATGCAGCAACATCAGCCCGCCGCTCGGATAGAACATCGCGGCTTCGAGTGCGGTCAGCAGCGCCATCGCGGCTTCGACGCGCGTGTCCGTCATCACGGGCAGGTCGACGAGTTCGCCGATGGCGCGGCCATCGAGCGCATCGCGCACGGCGTCGCACGCCGCCGCGAGATCGGCCTCGACCGGCTCGGCCGGCAGTACGACGCCGAGCAGCGCGAGCCCGGCCAGCGCGACGTCGACGGCCTGCCGGTAGCGCGACTCCACCGTGAGCTGCGCGGCCTTCAGCCGGTGGGCCTCGGCGCGATCGGCCGGCGTGCGCGTCCGCGCCATGAGCTCGTCGATCGCATCGGATGCCTGCGCGGTTTCGCCGGTCGCGAGCAGCAGGCCGCTGCGCAGGATGCCGATCCGGCTCGCGAGACCGTAGTGTTGCGACCATGCGAGAGGACCGAGCAGCGATTGCGCGGTCGCGAGAAACGACAGCGCGCGATCGCGCGCGGCGACGATCGCCGCGGCCGCGGCGGCCGCGACCAGGGCATCCGCGAATGCGAGTGCCAGCGCGCCGTCGAGCGGTGCGGTTTTCGCCTGCTCGATCTGGGCGGCGAGTTCCAGCAGGGATTCGGTTGACTGCGCGTCCGCGCGCCCGAGCATCGCGGCGGCGATCCGGGCATGGCACTGCGCGCGCTCCGCGCGCCCGATGACCGCGTAGACGGCCTCGAGGATGCGGTCGTGAACGAAGCGCCAGCGGTTGCCGGAGAGCGACACGAGGCCCGCCTGGCGCGCGGGGTCCAGCCAGAAGCGGAGTTCGGCCCACGTCTTGCCGGCGGCGGCGCAGAACAGCGCGTCGTCGGCATCGGTGCCGATGCAGGCCAGCAGCGACAGCAGCGTTCTCGATTCATGCGGCAGCCGCTGCATCCGGATCGCGAGCAGGCTCACGACATTCTCGGTCGGGCGGCGCGCGTCGATGTCGGCCGCATCCCATTGCCACGTTTGTCGCGCCGGGTCGTAGCCGAGGAGCCGCTCGTCGATCAGCGTGCGCAGCAACTGCTGGATGTGGAACGGATTGCCGCCCGTCCTGCGGTGAACGATGTCGCCGAGCCCGGACAGCCGGTCCGGCGCCTCCCCGAGCAGGCCGGCCAGCATGCGCGTGACGTCGGGTGCGTCGAGCGGCGCCAGCGTCAGGGCCGACAGGCGGGTGGGGTCGAGCTGCTGCAGGAAGCGGCGGAATGCCGGCGGGTGGTCGTGCTGCGGCCCGCTTCGATAACCGGCAACGACGCAGACATTGGCCGGCGGATCGACAGCGATCGACGCGAGAAACGCGAGCGTCGCGTCGTCGGCCCACTGGATGTCGTCCAGCACCATGACGAGCGGTTCGGCCGGCGCCGCGAATGCGCGGAAGGCATTCACGACGATCTGGCATAGGTGAAATTCCGGAATCGCATCGGTATGGTCGAACGCGACGGGCTCGACATCGAGCAACCACGCGATCTCCGGGAAGATGCCTGACAGCAGGTTGGCCTGACGGCCCACGCAGTCGCGCAGCCGCGCGGAGATCGCCGCGATTTCGTCGTCGCGCCTGGCCAGCGCGCTGCCGAACAGCGCGCGCAGGGCCTGCAGCACGGGCGCGTAGGGCCGCGCGGGCTGGAACTGATCGACCTTCGCCGACGTGCACCAGGCCGTGCGCGACGCCGCCCGCGCATGGCGCATGAAGTCCTCGGCCAGCGCGGTCTTGCCGACGCCGGCCGGCCCGTCGATCAGCACGATGGCCGTCTTGCCGGTTTGCGATACGGCCGCCAGCACCGCCTCGAGCCGGCGGGATTCGGCTTCACGGCCGACCAGCAGGTCGGGCGCGTGCAATCCGGCGAGCGGATCGCTGCCGCCGAGCGCGAACGGCTCGACGCGGCCTGCCGCCAGCCAGTCGCGCCGGATACGTTCGAGATCGTGCTGCACCGCTTCGCAGGACGGGTAGCGATCGGCGGGCTCCTTGGCGATCAGTTTCAGGATCAGGTCGTTCAGGATCGCAGGCAGGTCGTCGCGAAAGGTCGTGGCCGGCGACGGCTGCATCGCGACGTGCGCGTGGACCCATTCGGACGTCGACGTGGCCTTGTAAGGCATCGCGCCCGTCAGCAGGCGGAACAGCGTGATGCCGAACGCGTACAGGTCGGAGCGCTCGTCGACGCATGAGCCTTCGGATACTTCGGGCGCCGCGTAGGCGGCGAAATCCGTGCGCATCGTACTCGCCGCGGCGCGTTCCGTCTGACGGTTCCACGCATGGGCGAACGAGCGGAGCATGACCGTACCGTCCGGCGCGATGGCGAAACTGGCCGGTTGCAGATCGCCATGCAGCCAGCCGCGCCGATGAAGCTGCCCGAGCGTGCGCGCGGCCTGGATCGCGGCGTCGAGAAAGACGTCGAGCGGCAGCCGCCCGTCCGCCAGCGTGTCGAACGCACGCACGTCCGGGCGAGGATAGACGAGCACCGGGCCGTCCGCGGCGCGGATCAGCGCAACCGGCATGATCGCCCACGCCGGTTCCAGCGCTTCGTTCAATGCGTATTCGTGCTCGAATTGCCGGCAGCGCTGGTCGGATTCCCACCCGGTCTGGCACGCGGACCATACGCGCGTCGTCCAGGCGTCGGTGAGGTCGAACCACAGCACGTCGCCCGAACGGACCGCATTCGACATGCGGGCGCGCGCCAGCCAGTCGGCATCCATTCGGTTCGTGTCGTCCGGGTCTCTCAAGGGTTGGTTCACGGTGAGGGCAGGCTGGGTGGAGCAGGGCGAAACCGGCGCGTAAAACGGGGGCGGCCGGGCTGGGTTGCGCGCGTCTGGGCAGCGCCGTGCATTGTCCGCCAGCCTGAGGAAATTTGCAGCACCCCCGGCACACGCCGTTCCCGACGACCGGGCTGGCCGGTACCCGACTAAACCTATAGATAATGGTCGGCGCGCCTGTCGCGCCATACCATGGGTTCAGGCCTTCCGACACGCATCGCTGCGACTGGGCGGCCGGAACAGAGGGCGTCGCCTCGCGAGGCGGCGCAAGGTGCGGAGCAGCATAAGCGAGTGCGGATCATGTACACGTTCGGGCGGGTGACGGTTTCCCTTGAGTGCCGCGAAGTCTGCGTCGACGGGCAGCCCCGGTATATCGGCGCCCGGGCATTCGAGATTCTCGAGCTGCTGGTGAAGGCGGCCGGCAGGCTCGTGTCCAAGGACGAGATCATGCAAGCCGTGTGGCCGAACACGATCGTGGTCGAGAACAACATCCAGGTGCACATCTCGACGCTGCGCAAGCTGTTCGGCGGCAAGCACGGGTGGATACGGACCGAATCGGGCCGCGGCTATCGGCTCGCTCCGCCGGTCGACCCGGACCACGCCGAGCGCCTGCCGGCCGGGTTCGAGCCGGCAGGCGGCGTTCGTGCGGGCGCGGTGCCGCGCAAATGTCCGCTGATCGGCCGGGAGCAGGAAGCGGCCGAGTTGCACGCGCTGCTCGAGCGAGAGGCGCTCGTCACGCTGGTCGGCCCCGGCGGCGTCGGCAAGACGCATCTCGCGCTGGACGTCGCCACGGCCTGGTCGGCGGTGCGCGGCATCGAGATGGTCCGGATCGATCTCGCCGGCTGGCAGGGCGACGCGACGCTGGCGTCGGCGGTGCTGGACGCGCTCGACCTGCCGGGCAGCCGCGGCGCCGAACCTGCCGATGTCGTGCGTGCGATCGGCGAGCAGCGCGTCATGCTGGTGCTCGACAATGCCGAGCAGCACGTCGACGATCTGGCGGACCTCTGCGAAGCGATCGCGGAGGCGAATGCCGGCGCGACACTCGTCGTGACTAGCCGCGAACCCCTGCGGGTCGCGGGCGAACGCGTTTATCGCGTCGGCCCGCTGCCGGCGCCGCCGGCCGGCGCGAACGACGGCGAGATCGTCGCGTGCGGTGCCGTCCGCATGTTTCTGGCGCGGGCTCGCGCGATGGGCACCGACATTCCGGCGGACACGAAGACGCTGGACGCGATCGCGACCATCTGCCGCCGCCTGAGCGGCCTGCCGCTCGCGCTCGAGCTCGGCGCGGCCCGGGTCGCGTTGCTCGGGATCCAGGGGCTGGCAGCCGATCTCGACAAGTCCGTCCTGTCGTTGTCCGGCGGCCTGCGTACGGCCCATCCGCGCCAGCAGACCCTCAGGGCCACGATCGAATGGAGCTATCGGCTGCTCGACGATGCGGAGCGCACCGTGCTGTGCCGCATCGCGGTGTTTCCGGATGCGTTCCGGCTCGATGCGGCGTGCGCGGTGGCAGCCTGCGACGAACTGGGCGCCGCCCGGGTGCTCGACTGCCTGGCCAGTCTTGCATCGAAATCGCTGCTGGTCGTTCATTCGGTCGGGCTCTCGAAGCGCTATTCGCTGCTGGAGGTCGTGCGCGCGTATGCGCTCGAGAAGCTGGCGGAATCGGGCGAGGCCGGCCGCGTCCATGCCCGGTGTGCGTCCTTCGTCGGCGAGGAACGCGCGGATACACTGCCGCCGACGCCGGCAGCGCCCGCGCAACCGCTGCTGGTGGCAGGACCGTGGGCATGACACACGGGTTGTGCGGGCGTCGCGCGCGGCGGTGACGCCTGTCGATGCGGCGCAAGCCGCGTCGCGATGTTCTGGATTGACAAAATTCTCAGGTTCTCATTTCATGGCCATTGTTTGCATCATCGATGACGATGCGTCGGTCCGTAAGAGTCTTGCCAGCTTGCTGAAATCGGCTGGTCATACCGCACTGCCATTCGCGTCGGGCGAGGAATTCCTCGCGGCCGGCCCGCTGGACGGCGCGGCTTGCGTGCTGGTCGATCTGAAGATGAAGGGTATGAGCGGTCTCGACGTTCAACGCCTGCTGGTTCAGCGCAAGGCGACGCTTCCGGTCATCTTGATGTCGGCGCACGGCGACGACGAGTCGGTGCGCCGCGCGCTCGCGCAAGGCGCGGTCGCGTTCCTGCGCAAGCCGTTTCCATCGGACGATATGCTCAACCTGATCGATCAGGTCGCATCCGGCGCGCCTCCCGCGTGAGCGGCAGCGCGTCGACCGGCCGCGCCGCGTGAGGCGTGGCGGTTCCGCTCGGCTTTTTCTTAGTTTATCATTCGATAATGAAGCGGATGCATACACAGGGAATTCAATGACGAGCACGCTGGACATGACGTCGACCGGCAACCGGGGCGCGGGCGATCCCGCGCCGATCGTCTATGTGGTCGACGACGACGAAACGCTGCGGCGCGCGTTGAGCGCACTGTTGCGTTCGGCGGGGTTTCGCGTCGAGACGTTCGCGTCGTCGCGGGCGTTTCTCGCGTTCGAGCGGCCCGACGTGCCGAGCTGCCTGATCCTCGACGTGCGTCTTGTCGACGAGAGCGGGCTGGCCGTTCAGGAGGAAGCGGTGCGTGCGGGCCTGAACGTGCCGATCCTGTTCATGACCGGTTACGGCGACGTGGCCACGACGGTCAAGGCGATGAAGGGCGGCGCGCTCGACTTCCTGACGAAGCCGTTCGACGACGAAGCGATGCTCGATGCCGTCGGCCATGCGCTGGCCCGCGACGGCGAGCGCCTCGCGCGCGAGCGCGCGCTGGACGCGGTGCGCCAGGCCTATGCGTCGTTGACGCCGCGCGAACGCGAAGTGATGAGCCAGGTGGTCGCGGGCCTGATGAACAAGCAGATCGCGGCGAATCTCGGCCTGCAGGAAATCACGGTGAAGGTGCATCGGGCCCAGGTGATGAAGAAGATGCTGGTTCGCACGCTGCCGGATCTCGTGCGGCAAGCCGAAGCGCTGGGCGTGCGCCCGGCCGGCGCACGCGACTGAACGAGCGTGCCGGCGCGGTAGACGTAACGGCGCCGGCTTCGGCGGGCGGGGCCCGATGACGCGGGCGACGGCGTTCATGCGGCCACTTCGCTGTCGGCATCCGCGGCGTGCGTGACGACGTGCGCGTCGCGCCGCGCTGCCGGCCGCGCGTCGGGGCTGCCGTCGAACGCGGCGACGAGATGTTCGGCGAGCGTTCTGATGCGCACGGGCAGGTTCCGGCGCGAGTGATAGAGCAGCGACGCGCCGAGGTCGCCGACCTGCCAGTCGGGCAGCAGGCGAACGAGTTCGCCGTCGCGCTCGAGCGGCCGCGCGAGATGCTCCGGAAGCACGGCGAAGCCGGTGCCGCGCGTCGTCGCGAGAATCAGCGTATCGAGGCAGTTCGAGCGGATCGCGCCGGCCAGCCGTATCTCGGCGGTCGCGCCGGTACGCCGGTGCCGCAGCGGCCATGCCGAACCGCCGCTACCCGGTTTGCTGCCGTGCGCATCCATGCGTTCGAGCGCCTGCGGCGTGTCCGCTGCGCCGCCTGCGGCCCGATACCGCGGGCTTGCGTAAAGGCCCATCGGGATGCGCCCGAGGCCCCGCTCGACGCACGTCAGACTCGACGTTCGTTCGGTGACGATCGACAGATCCGTTGCGCCGCTCAGGGCCGCGCTCGGGTGATCGACCCAGTCGACGCGGATTCGCACGAGCGGGTGCTGCCGATTGAACTCGGCCAGGACGGGCACCAGGCGATCTACGCTGAACAGGTTCGAGACCTCGATCGAGATGTCGCCTTGCATCTCGCTTGCATTGGCGTGACAGCATACGGAAAAGCGCTCGTACTGCTGCAGCAACGCGAGCGCCTGCTCGAGCACGTCCTGACCCACGCGCGTCAGCGTCACTTTGCGCGTCGTGCGGTGAAACAGCAGCACGCCGAGCGACGTCTCGAGGCACCGGATCGCGCGGCTGATACAGGGGACGCCGAGCCGGTGGGCCTCGGCGGCTTTCGTGAAGCTGCCTTGTTCGGCAACCGTCTTGAGTATCTCGAGTGTTTTCAGGCGATCCATGACAGGTCTCGCTTCGGTGGATTCGTATGTGACCAATCTATGCGGCACACCGGTACCGGGCAACACAAAAAACGTTAGGTAAGCTTAAGAGCGATATGAAAATACGTGAGGCTGTTTGAACGGAGGCCGAGGGCGCGTCGATGTTTTTTTCAGAACCGGTCCGCGCGATTCGCGACGTCCGCCGGTCTCGCCGCAGGCGGCGTCCACCCGCCGCCCAGCGCGCGCACGAGATTGACTGTCGCGATCGCGAGTGCCTGGCGGCTATGAATCAGCTGGCGTCGCGCATTCAGTGCGTCCCGGTCCGCATCGATGACCTCGAGATAACTGACGTAGCCGTGCCCGTAACGGCTCAGCGACAATCGCGCCGCCGCTTCGGTGGCGCGCGCCGCGCTGTCGTAGCGAACGATCCGCTCTTTCTGCGCGGCGATGTCGTTGAGTGCGTCCTGAACCTCGCGCAGCGCGCCCAGCGCGGTCGCGCGATAGTTCGCGTCGGCGAGTTCCGCGCCTGCCTTCGCGGCGGCCACCGCGGCTTCGCGCTTGCCGCCGTCGAACACCGTTTCGGCCACGCTCGCGCCGAGGCCCCACAGCGAACTGTTGCGGTCGAGAAACGTGCCGAGGTCGCGGCTGGCGAACCCGCCCTGGGCGGTCAGCGTCAAGGTCGGAAGCCACGCGGTGCGGGCGACGCCGATTTCGAGCGATGCCGCGTCGACGCGGCGCGCCGCCGCATAGACGTCCGGCCGTTGCGCGAGCAGCGCGGACGGCAGGCCGGGCGGCACCTCCGGCACGCGCATGGCGGAGGCGGTCGGCGCGATCGAGAATGCGCTCGGGGAGACGCCGGTCAGCACGGCGAGCGCGTCGACGAGGTTTTCGCGCAGCCGCCGGCTGTCCGCGAGATCGGCGCGAGCCGTATCGAGATCGGCCGCCGCGCGCAGCGCGTCGAGATCGCTTGCCGCGCCGGCCCGCACGCGTGCGGCGATCACGTCGAGTGCGGTGCGTCGCAGCTCGATCGCGCGGGCCAGCGTCGCGAGATCCTGCTCGACGAAATGGAGCGTCAGGTAATCGCTCGCGACGTCGGTCGCGACGCGCAGGCGAACGGCCGCACGATCCGCGTCTGCCTGCAGCACGTTCTGCCGGCCGATCTCCGCATCGCCGCGCAGGCGCCCCCACAGATCGACTTCATAGCTGGCGTTGAACGGCACCGACCAGTTGTGCATCGTGCGTTTCGGCAACGCGTTGTCGACCGTGCCGGATACGCGTGAGCGGCTGAACGACGGATCGACGCCGACGGTCGGCGCCAGTGCGGCTTCGCGCACGCCGAGCAGCGCCTGCGCCTGGTCGACGCGCGCCGCGGCGGCGCGGATGTCGTGGTTGCCGGCGAGCGCGGCATCGACGAGCGCGACGAGCGGCGGAGCGCCGAACGATGCGGGCCATTCGACGAGCGACGGGGCGGGTTCGTCGGGCCCATCCGCATGGCGGAACCGGTCGGTTCCGACCGCGACGGGGGCGAGCGGCTGCGGCGCGATCGTGCACGCGCTCAGCAGGCCGGCGGCGAGCAGGGCGGCGATGCGGGTCATGGCTGCTCGCGGGTGCGTTGCAGCGAGACGACGGCCGACAGGCCGGGCCGAATGCGCGGTTCGGCCGAGGCCGGGCCGTCCAGCAGGATCTTGACCGGCACCCGCTGCGTGACCTTCGTGAAGTTGCCGGTCGCGTTGTCGGGCGGCAACAGCGCAAATTGCCCGCCGGTCGCGGGCGACAGGCTGTCGACGTGCCCGCTGAAGGTCCGGTCCGGCAGCGCGTCGAAGCGCAACTGCACGACGTCGCCGGCGCGAACGTGCCGGAGCTGGGTTTCGCGGAAGTTCGCGACCACCCACGGGTGCGGTTCGACGAGCGTGAGCAGTGCCTGGCCGGGCGCGACATGCTCGCCGGTCTCGACGGTCTTCTTGCCGACGTAGCCGTCCGACGGCGCCACGACGGTCGTGTACTGGCGCTGGAGCTCCGCATCGCGCAACTCGGCGTCGTTCTGGTTCGACACAGCATCGGCGGCCTGCTGCGCGGCCTGCGCGCTGCGCCGCTGCGCGTCGGCCGCCTCGATGCGTGCGCGGGCGGACTTGCGCGCCGCGTTGGCGGCGTCGAATTCCTGCTGCGACAATCCGCGCGGGGTTTCGCGGGTCAGTTCGCGTGCCCGTGCGTAGTCGAGCTCGGCCTTCTCGGCGTCGGCATGCGCCGACACGAGCGTCGCTTCCGCTTGCTCGACCAGCGCCTTCGCGCGGCTCGCATCGGAGCGCGCCTGCGCGACGCGGGCCCGCTGCAGCGCGACGCGCACGTCGAAATCGCGCGGGTCGAGCCGCACGAGCGGGTCGCCCGCGTGCACGAACTGGTTGTCGTTCACCAGCACGCGCTCGACCGTGCCGGCCACGCGCGGCGAGATCACGTGCAGGTGGCCCGTCACGTACGCGTCGTCGGTGCCGCGATCATGCGCGTCGAATTCATAGACCAGCAGCGCGACGAGCAACAGCGCGCATCCGGCGATCGATACGACCGGCCATTTGCGCGAGCGCGCGGCGGAAGTGGGCGGCGTGTCCGGCGGGTTCGTGGTCACGATCGGGATACTCCATCGAAAAGACAGGGTTTGTCGCATCGCGCTATGCTTGCGCGAGCTTTTTGTGCGGGAGCCGCTCGACGATGAACACCACGTTCGCCCCCGGTGGCGCGACACCGGGGCCGGCCGCAGCGCCGGCCTCCGACATACCGACGTTTCGTTCGATCGCCGCGATCGCGGCCGTGCTGCTCGGCGCGATCATCGCGACCTTGACGTCGCGCATCACGTCGCTCGGGCTCGCCGACATACGCGGTGCGCTCGGCGTCGGGTTCGACGAGGGCGCATGGATCAACACCGCGTTCATCGCGTCGCAGATGTTCGTCGGGCCGCTCGCGATCGCAGCGGCCTTCGTGTTCGGCACGCGTCGCGTGCTGCTGGCGGGCGCCGCGGTATTTCTGGTCGTCGAAAGCGTGCTGCCGCTGTGCACGAACTTCGGCGCGTTCATCGTGTTCCAGAGCCTGGCCGGTTTCGCGTCCGGCGTGTTCGTGCCGCTGACCGTCGGGTTCGTCGTCCGCACGCTGCCGCCGCGGCTGATTCCGTTCGGCATCGCCGCGTATGCGATGAACCTCGAGATGTCGCTCAACCTGTCGGCGACGCTCGAAGGGTGGTACAGCGAACACCTGAGCTGGCGCTGGCTGTTCTGGCAGAACGCATTGCTGACCGTGCCGTTCATCGTCTGCCTGATGCTGTCGCTGTCCACCGAGCCGATCAAGCGCATCGCGTCCGGTATCGATACGCGCGGCATGCTGCTCGGCGCCGGCGGGTTCGCGTGCCTGTGCATCGCGCTCGATCAGGGCGAGCGGCTGTTCTGGTTCCAGTCGCCGCTGATCGTCGCGCTGCTGTGCATCGGCATCGTGATGGTGGCCGCGTTCCTGATCCACGAACTGACGTCGCGACGGGCCGGGCTCGATCTCGGCTACCTCGCGCTGCCCAACGTCGCGTTGCTGATCCTGCTCGTCGGCCTCGTGCGCTTTACCGTGCTCAACACGAGCTTCATTCCGTCGGCGTTTCTCGCGAGCACCTACGGGCTTCGCCCGCTGCAGATCGGCGATACGCTGCGCTGGATCGCGATGCCGCAACTGCTGTTCGCGCCGTGCGTGGCGTGGCTGCTGCAACGCGTCGATCCGCGCCGGCTGATCGTGGTCGGCTTCGCGATGGTGGCGGTCGCGTTCGCGCTCGGCGCGCGCCTCACGCCCGTCTGGGCCGAACCCGACTTCATCCCGTCGCAGCTGCTGCAGGCGCTGGGGCAGACGATGGCACTCACGTCGGTCGTGTTCTTTTTCGGCAAGCACGCGACGGCCGAGCATGTACTGACGTTCGGCGCCGTCGTGCAGACGACGCGCCTGCTGAGCGGGCAGCTCGGCACGACGTCGATCGCGGTGGTCCAGCGCATCATGGAGGCTACCCATTCGAATCTCGTCGGTCTGCATGTCACGCTGTCGGATCCGCAAACGCTGGAGCGCCTGCGGGCCGGCGCGGCGTTGCTCGTGTCGCACGGCGCGACCTTCGCGACCGGCGACCAGGCGGCTTATGCGCTGCTCGACCGGGCGGTTCGCATCCAGGCGACCACGCTCGCGCTGGCCGACAATTTCCGTGTCGCGACGGCTTTCGCGGTCGCGGGGGTGTTGATCGGCTTGCTGCTCAGGCCGGCGCGTGCGCCGTGAGCGTGCGGCGCCGGATCGGCGGATATGCCGCATCGACGATCCTGGCGATCGCGCCCGCCGCAACGCAATGGCGGCGACCTGAAAAATCCTGAAACGTACTGAAGGGCGCGCCGGCCTGAAGGCCTGGCGCGCCGTGCCGCGATGCTTACGCCTTCAGGAACGCGAGCAGTTCGGCATTGATCCGGTCGGCGTTGACGACGCACATCCCGTGCGCGCCGCCGGGGATCACCTTGAGTTGCGCGTGCTTCACGATCTTCGCGGACAGGCGGGCCGAATCGTCGATCGGCACGATCTGGTCGTCGTCGCCGTGCAGGATCAGCGTCGGGACGTCGATCTTCTTCAGGTCCTCGGTGTAGTCGACCTCGGAGAATTCCTTGACGCACAGATACTGGCCATAGGCGCCGCCCATCATGCCCTGCGCCCAGAATGCGTCGATCGTGCCCTGCGACACCTTGGCGTTCGGACGGTTGAAGCCGAAGAACGGCACGGCGAGATCCTTGTAGAACTGCGAGCGGTTCTCGGCGACGTTCTTGCGGATCCCGTCGAATACGTCCATCGGCAGGCCGCCGGGATTGGACGCCGATTTCACCATCTGCGGCGGCACGGCGCCGATCAGCACGGCCTTCGACACGCGCTTCGTGCCGTGGCGCCCGATGTAGTGCGCGACTTCGCCGCCGCCGGTGGAATGGCCGACGAGCGTGGCTTCGCGCAGGTCGAGCGCATCCATCAGCGCCGCCAGATCGTCGGCATACGTGTCCATGTCGTTGCCGTGCGACGGCTGGCTCGAGCGGCCGTGACCGCGGCGGTCGTGCGCGATCACGCGATAGCCGTGCTGCACGAGGAACAGCATCTGCGGATCCCACGCGTCGGCGCACAGCGGCCAGCCGTGCGAGAAGACGACCGGGCGGCCGCTGCCCCAGTCCTTGAAGTAAATCTGCGTACCGTCTTTGGTGGTGATCGTGTTCATCGCATGAGCTCCTTGATGGGCGGAAGCGGCGTGTTTGGGGGCGGCAGCGGCGGCAGCGGCCGGCAGCGCGGCGGCTGCAACGGCGGTCGCGCCGGCAAGCAGCATGTCTCGGCGACGCGCCGAGGGAACGGCGTCGATGTCTGCTGGACGCATTGGGACTCCTTGAACGTGCGGTGGAACGATGCCGCGTTGGATGGATGGTGCGGACCTGCCCGCATGCGGCAATCGCGCCGGCAGCCGGCGTGGGTTCGCGGTCGCGGGCCGGCAGGCGCGCAAGTGTTAGCGAACGAACGCCGACAGGAGCCTATCGCGGGGTCATGCAGCCTGTACTGAAATCGCGCTGAATTTTCATGAAGCCGGTCGCGGCGCAAGCCGCGCGAACGCACCGGCCAGAAAAATTAAGCCTGGAATCAAGACTCTTCAGCGGCGGCTCGGTATCGTCAGCATCAGGTCATCCCGTCGCGGGTCTTGCCAGTTCGTGCCGGCGGATGACGACCGCAATGCGGGCGGGTGCGATACATCCGCGCCCTTTGCCACTTGCCTGGGTACGCCGCCATGGACGAATTCAATCGCTGGGAACACGTGATGACGCTGCTCGACCCGTCGCCGGCCGCAAGCCGCTGTGCGCCGCCGCATCTGCGCGACCCGGAACCCGTACGCCGTCGCCATCGCGACGATGCGCCGCCCGCGTCGAGCGGCGGCGTGCGCCGCCGTTGCGCGATCGTCGCCGCCGAGCGGCAGACCGATTCGTCGGTGTTGATATCGTGGAGCGATCCGACCCGCTGCCGCTACGACGAGCAGCGCTGGATCAGCGCAAAATCCCGCGCCCTCGGCCGCTGCGCGCTGACCGGCATCACGATTCATACCGGCGATGCGATCTACAAGCCGCAGTGGCGCGGAGCGAAGCGCCCCGCGAACTACCGGGAGGTGATCCTCGCGTCCGAACTGGACCGGTTCATCGTCAGGCTGTCCCGTTCATGACCCTGAACGGTGCGCCCCATCCGTCGGCCATCGCCGGCGGCCGCTACTTTTTCACCGCTGAGGAATCTTCATGAGCACGTTCACGACACGCGACGGCGTTTCGATCCACTACAAGGACTGGGGCGCAGGGCGCCCGGTCGTATTCATTCACGGCTGGCCGTTGAATGCGGACATGTGGGACGTCCAGATGCATCATCTCGCATCGAACGGCTTTCGCTGCATCGCCTACGACCGGCGCGGCTTCGGCCGATCCGGCCAGCCGTGGACCGGATACGACTACGACACGCTGGCGGACGATCTCGCGACGCTGATCGAGACGCTCGGGCTGCGCGACGTGACGCTCGTCGGCTTTTCGATGGGCGGCGGCGAAGTGGCACGCTACATCGGCCGGCACGGCACGCGACACATCGCGAAGGCCGTCCTGATCGGGTCGGTGACGCCGCTGGTCGCGCGGCGCGACGACCATCCGGACGGTGTCGACGTGGCCGTGTTCGACGGTATTCGCGCGGGCATCGTGGCCGACCGCGCGGCCTTCTTCGAGAACTTCTGGCCGCTGTTCACCGGTTCGAACCGGGCCGCTTCGACGATCTCGCGCGCCGCGCTCGACTGGACGTCGTTCATGGCGCTGCAGGGCGGATTGAAGGGCACGCTCGATTGCGTCGGCGCGTTTTCCGAAACCGATTTCAGGGCGGATCTCGACAAGTTCGACGTGCCGACGCTCGTGATTCACGGCGACGACGACCAGACGGTGCCGCTCGCGCTCACGGGCGCCGCCGCCGCGAAGCGCGTGCCGCACGCGACGCTGAGCGTCTACGAGGGCGGGCCGCATGCGCTGTATCTGTCGCACGCGCAACGATTGAACGACGAACTGCTGGCGTTCGCCCGCGCATGACCCGGCGGGGATGACGCGGCGGAGTGGGCCCGGCCGACCGGACGGCTCACTCCGTCCATTTCGACCCGAGCACCAGGCCGCAGAAATTCGTCCGACGATAGTCCGGGTCGCAACGCTCGAGCACGTCGGCGCCGACGTTGCCGAACGCAGCGGCAGGGCGATGCGCGGTGCCCGCGGCGAGCACCTCGAGGAACAGCTCCTTGAAACACGGGCCGCGCGGCCACGCGTTCACGATCTCGTCGCGTTCGGATCGGCTCACTTCGTCGAAATGACGCGCAAAGAGATCCGTCTCGATACCTGCGCCGAGCAACGCCGTCAACGGCGTCATGTGCGGGTGAATGCCGAAGGTCGTGTGCAGCGCGATCGCACGCCAGACCTCTTCCGCATCGCCGGCGGCGACGCCGTATCCGCAGAGGAATGCATGAGCGGCATTCGCGCCGTCGATTTCGAAGCGCCGGCGCGAATCCCGGTAGCGCTCCGTCAGCCCGAAGTCATGGAACAGCGCGGCGACGTACAGCAGCTCGGCGTCGCATGCGATGCCGCGACGCAGCCCGATGATCGACGCAAATGCGAACACGCGCATCGCGTGCCGGAACAGGAGTTCCGGTTCGCCGGCGCGCACGGTCGCGGCGGCCTCCCGAGCGATCGGGCCGTCGGGAATCGGGATGCCGGCGATACGGTTGCCCATGGTCGTGTTCCTCGCGGCGTGACGGCGGTCGCGCGACGCTGGCGCCGTCGAACCATCGTCGCGCGCCGCGCCGCTGAATGTCCTGAGCGGCGCCTGAATCGTTCTGAACGGAAAATCCGACCGGCTCTCACGCCCGGAATCGATTTCGCCGCGTTTTGCACGTCGCTTTTACCTGGTTTTTTTCGCAAGTCATTCGAACTGCGATTTCAATTAACGAGATCACGAAATCGATTCCGGCCAATCGGCCGTTTTATCCGAGAAACGAGTTCACGAATGAACGAATGTTTCGCACATTGAAAATGCAGGATGTCGTGGTGCGCCGTGCCGGGAGGCGTCGCGGCGATCACGGTTCTCGTCGATTCAAAAAATTTGCTCCTTCCGTTCTGATAATTTGAATCACCTCATTAGACAAATGCCGTAGCATGGCACCAAACCGGTGTCATTTCTGACAGGGCATCAATGAATGAAGTCGATTAAGAATTTCCATGATCAGGATTGGAACACTTCACGTTTTTCTAGACAGACGTGAAATTCGCTCGAACGGCAAACTGCTGCGCATCGGCAGCCGCGCATTCGAAATTCTCGAACTCCTGATTCGGGCGAATGGCGCATTGGTATCGAAAGACGAAATCATGCAGCGTGTGTGGCCGCACACGATCGTGGAGGAAAACAACCTGCAGGTGCATATCGCCGCGTTGCGCAAGGCGCTGGCCGGCGACCGGAACCTGATCGTCACGGTGCCGGGGCGCGGCTATCGGCTGGTCGGCGTCCAGGCCGAAAGCGCGGCGGCCGTGCGTCCCGCGGCGTCGCGGCTGACCGCCGCGCCGACCGCGCTCGTCGGCCGCGAGCAGACCGTCGCCGACGTCCTCGCGGCGCTCGACACCGCGCGCGTCGTGACGCTGGTCGGGGCGGGCGGCATCGGCAAGACGCGGGTCGCGCTCGAAGCGGCCATGCGGGCCGAGGCGAGTTTTCCGGAGGGTGCCGCGTTCGTGTCGCTGGCCACGGTTGCGTGTCCGCAATTCGTGCCCGCCGCGCTCGCGGGTGCGTTCGGCATCGTGCAGCCGGCCGGATCGCTGACGCTCGAAGCGGTGCTGGCCAGCGTGGCGAACCGCCGGATGCTGCTGGTGCTCGACAATTGCGAACATCTGCTCGATGCCGCCGCGCAGATCGCGACTGCACTGACCGAGTCCGACGCCGGATTGTGCGTCCTCGCGACCAGCCGCGAGGCGCTGCGTATCCAGGGCGAGCGGCTGTGTCCGATTCCGCCGCTCGATGTGCCCGGCGAAGGCGCCGACGATGCCGAGATCCTGCGCGCAAGCGCGGTGCAACTGTTCTCGGCGCGCGCGCGCGCCGCCGACCCTCGCTTTCCGCTCCATGGACGCAGTGTGTCGCTGATGGCGTCGGTATGCCGGCGTCTCGACGGTCTCCCGCTCGCCATCGAACTGGCAGCGGCCCGAGCGGCCGTGCTCGGCATCGATGTGCTGGCCGCGCATCTCGACGATCACTTCAGGTTGCTGACCGGCGGTTTTCGTACGGCCTTGCCGCGTCATCAGACGCTTCAGGCGATGTACGACTGGAGCTACCGCCTGCTCGGGGACGCGGAGCGCCTGCTGTTGCGGTGGCTCGGCGTGTTCCGCGACAGCTTCTCGATCGACGCGGTGCGGGAGATCGTCGGCACGAAGGGGCTGGTCGATGCGGACCTGCTCGACACGATCGCCGGCCTCGTCTCGAAGTCGCTCCTGAGCCTCGAGAGCGCGCACGGCGCGCCGCGCTACCGGCTGCTGACCACGACGCGCGCGTATGCGCTGCAGCAGCTCGCGAACAACGGCGAATGCGCGGCCGCGGCACTCGCGCATGCGAACTACTTCCATACGTTGTTCAGGCTTGCGCCCGGCGGCGACGACGGGCCGCGGGCCGAATCGCGGCTCGACGTGATCCGGCGCGAACTCGGCAATCTGCGCGCGGCGCTCGACTGGGCGTTTTCGCCGAACGGCGATGCGGAGGTCGGCATCGCACTGGCGGCTGTCGCGGTCCCGTGCCTGTTCGACCTGTCGCTGGTGGACGAATGTCGCGAACGGGCGCGCGCGGCGCTCGATGCAATGCGGAATATGGACGAGACGCCGGCGCGCGAGGACGCGCGCGTGCGCCTGCTGGCCGCCTATGCCGCCGCGCTCGCCCATACGTCGGGGCCGACGCGGGGCGTGCACGACGCCTGGTCCGAACTGCACGCGCTCGGGGTCGCCGCGGACGAGGCCGGGTTGCCGGCGCGCGAACCGTAACGGCGCGCGCCGCTGCCGAATTCAGAACGTTTCAGCCTGAACTCAGGACTTGGCCGGCCGGTGCGTCTACATTGCATGCATGGAGACCGTCGGCGATCGGCGGGCGGGCAGCAGACCGGCTCGCACCGCCGCTTGTCGATATCCCGACGCCACCGAATGCCGGCGTGGGGCGGCGCTCGGCACATGTCGTGCCGCGGCGACTTCGCGCGTCATCGAACGACTACCGCATGAAACCTGTCCAGTCCGACCTTTCACGTCACGATTCGCCGCGGGCGGCCGCTCGCCGGATCGGGTAGCGCGAGCCATGCGATCGCGCGGGTTCCCCGCCAGTCGCGCAGCGCGCCCGCGGCCCGTTCCGGCATGCTGAACCTGTCCGTCACGGTCGCCTACGGCGCACCGATCGTCGTTGCCGACCTCGTTGCATGGCGGTTGCTCGGGCCTGGCCGTTCGACGACGAAAGCGGTCTGGCGCTGCGCGTCGTTCGCCGCGCTGACCTATGTGCTGTTCGCCACCGGCGTGAGCCCGCTCGCGGTGCCGCCGTCGCCCGACCGGTTCGACCGGCTCGCAATCCAGGCGATCGGCGTCGCCTGGTGGCTGCAGTGCGCGCTGGTGTTCAGCCTGATGCTCGATCATCTGCTGCTGCCGCGCGCGTGGCGCAACCAACGGCTGTTTCACGACATCGCCGCGGGCGCCGTGTTCGGTGCGGCCGCGGTAGCCGCGCTGGGCTACGTACTGGGCCTGCCGCTGAGCGGCCTGGTCGCGACCTCGGGCGCCGTGGCCGTGATCCTCGGCCTGGCCGTCCAGAACACGCTGAACGACGTGTTCTCGGGCCTTGTGCTGAATACCACCCAGCCGTTTCGCCTGGGCGATACGGTGGCCATCGGCGAACTGGAAGGGCGGATAGTCGAAAGCAACTGGCGCGCGACCAAGCTGATCAACAGCCTCGGCAACCTGGTCGTCGTGCCGAACAGCACGGCGGCGAAGGCGACGATCGTCAACCTGAGCGAACCCGCGAGCGTGCACGGCGTGACACTGACGATCGAGATCGATCCGGCGGTGCGGCCGGCCGTCGTCGTCGATGCGCTCGACCGCGCTGCCGCCAGTTCGCTGGACGTGCTGGCCAGTCCCGCGCCGATCTCGGTCGTCAAGGCCTTCAAGACCAATTCCGTCGAATACGAACTCGTCTGTTACGTCGACGCGCTGCAAAAAAAGGTGGCGGTGCGTAACCGGCTCTACGATCTGGCCCACCGGCATCTCGCCGCCGCGGACATCGCGCTGCGCCCGCTCGGCGGGACGGCCGAGGCGCACCGGCCGGCTTCGAGCGGTCAACGGCTGCTGCGCGCGGTCGAACTCTTCAGGCAACTCGGCGACGAGGATCTGGCGGTGCTGGCCAATGCGCTGGCGTCGCGCGTATTTCACAAGGGGGACGTGATCTACGCGTCGAATTCCGATACGCGCCTGCTGACGATCGTCGGGTCCGGTG
The DNA here is from genome assembly GCF_058781685.1 of Burkholderia sp. FW306-1C-G01B. Lineage (NCBI taxonomy): Bacteria > Pseudomonadati > Pseudomonadota > Betaproteobacteria > Burkholderiales > Burkholderiaceae > Burkholderia > Burkholderia sp. FW306-1C-G01B. The sequence goes on from NZ_JBYSWZ010000003.1 coordinate 409,906, forward strand.
TCGCGTCGGTGTTCGTGCCGGGCGCGACAGGCGACATCGAAGTCAGGCGGATGGTGCCCGGCGACGCGATCGGCCAGTCCGTCGTGCTGGCCGGCACGCAACTTCATGCGAGCGTCTACGCGGTGACGGCCGTGACGGCCTATCAGTTGAGCAGCCGCGACCTGTCGCCGCTGCTCGCGAGGAAACCCGAACTCGGACGGCTGATGTGCGAATCCCTTAACGAACACATCGCGACCGAGGAAAAGATGATGATCCCGCCGGCCGCGAAGGCGCATGCGTCGTTCAACCTGATCGAATGGCTCGAGAAGGAGATGAAGCGCCTTCACGATTCGTTCGGCTGACGCGGCGGTGGCGGGAGATCGCGGGAAAAGGCCGATCGAGCGGTGCGGCCGGCGTGCGGCGGAATCAGGCGAGCGCGGTGAACCGGTCGACGAGATCGGGGCGGTCGAGCTGCTCGACCCACCAGTGCAGCGCGCGTCCGGCCTCGTCGCCGCGCCACGCGATATAGCAATGTGTCGTGTCGCGCATGCCGGTCACCTGGCGCGCGACGAGCTTGCCCTGCGCGATCGCGCGTGCCGCGACGCAATCCGGCAGCGTGCCCACCGCGAGTCCTTCGCACTGCGCGGCCAGTTTTGCGGCGAGCGTGGGGACCGCAAGATACGGCTGCCCGGCATCGACGTTGACCGAGCGCGGCTGCAGTTCGCGCGAGGTATCGCTGATGACGGCGCCGCGATACTCGACGACCGACGCCATCGACAGCGGTTCGGGCAACGCCGCGAGCGGATGGGTGGGGGCGACGGCGAACACGTGCCTGAGCGTGCCGATCGGCCGCGCGACGATGTCCGGCAGCTCCGGCGGCTCGCCCACCGCGCCGACGACGAGATCCGCGCGGCGCGAAATCAGCGCATCCCAGGTACCGCCGAGCACTTCGGTGGACAGGCGCAGCCGCGTGTTCATCTCGAGTCCGTAGAACGTATGCACGTACGGCCACAACGCGTCGAACGGCAGGATCTCGTCGATACAGATGCGAACCTCGGTTTCCCAGCCTTGCTGTGCACGCAGCGCCTTGAGTTCGAGCTGTTGGGCGGCATGCAGCAGCCGGCGGCCCTCTTCGACGACCACGCGGCCCGCGTGCGTGAGCTTCGCACGGCGCCCGCTGCGGTCGAACAGCGCGACGTCGAGGTCGCTTTCGAGTTTTTGTACGAGATAGGTCAGCGCAGACGGTACGCGGTGCAGGAGCTCCGCGGCTTCGGCGAACGTGCCGGTGCGATCGATCGCGTCCAGCGCTTCGAGCGCTTCGAATGACAGCTTCATGATGGAATCCACGCGGGCGTCGGGCTGTCATGGTATCGCCAAGCACCGCGGAGACCAATACGATTCAGAACAATTAATCCGGTTGCCGGCGCCGGAGGCGCTATCCTTTTTCGGGCAGGATTGCCTCGCGCGAATTCAGCGTCCGATCGGTATTGGCGATGTGCGCCATTTCCGCAGCGTCAGCGCACGGGGGGGCCGTGCAGAATGGGCCCGGGTTTCGCGGCTGCTTCGCGTTCCGGCTTGCCTGCGTGTGGTCGGCGTCGGGAGATTGGCCGGCACGCCGGTCGGCCTCCCCGAATCCGGTCAGTCAACGTGGGTCGCGACGGCGTCGATTAACGTTTCTTCGCGGCGGCATCGGATGCCTGGGCGCCGGGCAGGGAGCCGAACATGTGCTGGCTGCACTTCGCCTCGCTCCACGCGGTTTTCAGATGAATCCCCGCAAGCATCCTCCGTGCGATCGGCAGGATCTGTTCGCCGGCAAGAATGCCCAGCAGGCCGGCCAGCGCGATCGTGGGCGGAGCGGGCGATTGCACGCCGATCAGGAAGTAGACGACGCCGGCGAGAATCCCGGCAAGCAGCGATGAAATATACGGCTTCATGATTCGGATATAAATGAATGACAATCGTGTGAAAAATACGGATAACTACTGATCCGTGGACGATCCTGTATTTATTCAATAGCGTAGCAGGTCTTTTTTGATGTGATCATTCAATTCGATGGTTTTAAGATCTTTTAAGGCCTGTTTTTAGGGATTTTATTAATCGATTTGATTAAGTGGCGTTAACATGAAATCGCGTGTTGAATGACACCGGCTGGCAGGAAAACCTGCCGGCACAGCGCATTGGGCGCCCCCGGCTTGCCGGCGAGGCAGACCCTCTTTTTTCTCCGCGTCAAAGGACATGACAGCCATGAGCAATCCGAAACTCGAAGTACTCACCCCCCATAACAGCCAGCTGATCTTCATCGACCAGCAGCCGCAGATGGCGTTCGGCGTGCAGTCGATCGATCGTCAGGTGCTGAAGAACAACGTCGTCGGGCTCGCGAAGGCTGCGAAGGTATTCAACATCCCGACCACGATCACGACGGTTGAAAGCGACAGCTTCTCGGGTCACACCTATCCCGAGCTGCTCGACGTGTTTCCGAACCAGAAGACGCTCGAACGCACGTCGATGAACTCGTGGGACGACCAGAAGGTGCGCGACGCGCTGGCCGCGAACGGCCGCAAGAAGGTGGTCGTCTCCGGTCTGTGGACCGAAGTCTGCAATACGACGTTCGCGCTCTGCGCGATGCTCGAAGGCGACTACGAGATCTACATGGTCGCCGACGCATCGGGCGGCACGTCGAAGGACGCGCACGACTTCGCGATGCAACGGATGATCCAGGCCGGCGTGGTGCCCGTGACGTGGCAGCAGGTCCTGCTCGAGTGGCAGCGCGACTGGGCACACCGCGAGACTTACGACGCCGTGATGGCGATCGCGAAGGAGCACTCGGGCGCGTACGGGATGGGTGTCGATTACGCGTACACGATGGTCCACAAGGCCGCGCAGCGTACCGCGACGCCGCACGAGTCGATCCCGCCCGTGCCGGCGAAGTGACCGAAGGCAGTCGCGACTGTCGATGCTGATGCGGCGTGTTCCCCGCGAACCCGTGGCATCGGCAATATGAAATCGCGGGCGGCGTACGTGGTCGATTCACGGATGCCGCCCGCAGCGTGTTTGCCAGGACGTTACGACCTGCATTCCAACCTGTCCGAGAAATTGATCGTATGGAACCTTATCTGGTTTCCCTTGGTGCGGGCTTGCTGATCGGTGTCATTTACAGCGCAATCAAGGTCCGTTCTCCGGCGCCGCCGCTGATTGCGCTTGTCGGGTTGCTCGGCATGTTGATCGGCGTGCAGGCCATCCCCACCCTCAAACAGCTCTTTGGCTTCTGATCGAAACGAGGTGACGTATATGACCGCAACCGAGTCCCAACCGGATCTGATCCTTCACAACGGAAGGTTCACGACCCTCGACCGCGCCAACCCCACCGCGACAGCGGTGGCGATAGCCGCCGGCCGCTTCGTTGCGGTCGGCAACGAAGCGGACGTCATGCGGCTCGCCGGGCGCGCGACGAAGGTCGTCGACCTCGGCGGCCGCGCCGTGCTGCCGGGCCTGATCGACAACCACTGCCACGTGATTCGCGGCGGTTTGAACTACAACATGGAACTGCGCTGGGACGGTGTGCCGTCGCTCGCAGTCGCGATGGACATGCTCAGGCGGCAGGTCGCGATCACGCCCGCGCCGCAATGGGTGCGCGTGGTCGGCGGCTTCACCGAGCACCAGTTCGCCGAGAAGCGCCTGCCGACGATCGAGGAGCTCAACGCCGCTGCGCCCGATACGCCGGTGTTCATCCTGCACCTGTACGACCGTGCGCTGCTGAACGCGGCCGCGCTGCGCGTGGTCGGCTACACGAAGGACACGCCCGAGCCGCCGGGCGGCACGATCCTGCGCGACGCCGCGGGCAACCCGACCGGGCTGCTGCTCGCGAACCCGAACGCGACGATCCTCTACGCGACGCTCGCGAAGGGGCCGAAGCTGCCGTTCGAATACCAGTACAACTCGACGCGCCACTTCATGCGCGAACTGAACCGTCTCGGCGTGACGGGCGTGATCGATGCGGGCGGCGGTTCGCAGAATTATCCCGACGATTACGAAGTGATCCGCAAGCTGCACGACGCGGGCGAGATGACGATCCGGATCGCGTACAACCTGTTCACGCAGAAGCCGAATGCGGAGAAGGAAGATTTCGTGAACTGGACCAAGAGCGTCAAGTATCACGACGGCACCGACTATTTCCGCAACAACGGCGCCGGCGAGATGCTGGTGTTCTCGGCGGCCGACTTCGAGGATTTCCGCGTCGCGCGCCCGGACCTGCCGGCGCAGATGGAGGACGATCTCGAAGGCGTCGTGCGCGTGCTCGCACAGAACCGCTGGCCGTGGCGCATGCATGCGACCTACGACGAAACGATCGACCGCGCGCTCGACGTGTTCGAGAAGGTCAACAAGGACATCCCGCTTGACGGCCTGAACTGGTTCTTCGATCACGCGGAAACCATTACCGAAAAATCGATGGACCGTATTGCGGCGCTGGGCGGCGGCATCGCGGTGCAGCACCGGATGGCGTACCAGGGCGAATACTTCGTCGAGCGTTATGGCGCACAGGCAGCCGAAGCGACGCCGCCCGTCGCGAAGATGCTGTCGAAGGGCATCAAGGTGTCGGCCGGCACCGACGCAACGCGTGTCGCGTCGTACAACCCGTGGGTGTCGCTCGCGTGGCTCGTGACGGGCAAGACGGTCGGTGGGCTGCGCATGTATCCGCAGCGCAACCTGCTCGATCGCGAGACCGCGCTGCGGATGTGGACCGAATACGTGACCTGGTTCTCGAACGAGGAAGGGAAGAAAGGGCGTGTAGCGGTCGGGCAGCTCGCCGACCTGGTGGTCCCGGATCGCGATTTCTTCGCATGCGCGGAGGACGATATCGCGGGCACGACCGCGTTGCTGACGGTGGTCGGCGGCAAGATCGTATGGGGCGCGGGGCCGTTCGCGTCGCACGACGCGCCGATTCCGCCCGCGATGCCGGACTGGTCGCCGGTGCGCGAGTACGGCGGCTACGGCGGCTGGGGCGCGACGCAGCGCAACGGCGCACCGCTGCAGCGTGCGGCGGCCGCCGCGATGTGCGGCTGCGCGAGCGCGTGCAACGTGCACGCGCATGCACATGCGAGCGCGTGGGGCAGTGCGTTGCCGACGTCGGACGCGAAGGGCTTCTGGGGCGCGTTCGGTTGTTCCTGCTGGGCGATCTGACATGTCGACGACAATCGGCCGGTACAGCCCAGGGTGGATTCGCGTCCTGCTGGCGCAGCCGTGGGTCGGCGCGCTGGTGCGACTTGCGCTGGTTTCCGCCTTCCTGATCGGAGGCGTCGACAAGGCACTGCACTTCGACGATGCGATCGCGGAGCAGGCGCATTTCGGCCTGCATCCGCCCGCGTTCTGGGCTGCACTGGCGGTTGTGGTCGAGATCGGCGGTTCGCTGTGCGTGGTATTTCGCCGGTTCACCTGGATTGGCGCGGGTGGACTCGGCGTGCTGACCGTCGTCGCGATGCTGGTGGCGAACGACTTCTGGAACCGCACGGGCGTGGCGCGCTTCATGGCGCTCAACAGCTTCTTCGAGCACCTGGGGCTGATCGCCGCGCTCGTCCTCGTCACCATGCTTGGCGATGTTCGAAGCGGGGAAGGGGACAGCCGCGCCTGATCGTTTGTCCGACAGGTTGAAACAGGAAGGAAATTCAACCGCGGAGAACGTTCGCACTGAACTGCACTGCTTGCGCTGATGCTGGCGGACGGCTTCGTTGCCGCTCCCGCTTCGTTCGCAACGCCTCCCGGACCTGCCGCTACGCATGCACGTGCGCTCGCGGCAGGTCCGCAATACGACACGCGATGCTCGTGTCCGTCGCCCCCGGCGATTTCAACCGTTTCACCGACAGCTTTGTCGCGAGGTCTGGCGGCAGCAAGTCGAATCAGGTGTCTTCCAGGTGACGCCGACACCCGGTCGGCCCCTGCCTCAGCTCGTCCTTGCGCCGTCCGGCACGATTTCCTCGTTTCGCTTCAAGACACCGATCCCCTGGCCGCCCGCAGCGGCGCGCACGGGCTATCTCGTGGCCGACATCGAAACGGCCATGAAGGTGGCGCGCGAGCATGGCGCGGATGGGGGCGTCGACATGTTCCCCGATCCGATCGGTCGCGCTCGCGTCGACTTCCGGAGAACGCGAACGCGCGGCCATACCGGGCGCGCGCGATGTCGAAGCGCGGCCCGGAATACTCGTTCGGGCATCGCCGGGATATCCAATCATCAGACCTTATGCCGGTCAGTCCGACCTGCCTGTCTCCGCGCGTCGAATGGTCGGCACCCAGGCGATCGAATTCAAAATTTGTCTAGTCATCCTTGGGATTTGTCCACGTTCGCTGCACCAAATCCGTGCCCGGATTCCCCGCAATGACGCGCGCTGGAGCCCTGTATTTAGGGGATTTCCCGCGTTTACGCGGTTTTTTTTGATCAGCGCTTGTCCCGCGGTTTTTCTTCTTGCATGCTTGTATAGACAAATTCCTGAGGCGGCTTGAATGACCGAGGGGATGACGAACTTCAACGCAAGGAGAAATCTCGTGAACGGCAAGCGCATCAAGTGGGCAATCAGGACGATCGGCGTCATCGCGGCTGCAGCGGCAACGCTTGCCGCGCCGGTTCAGGCAAAGGAATGGAAGACCGTGACGGTGGCGCTCGAAGGCGGCTACGCACCGTGGAACCTCACGTTGCCGGGCGGCAAGCTCGGCGGCTTCGAACCGGAACTGCTCGCCAACGTGTGCGGCCGGATCAAGATCCAGTGCAACATGGTCGCGCAGGACTGGGACGGGATGATTCCCGGCCTGCAGGCCGGCAAGTTCGATGTCCTGATGGATGCGATCTCGATCACGCCGGAGCGCGAGAAGATCCTGCTGTTCTCGCGCCCCTATGCGGCCACGCCGGCGACGTTCGCCGTCACCGACACGAAGATCCTGCCGAAGGCCGCGCCCGGCGCGCCGGCCGTCAAGCTGACCGGCGACGCGAACGCCGACAAGCCGACCGTCGACGCGCTGCGCAAGCAGTTGAAGGGCAAGACGATCGGCATCCAGTCGGGCACCGTCTATACGAAATTCATCAACGACAGCTTCAAGGACATCGCGTCGATCCGCGTGTACAAGACCTCGCCCGAGCGCGATCTCGACCTCGTCGCCGGGCGCATCGATGCGTCGTTCGACGACGTCACGTACTACGCGGCGAACACCGAGAAGAAGGAAAACGCGTCGATCGTGCTCGCGGGCCCGAAGCTCGGCGGGCCGATCTGGGGGCCGGGCGAAGGTCTCGCGTTCCGCAAGCAGGATGCCGACCTGAAGACCAGGTTCGATGCGGCGATCGGCGCGGCGCTCGCGGACGGCACCGTGAAGAAGCTTGCCGACAAGTGGTTCAAGACCGACGTGACGCCGTAAGCGCGCGTTCGGCCGCCGCCGCGTAGTTGACGTCACGACGCAACGACACGGCGGCGCGCATCCTGCAGATTCACTCAACGCATGCCGGGAGACACGCATGGCGATTCTTGAAATGCTCGGCTTCGGAACCGAAGGCTGGGGCGGCGTGCTGTTGCTCGCCGCACTGATGACGGTCGCGCTGACGCTCGCCGCACTCGCGGTCGGCGCCGCGATCGGCGCCGCGATCGCGGCCGCGAAACTGTCGCGCCACCGCAGCGCCCGCCTGCTCGGCGATCTCTACACGACGGTGTTTCGCGGCGTGCCCGAACTGCTCGTCATCTACCTGTTCTATTTCGGCGGCTCGACGCTCGTCACGACCATCGGCCAGTGGTTCGGCGCGGAAGGCTTCATCGGCGTGCCGCCGTTCGTGATCGGCGCGCTGGCGGTCGGGATGATCTCGGGCGCGTATCAGGCGGAGGTCTACCGCGCGGCCGTGCTGGCCGTGTCGAAGGGCGAGCTCGAAGCGGCGCGCTCGATCGGCATGTCGCGCGGCATGGTGCTGCGCCGCATCCTGATTCCGCAGGTGCTGCGCTTCGCGCTGCCCGGCATCGGCAACGTGTGGCAACTGAGCCTCAAGGACTCCGCATTGATCTCGGTCACCGGGCTCGCCGAGCTGCTGCGCACGAGCCAGATCGCCGCGAACTCGACGCACCAGTACTTCGTGTTCTTCGTCGCGGGCGGCGCGCTCTACCTCGTGATGACGGGCCTGTCGAACCGCGTGTTCAACCGGGCGGAAGCGATCGTCGGCCGCTCGTTCCGCCGCAATTTCGCGCGCAACTGACGGAGAGCACGCATGTCCATCGATTTCGACTTCCTCATCGACACGCTGCGCCAGCTGCTCGCGGCCGTGCCGACCACGCTCGGCCTGTTCTTCGCGTCGCTCGTGCTCGGCGGCCTGCTGTCGCTCGTGATCGTCACGATGCGCGTGTCGCCGCACTGGCTGCCGAACCGCTTCGCGCGCGCGTACATCCTGGTGTTTCGCGGTTCGCCGCTGCTGATCCAGATGTTTCTCGTGTACTACGGGCTCGGCCAGTTCGGCGTGATTCGCGAGAGCTTCATGTGGCCGTTGCTGCGCGAACCGTATGCGTGCGCGGTGCTGTCGCTGGCGTTGTGCACGGCAGGCTATACGGCCGAGATCGTGCGCGGCGGGCTGATGGCCGTGCCGGTCGGGCAGATCGAGGCCGGTTATTCGATCGGCCTGTCGGGCTTCGCGCTGCTGCGGCGCGTGATCGGCCCGATCGCGTTGCGCCAGTGCCTGCCCGCGTATTCGACCGAAGCCGTGCTGCTCGTCAAGTCGACCGCGCTGGCCAGCCTCGTCACGGTGTGGGAAGTGACGGGCGTCGCGCAGCAGATCATCCAGCAGACCTACCGCACGACCGAGGTGTTCGTGTGCGCGGCCCTCATCTACCTCGGCCTGAACTTCATCGTCGTGCGCGTGCTCGGCGCGCTCGAATGGCGGTTGTCGGCCCACCTGCGCGCGCCGAAGCCGGCCGGCGTGCCCGCCGCGGCGGCACGCAATGCCCGGCGCGTCGCGCCCTGAGCGTATCCATCCTTCCCGGAGAATCCGATGAACACCGCTGCTCCCGTTGCCCTGTCGGTCAGGAACATCCACAAGTCGTTCGGCGATCACCATGTGCTGAAGGGCATTTCGCTCGATGCGCACGAGGGCGACGTGATCTCGATCCTCGGCGCGAGCGGCTCGGGCAAGAGCACGTTCCTGCGCTGCCTGAACCTGCTCGAGACGCCCGACGACGGCACCGTCGCGCTCGCCGGCGAGGAACTGAAGATGAAGCGCACGCGCGACGGCAAGCTGCATCCGGGCGACCGGCGTCAGGTCGACCGGATCCGTTCGCAGCTCGGCATGGTGTTCCAGAACTTCAACCTGTGGTCGCACATGACGGTGCTCGACAACCTCGTCGAAGGCCCGCTGCGCGTGCAGAAGCGCAGCCGCGCGGAAGCGGTCGAGGAAGCCGAGGCGCTGCTCGCGCGCGTCGGCCTCGCGGACAAGCGCGGCTACTATCCGGCGCACCTGTCGGGCGGCCAGCAGCAGCGCGTCGCGATCGCCCGTGCGCTCGCGATGCATCCGAAGGTGATGCTGTTCGACGAACCGACGTCGGCGCTCGATCCGGAACTGGTCGGCGAGGTGCTGCGCGTGATGCGCTCGCTCGCGGAGGAAGGGCGCACGATGCTGGTCGTCACGCACGAGATGGGTTTTGCACGGCACGTGTCGAACCGCGTGATGTTCCTGCATCAGGGCGAAGTCGATTCGGACGGCACGCCCGGCGATCTGTTCGGCGGCCAGTGCTCCGAGCGCTTCCGGCAGTTCGTGTCGAGCCATCACGACCGTTCCACGAACTGAGGCTGCCATGACCGTATTCCGTTCGGCAAAGCCGCTCGACTGGCGACAGGTCGCGGCAGTGGCAGCCGGCGAGCCGCTCGCGCTGGCCGACGATGCGCGCGTACGTGTCGTCGCGGCGCGCGAGCTCGTCGACGAAATCGTCGCGCGCGGCATCCGCGCGTATGGCGTCAATACGGGCGTCGGCGCGCTGTGCGACGTGATCGTGTCGCCGGCGCAGCAGAGCACGCTGTCGCGCAACATCTTGATGAGCCACGCGGTCGGCGTGGGCGCACCGCTCGGCGCGGCGGAAACGCGCGCGATCGTCGCGGCGGCGATCAACAACTACGCGCACGGGCATTCGGGCGTGCGCGCCGACGTCGTCGACCAGCTCGTCGCGTTGCTGGAACACGATTGCCTGCCGGAGGTGCCGGCGCACGGCTCGGTCGGCTATCTGACCCATATGGCGCACGTCGCGTTGGTCTGCATCGGCCATGGCCATGCGCGCCACCGCGGCGAGCGGATTCGCGGCGACGAGGCGTTGCGCCGCATCGGCCGCGAGCCGCTCGTGCTCGGCGCGAAGGAAGGGCTGAGTCTCGTCAACGGCACGCCGTGCGTGACGGGGCTGGCCGCGCTCGCGCTCGCGCGCGCGGAGCGGCTGCTCGACTGGGCCGACTGGGTGGCGGCGACGAGCTTCGAGAACCTTGGCGGGCAGCTCGCCGCCTTCGATCCGGCGTCGCTTGCGTTGCGGATTTCGCCCGGCATCGGGCACGTCGGCGCGCGGTTGCGTGCGCTGCTTGCCGACAGCGGGATGCTCGCGGCGGCAAGCGGCCGGCATACGCAGGATCCGCTCAGCCTGCGCACGATTCCGCACGTGCACGGTGCGGCGCGCGACGTGTTCGACGTGACGGCGGAGGTGGTCGATCGCGAACTGGCGTCGGTGACCGACAATCCGATCGTGGCCGGCACGCGCGACGCGCCGACCGTCCATTCGCAGGCGCATGCGGTCGGCGCGGGCATCGCGCTGGCGATGGACAGCCTCGCGGCCGCGATGGCCCAGGTCGCGGCAATCGCCGAACGGCGTCTCGACCGGCTCGTCAATCCGCTCGTGAGCGGGCTGCCGGCGTTTCTCGCAACGCCGGGCGGCACCTGTTCGGGCTTCATGATCGCGCAGTACACGGCGGTCGCGCTCGTCGCGCAGAACCAGCGGCTCGCGGCGCCGGCGAGCCTCGACGGCGGCATCACGTCGGGCCTGCAGGAAGATCACCTGTGCCATGCGACGCCGGCGGCGCTGAAGGCGCTCGACATCATCGAGAACACGACGCGCGTGCTGGCGATCGAGCTGCTGGCCGCCGCACAGGCCTACGATCTGCAGGCGGACGGCGCATCGCGGGCCGCACCCACCGACGCGCTGTGGCGGCATGTGCGCGAACGCGTGCCGGTGTACCGGGACGACCGGCCGCTCGCGGACGACATCGCGATCGCCGCCGGCATCGTCGCGAGCGTGCCGCCGCCCGTGATGTAACGGCCGGAGGCCGGCCGCCGAGCGACGCGACGGCCGATCCATCATTCATTCGATCGAGGGCGCATGAACGAAACGCAACGACAACTTGCCGGCCGGCTGGCGGGCGCACCGGGCGACGGCGTGCCGGCGCGCGCATTGCCGGCCTACCAGCAGATCAAGCGCTACGTCGTCGAGCGGATCGCGAACGGCGACTGGAAGCCCGGCGGCGCGATTCCGACCGAGGCCGAACTGGTCAAGGAATTCGGCGTCGCGCGGATGACGGTGTCGCGCGCACTGCGCGAGCTGACCGCCGAGCGCGTGCTGACCCGGATCCAGGGCGCCGGCACGTTCGTCGAACGGCGGCATTACGAATCGACGGTGCTGGAAATCCGCAACATCGCGGACGAGATCGCGGAGCGCGGCCACCGGCACAGCGCGCGCGTATTGCTGATCGAAAGCAGCGACGATCAGGAGGCGGTCGAAGCGCTCGGGCTGCGTTCGGGGCCCGTGTTCCATTCGCGCATCGTGCATTACGAGGAAGACGAGCCGATCCAGTTCGAGGATCGCTACGTCAATCCGGCGCTGTTTCCCGCGTATCTGGAACAGGACTTCACGATCGAGACGCCGAATCACTACATGGTGCGGCTCGCGCCGATCCAGCGTGCGGAGTTCCGGATCTACGCGGAGAAACCCAATGCGCAGGTGCGCCGGCATCTCGTGATGGAAATCGGCGAGCCGTGTCTGTTGTTGAGCCGCCGCACGTGGGTCGGCGAGCACATCGCGACGTCGGTGCGGTTGTGGCATCCGGCGTCGCGGTTTCATCTGGCGGGGCGGGTGTAGGGGGCGTTGATTCATCCCGGAACTCGCCGTTGAAACTTTCGTCCACGTCGGCGCCGTTCAGCCAGGGCTTGCCCGGCTCGTCGAGTGCCATCTCCATGCCGTTGCGCGCGGCCCACCTCAGGGCACACCCCGCCGGCATCTTCTTCAGCCCTGCGTGCTTCTGCTCGAGTAGCTTGAGTAGCTTGAGCCGCTTGACGTCGTCCGCCGCCAGGCCGCCGAAACGCTGCCGCCGGTTCCGAAAATTCCAGGGCAGGTCACCCGGGCGCGATTGATCCGTTTGATGCGCGTCGGCGCACAGCCGCAACAGCCGGGATCGCAAGACATCGAGGAAGAGCGATGGATTTAGCGGTTGATGCACCCGTTGTCAACTGACTGGAGGGCCCTGTCTAACCGTCGGCGCAGTCTCGCTTAACGTGATTCACTTCGCCTGCCGGTGCGAAAACGTTCGTTTGTGTTCGTTTTTATTCGTTTTCGGGCATCGGTGTGTGTCGCGCCAGGCCGTCGAGGCCGGTATGGCCGACATCCCCCGCCCGGGCGACGCTTCAGTGCCGGAAGCGTCGCTGCATCGGCGATTCTCGCGTCCTCATCCTCAAGCAACTGACATGCACGTAAAAAATGGAGAACAAGATGAGCAGATCGATACGAGCGAAGACAGCGGCGGCCGTGGTCGCATTCGCAATGAACGCGGCTCCCGCCGCGAGTGTTGGAACCATTCTGTCGCTGGCCGGCGCGCAGGCCGCTTCCGCCGCGACGACCGCCGTCGACGATTATGCGGCGACCAAGTACCCGATCATTCTCGTGCACGGGCTGACCGGCACCGACAAGTATGGCGGCGTCGTCGAGTACTGGTATCACATTCCGGCGGATCTGCAGGCGCACGGCGCGAAGGTATACGTTGCCAATCTGTCCGGCTATCAGAGCGACGATGGCCCGAACGGGCGCGGCGAGCAATTGCTTGCCTACGTGAAGCAGGTCCTCGCGGCGACGGGCGCGCAGAAAGTGAATCTGATCGGCCATAGCCAGGGCGGCCTGACGTCGCGTTATGTTGCGTCTGTTGCGCCGGAACTGGTCGCATCGGTGACGACGATCAGCACGCCGCACTGGGGTTCGCAATTCGCGGACTTCGTCCAGCAACTGTTGCAGGCGGATCCGACCGGCCTGTCGTCGGTCGTGCTCGGCGCGTTCGCGAATGCGCTCGGCACGTTGACGAGCAGCAACTTCAATACGAACCAGAATGCGATCCAGGCGTTGTCGGTGCTGACGACAGCGAAGGCCGCCGAATACAACCAGAAATTTCCGAGCGCGGGTCTCGGTGCGCCGGGCTCGTGTCGGACGGGCGCGTCGACCGAGACGGTCAACGGCAACACGCACCTGCTTTATTCGTGGGGCGGCACGGCGATCCAGCCGACAACGACGGTGGCCGGCGTGACGGGTGCCGTCGATACGAGCGTGAGCGGGGCCACCGATCCGGCGAACGTGCTCGATCCGGCCACGCTGGCGCTGCTCGGCAGCGGCACGGTGATGATCAATCGCGGCTCCGGTCCGAACGACGGCGTCGTATCGCAATGTAGCGCGCAGTTCGGCCAGGTGCTCGGCACGTATCACTGGGATCACACCGATGCGATCAACCAGATTCTCGGCGTGCTTGGCGCGAATGTGGAGGATCCGGTTGCGGCGATCCGCACGCACGCGAACCGGCTGAAAACGCAAGGCGTGTAAGCGATGACAGGTAGCAAGAGCGGCATCGCGCGACGCGTCGCGCTTTACGGGGCAGCGGGCGTCGTCGCGGCCGGCGCGCTCTGGTATGGGCTCGACGCCCGGAAGACGCGCGACGCCGGCATGTCCGGCGTCGCGCCTGCCGGGGCCGTGTCGTCCGCATCGGCGGGCGGCACGGCGGCGAGCACCGTGCCCGGTTTCGGCGCAAGCGGGCTGCCCTCGGCACTCGCCGGCTCGACTGCGCCGCGCCTGCCGCTCGATGCGCACGGCCATCTCGCAAAGGTCGTGGCCGTGCGCGGCTTCTTCGATTATTTCCTGACCGCGCAAAACCAGTTGCGCGCCGCGGAACTCGATGCGCTCGTCGCGCGCGCGGTTGCCGCGCAGCTCGACGGCACGGTTGCGCAACGCGAGGCGCTCGACGTCTGGCAGCGCTACCGTGCGTATTTCGCCGAACTCGCGAAGCTGCCGGGCGGCGGCGCCGTGGACGACAAGCTCGACCTCGCGGCACTGCAGCTCGCGCTCGACCGGCGTGCGGCGATCGCGAGCCGCACGCTCGGCGACTGGAGCGAGCCGTTCGTCGGCGCCGAGCAGACGCTGCAGCGAGACGATCTCGCACGATTGAAGATCGTCCGCGATCCGTCGCTGACCGAGGAACAGAAGGCGGCGGGTCTTGCCGCGCTCGAGCAGCAACTGCCGCCCGATCGGCGCGCCGAGCTGGAACGCCAGAAGGAGCAGGACAACGCGATCGCGCAGATCGACCACATGCAGAAATCAAACGCGACGCCCGATGAAATGCGCGTGCAGCTCGCGCAAACGCTCGGGCCGGAGGCTGCCGAGCGAGTCGTGAAGATGCAGCAGGCGGACAACGCGTGGCGTGCGAAGTACAACGAATATGCGGCACAGCGCGCGCAGATCGATGCGCAGAACCTGTCGACACAGGATCGCGATGCGCAGATCGCGCAGTTGCGGCAGCGCTACTTTACGGAGCCGGGGGAGGCGCTGCGTGCGGCGTCGCTCGATCACGGCAGCGTGTCGACGCGCACGCAATAGATCGGAGTGCGATCGAGCGGATCGTCGTATATCGAGCGATTTCCGCAACGCGTTGTCGATAACGGTCGACAGCGCGTGGTTTGTCGGCGCTTCAGCGCGGTCGAGACGAGCCTCGTTGCAGAACCGGTATGCCGCTCTAGAGCCCTCGCTCTGAATCCCCATTGCACCGCCGCATAAAACAGTCGTTGGCCGATGGAAGCACACGGCGCAAATAATTTCGTACGCGCTCGGCAAGATCTGCCGCGCTCCCGGGATATGCCCGTCCGGCAAGGGACGCGGTTTGTTTGCCGATGTGATTCCCGGCTAGCCGGGGCCGCTTTCGCGCATCCGGTTCGCGATCTGCATTCAAGCGACGAATGTGTGCATCGCAACAATCCATTTCATTCACGGCAATCGTAACGGTAAGGTGAACGCACGTTCGAATTTGATCGGGCGATGCGAATTCACCACGCGACGATGCCATGAAAACGAATCACGATCGACCTGCGCAAGCAACACCCTCGTCCCCCGGCGGCAATGGGCGCGCGACGGGCCTGCGCCTGCCGGGCAGGCTGGTGGGCCCGATCGTGCTCGGCACGCTGCTCAATGCGCTGAACTCGTCGATGATCGCGGTCGCGCTCGTCAGCATCCAGCAGGCGTTCGACCCGCAGGGCGCCGCGCATGAACGCATCGACACGATGTGGCTCGTGTCGGGCCTTTATCTCGCGACGGCCGTCGGCCAGCCGACGATGGGGCGGCTCGCCGACCGGTTCGGCGCGAAGCGGATCTTCTGCATCGGCCTCGCGATCGTATTGATCGCGTCCGCGCTCGCGCCGTTTGCGCCGTCGCTCGGGTGGCTGATCGCGTCGCGCGTCGCGCTCGGCATCGGCACGTCCGCCGCGTATCCGGCCGGCATGGCGATGATCCGCACGTGGTCGCAACAGCATGCGAACGGTGCGACGCCGACGGGCGGCCTCGGCGCGATCTCGGTCGCGGCGCAGGTGGCCGTCGCGTTCGGGCCGCCGCTCGGCGGCGCGCTCGTGCAGTTCGCCGGCTGGCGTGCGATCTTCTGGATCAACGTGCCGATCGTGCTGCTGGCCTTCGTGCTCGCGTGGCTGTGGATTCCGGCCGACGTCGTCCCGCGCGGCGCGCGGCAACGCCGTACGCTGCGGGGCACGCTGAAGGAGCTGGACCTGCCCGGCGTCGTGCTGTTCGTCCTGACGCTCACGAGCCTGCTGCTGTTCCTGCAATCGGTGTCGCGCGAGCCCGACTGGCTGCTGCTCGTCGCGACGCTGGTGCTGTGCCCGTTGCTGGTCCGGCGCGAGCGGCTGGCCGCGACGCCGCTGATCGACATCCGCATGCTGAGCGACAACCGCGCGCTCACGAGCACGTACCTGCGCTGCGTCGGCACCTACGCGGTGTTCTACGCGATCTTCTATGCGCTGCCGATATGGCTGCAGGAGGCCAAGCGCCTGTCCGCCGCCGACGCCGGCCTCGTGATGCTGCCGATCGCCGGGGTCGGCACGGTGGCGACGATGCTCGCGACCCGCGTCGCGCACCGTCACGGCTCGCGGCCGGTGCTGATCGTCGGCTCCGCGATGCTGTGCATCGGCAGCGTCGTGATGAGCCTCCTCACCAGCGCGATGCCGGTCTGGTCGATCGTGCTGCTGTCGATCGTGTTCGGCGTGCCGAACGGCTTCAACAATCTCGGCAACCAGGCGGCGCTCTACCAGAGCGCGCCGCACGACCGGATCGGCACGGCCTCGGGGCTGTACCGCACCGCGCAGTATGTCGGCGGCAGCCTGTCGTTTGCGCTCGTCGGGCTGGCGCTCGGCCATCCGGCGAGCGATCGCGGCCTGCGCGAGCTGGCCATCGTCCTGGCGGTCGTCAGCGTGCTGCTGCTGCTCAACGCGGCATCGAGCCGGCACCTGGATGCCGCCGCTTCTTCCATCTCCCAACAGAAGTGAGGTTTTGACATGTCCATTCCGACGCTCAATCGCACGGTCGCGCTGGTCGCAATCGATCTGCAGAACGGCATCGTGTCGCTGCCGGTCGTGCCCTACACCGGTGCGCAGGTCGTGGCGAAGACGGTCGAGCTCGCGACCGCGTTCCGCGCGCTGCAGCTTCCCGTCATCTACGTGCACACGAGCTATCAGCCGGACGGCGGCGTGGCGCTGAAGGTCAGGACGGATGCGCCGTCGGCGCCGCCGAATCTCGATCCCGAATGGAGCGCGTTCGCGCCGGCGCTCGGCGTGGGGCCGTCGGACATCGTCGTGACGAAGCACCAGTGGGGCGCGTTCACCGGCACCGACCTCGACGTGCAGCTGCGCCGGCGCGGCATCACGGACATCGTGCTGACCGGGATCGCGACCAACATCGGCGTCGAATCGACGGCGCGCCAGGCATACGAGAACAACTACAACGTCGTCGTCGTCAGCGACGCGGTCAGCACGTCGTCCGCCGACGCGCAGCACTTCGCGCTGACGCAGATCTTCCCGAAGCTCGGGCAGGTCGCGGCGACGGCCGACGTGGAGGCGGCACTGGAGCAGGCGTATTCGCGCTGAACGAGGCGGCGTGTTCGGCGTGCACATTCATACAGAGTCATTTACCGAGGCATGACGATGATCAAGACCGATGCATGGGTTCTCTACGCAGGACCGGAACCGAGCAGGAAGCAGGCGCCCGTGGCGGGCGAGCTGCGTCGCGAAACCTTCGAATTCTCCGATCTGGAAGCCGACGAGGTGCTGGTCGAGCCGCTGTACGGATCGTGGGAAGCGAACCTCGACCATGCGCTGTCGCGCAATCCGGTCGACATCTGCCGGCAGCGCCGCGAGGACAAGATCGTGCTCGGCAACGGTGCGCTGGTGCGCATCGTCGAGCGCGGCAGCGGCGTGAAGACGCTGAAGGAAGGCGAGATCTGCATGGTGATGCCGTTCGGCAAGCGCGACGAATACGGGTTCGCCGAGCTCGTCTATGCGTACGACGCGCCGGGCACGATCGGCGTGATGGCGCAGCGGACCAAGATGCGTGCCGACAACCTCGTGGCGGTGCCGACCGACAGCCGGCATTCGCTGCTGCAATGGGCGACGTACGGCCGCTACTTCACCGCGTGGGACAACTGGAAGGTGGCGTCGGCGTGCTGGCGCTCGCAGCTGCCGGACGTCGATCCGGCCGACTACCTGGTATTCGGCTGGGGCGGCGGCACGACGCTCGCCGAGCTGCAGCTCGCGAAGCGCGAAGGCTTTCGCGTCGCGATGACGGCGAGCAACGACCGGCGCCTCGAGGAGCTCGCGAAGCTCGGCATCACGCCGGTCGATCGCCGCAAGTTCCCGAATCTCGCGTATGACGACGAGCGCTACAAGACCGATCCCGAGTACCAGGCGAGCTATCGCGAGTCGGAGCGCGTGTTCGCGGAGACCATCGCGGAACTGAGCGGCGGCCGCGGCGTCGCGATCTTCCTCGACAACCTCGGCGGTGCGCTGTATCGCGCGACGATGCGCGTGGTCGGCCGCACCGGCATCGTCACGACGGTCGGCTGGAAGACCGGGATGCGCCTGTGGAACCTGCGCGCGACGGAATGCATCAACCGCCGCCTGCACATCCACACGCATGCGTGGCGCTACGACGACAGCATCACGATCCGCGACTTCCAGGAAACGAGCGGCTGGATCGGCCAGGAGCCGACCGAGATCTTCGATTTCGACGAGGTGCCGAAGCTCGCGTCCGACTACCTGAACGGGAAGATCCAGACGTATTTCCCGATCTACCGGATCAATGCCGTCTGAGCGGCAGGTCGCGCGCCGCGCCCGCATCGCTGCACGACGATTAGTCATGCAGACGATGTAGGCGCACGGCGCGCCGTGCAATCCATCTGACTGGAGAACGGCATGGCCACTGTGGAAATCGGGGATGTCGACGCCGGCACGGCGTCGGACGCCTCCAGACCGGCGCCGCTCGACGGCATCCGCGTGATCGACGCCGCGACGCTGTTCGCGGGCCCGCTCGCGGCGACGATGCTCGCGGACTACGGCGCCGACGTGATCAAGGTCGAGCATCCGGACGGCGATCCGGCGCGCAAGTACGGCGCGCGCCGCGACGACGTGCCGTTGTGGTGGAAGGTGCTCGCGCGCAACAAGCGGGCGGTCACGCTGAATCTCGGCACGGCCGACGGCCAGCGGATCTTCCGCGAGCTGGCGGCGCAGGCGGACGTGGTCGTCGAGAATTTCCGGCCCGGCACGCTCGAACGCTGGGGGCTCGGCTACGACGTGCTGTCCGCGCTCAACCCGCGGCTCGTGCTCGTGCGGGTGACGGGCTTCGGCCAGTTCGGCCCGTATGCGAGCCGCCCGGGCTTCGGCACGCTGGCCGAGGCGATGAGCGGGCTCGCGTCGATCACCGGCGAGGCGGACGGGCCGCCGCTGCTGCCGTCGTTCCCGCTCGCCGACACGGTCGCGGGGCTGACCGCCGCATTCGCGATCATGACCGCGCTGAAGGCGCGCGAGCGCACCGGGCGCGGCCAGGTCGTCGATCTCGCGATCATCGAGACGATGCTCGCGGCGATGGGCGCGCAGGTCGCGAGCTACGACCAGACGGGCCGGGTGCCCGAGCGCACCGGCAACCGTTCGCCGAACAATTCGCCGCGCGGCGTTTACCGAACGTCGGACGGCAAGTGGGTCGCGCTGTCGACGTCGGCGCACAGCATCGCCGAGCGCGTGATGCGCCTCGTCGGCCGCGCGGACCTGATCGACGAACCGTGGTTCGCGAACGGCGCCGAGCGCGCGAAGCATGCGGACGAGCTGGATGCGGCGGTCGGCGGCTGGATCGGGCAGCGCACGCGCGACGACGTGATCGCCGAATTCGAGCGCGCGCAGGCGGCGGTCGCGCCGATCTACGACGTCGCCGACGTGCTGCGCGATCCGCAGTACGTGGCGCTCGGCTCGATCGTGTCGGTGCCCGACGCGGAGCTCGGCGCGTTCCGCACGCACAACGTGCCGTTCCGGCTGTCCGACACGCCCGGCGCGATCCGCTGGGGCGGGCCTGCGCGCGGCACGCACAACGATGAAGTATTCGGCGCATTGGGACTGGAGCGGCGCGAGATCGCCGATTTGACCGAACGGGGCATTCTATGAAAACCAGCGCAACTTACCGCAGTTACCTCTACGTGCCCGCGCACAAGGCGCAGGTGGTCGAGAAGGCGTATGCAAGCGAAGCCGACGCCGTCGTGCTCGACCTCGAGGATGCCGTGCCGGCCAGCCACAAGGCCGAAGCACGCGAGGCGGCTGCCGCGATTCTCGCGGAAGGTCCGCCGAAGCCGACGTACGTGCGGATCAACCCGATCGGCAGCCCGTGGTGCCGCGACGACGTCGACGCGATCGCGCAGCCCGCGCTGCAGGCGCTGCGCCTGCCGAAGTGCGACCTGCCGCAGCATATCCAGGAAGTGGCGGGCTGGCTCGACGCGCTCGGCTGCGAGGCGGGCATCCAGATCCTGATCGAGTCGGCGTACGGCGTCGAGACGGCTTACCAGCTCGCGACCGCGTCGCCGCGGCTCGAACGGATCGGGCTCGGCGAGAGCGACCTGCGCGCGGATCTGCAGATCGGCGTCGACAACTTCACGCTCGAGGTGTGCCGCGCGCGCTGCGTGGTCGCGTCGCGCGCGGCGGGGCTGAACGGGCCGATCCAGACCGTCTATCACACGCTGCCCGATCTCGACGGTTTGAAGGAATCGACGCTGCGCGCGAAATCGATGGGGTTCGTCGGCCGCTTCGCGATTCATCCGTCGCAGCTTTCGGTGATCAACGAGGTGTTCACGCCGTCGGACGACGAGATCCGCGCGGCCCAGCGTGTGCTCGAGGCGGTCGATGCGGCGGCGGGCAAGGCCTCGGCGTCGTCGGTGTTCGTGCTGCCGGACGGCCGCGTGGTCGCGCCGCCGCTGATCGCCAACGCGCGCGTGACGCTCGCGCTCGCGAACAATCTTCGACTCAGTGGAGCACTGGCATGAGCACACCCGACACGCTTTCCGCGCCGGCGGCGGCCGCCGATACGACCGTACCGAACCGGCCCGCGCCGCCCGACGGCATCGTCGGCGCGCTGGGCCGCTTCGCGGCGGCGGTGCGCGCCGAAGGGCTGGATCGCAGGCTGCGCGTCGAGGCCGCCGCGCGGGTGCTCGACGTGGTCGGCAACAGCCTGATCGCGCACGACGAACCGGTCGCGCAGTCGGTGCTGCAGGTTGCGCGGCGCTGGGCCGGCACCGGCCCGGCGAGCGTGATCGGCGCGCCCGACCGGCTGCCGGCCGCGAGCGCCGCGCTCGTCAACGGCACGCTCGCGCATGCGATGGACTTCGACGATTCGCACATGCTGTCGGTGCTGCACCCGAGCGCGTCCGTGATTCCGGCCGCGCTCGCCGCCGCGCAGGCGAGCGGCGCGTCGGGCGCGGCGCTGCTCGATGCGATCACGGTCGGCACCGAGGTATGCATCCGGCTCGGGGTCGCCGCGTACAACGAGCGGCTCGGCAATTCGGTGTTCTTCGAGCGCGGCCAGCACGCGACGTCGATCTGCGGCACGGTCGGCGCGGCGGCGGCCGCGGCGATGCTGTTCGGGCTCGACGCCGCGCAGATCGCGGCGGCGCTCGGCATTGCCGCGAGCATGGGCGCGGGCCTGCTCGAAGCGAACCGCACCGGCGGCTCGGTGAAGCGGATCCACTGCGGCTGGGCGGCGCACGCGGGCGTGAGCGCGGCGGAACTGGCAGGCGCGGGCGTGACCGCGCCGCCGACCGCGCTCGAAGGCCGCTTCGGCTTCTTCCACGCGTGGTGCGGCGACCTCGCCGACGTCGACGCGGTGCTGCGCGACCTGGGCGACGAATGGGAGACGAGCCGGATCATCTTCAAGCCGTATCCGTGCAACCACTTCACGCATCCGGGCATCGACGCGGCGCTGCAACTGAAGGCGCAAGGCGTGACGGCGGACGACGTGGTGTCGGCCGAGCTGCGGGTCGCGACGTCGACGCTGCGCACGATCGGCGAGCCGGCGGAACTGAAGGCGAATCCGCCGAACGGTTATGCGGCGGCGTTCTCGGGGCCGTACACGGTCGCGGCGGCGCTGCTCGGCGGCGGCGGGCTCGGCGTCTGGTTCGACGATTTCGGCGATGCGCTTGCGCAGGACCCCGCACGGCGCGCGCTGGCCGCAAAGGTGCGCTGCGTGGCCGATCCGTGGTGCGACGCACGCTTCCCGACTTTCCTGCCGGCCGTGCTGCGCGTCGAGCTGCGCGACGGGCAAATGCGCGAGGCGCGGATCGAGTCGAGCAAGGGCACGAATTCGCGGCCGCTGACCGAACAGGAGCTCACCGCGAAATTCGTGCTGGCGGCGAGTTCGGCGCTCGGCACGGCGCGCGCGCTCGCACTGCGCGACGCGGTGCAGGCACTCGCCGACGATGCGCCGCTCGACGCGCTTGCGGCGCTGACGTCAGGGTCTGAAGGAGGACACCGATCTTGAATGCACCGCGCTGGAAAAAGCGGCCGCCCGGCTCGAACTGGGGCGATTTCGGTCCCGACGACCAGAAGGGGCGGCTGAACTGGCTGACGCCGGACAAGGTGCGGCAGGGCGCAGCCGAGGTTCGGGAAGGGCTGTCGTTCTCGCTGAGCCTGCCGCTCGACGTGCCGCGCGGCGGCGGGCTGAACGCGCGGCGCCGGCCGCCGGCGATCATGCCGGCGCTGCTCGGCGGCAAGCCGTACTTCGGCTATCGCGCGGACGAACAGGTTGCGAACGCAACCGATGTGGTCTGCGACGATTCGTTCTGCATGCACTCGCAGTTCTCGACGCAATGGGATGCGCTGTCGCACGTGGGCGGCCTGTTCGACGCGGACGACGACGGCGTGCCTGAAATCGTGTTCTACAACGGCTTCCGGATGGGCGAGCATCTGCGGGTGCCGCAGGAAGGCGACGCGACGGGCGGCGCGCGCGCGCTCGGCATCGAGGTGATGGCGCAGACGGGCGTGCAGGGGCGCGGCGTGCTGATCGACCTGCGGCGTCATTTCGGCGACGCGCGCACGAAGGTCGGCTTCGCGCAGCTGATGCAGGTGATGGACGCGGACCGCGTGCAGGTCGAGCGCGGCGACATCGTCTGCCTTCACACCGGCTTCGCGGATCTGCTGCTGAACGACGACGGCGGATCGCCGGCGACGGTCGCGAGCGCGTGCGTGCTGGACAGCAGCGATGCGCGGCTGCTGCAATGGATCGACGAATCGGGGCTGGCCGCGCTCGTGGCCGACAACCATGCGATCGAGGAACGTCCGCAGCATGCGCAGCCGCTCGCGCAACCGGGCGCACTGATGCCGTTGCACGAGCTGTGCCTGTTCAAGCTCGGCATTCACCTCGGCGAGCTGTGGCACCTGACGCCGCTCGCGAACTGGCTGCATGCGCACCGCCGGAACCGGTTTCTGCTGACCGCGCCGCCGCTGCATATCCGCGGGCTGGTCGGCGCGCCGGTGAATCCTGTCGCGACCGTTTGAGCGTGCGGGCGGCCGTGGCGGCGGCCGCCCGCACTTTTTTTGCAGCGCGACCGGCTTGCGCAAAGTGCGAATTCAATTGCCGATTGACAAGGTATTCAGAAGAATCGACGCGAAACGGGCAATTTAATTTAAAACCATAAATAATATCGCCCGTTATCTAAAAAATATCGACAAGTCAAGATTGGACTATTCTTGTGCGTTGCACTAAATATCAGGGGATTGCTCCGATTGCGGAATTTCGCAATCGCGATCGGAGGCGGTGATTAACCTGTTTAGTGGATGGTCGCAAACATGAATCTACGTTCGATCGATTTGAACCTGCTGGTCATACTCGATGCGCTGCTGACGGAGAAACAGGTCACGCGGGCCGGCCAGAAGGTCGGCCTCACGCAGCCGGCCGTCAGCAACGCGCTGGCGCGGCTGCGGTTCGTGTTCAAGGACGAGATCCTGGCGCGCACCGCGGTCGGCATGGAATTGACGCCGCGCGCACAGGCGCTGGCCATGCCGATTCGACAAATCATGCAACAAATCGAGGAATTATTTGAATCGGATTATCAATTCAATCCTTTTACGTCCGAGCGTCATTTTACGGTGCGCATGTCGGATCTCACCGAATTGCTTTTGCTGCCGGCCCTGCTGCGCTGCATGCGCCTGACCAGCCCGAATATCGGCATGGACGTCGTGCACATGAGCGCCGCCAAGACCGCCGACGCGCTCGAATCGGGGCTGCTCGACCTGGCGGTCAGCGCGGGCCTCGAACATTCGGGCACGCTGTCGTCGCAAACCGTGTTTCATGACCGGATGGTCTGCGTGATGAGCCGCAGCCATCCGGACGCGGGCAGGCCGCTGACGCTCGAACGGTTCCTCGCGCTCGACTTCCTCAACGTGACGATCAACCCGGTCGACCACAGCCTGGTCGACAACCTGCTCGCGAACATGAACTGCACGCGGCGCATCGCGCTCAACGTGCCGCACTGGCTCGTCGTGCCGAACATGCTGGATGCGCTGCCGTACGCGGTGATCATGTCGGAGCGGCATGCGGTGAGCCTCGACGATGCGCGGCTCGTGATCCGCGAGCTGCCGCTCGCGATGGAGCCCGTCGCGTGGTCGCTGTACTGGCACCGCCGCTACGACGGCAGCAACGCGCACGCGTGGCTGCGCGGCCGCATCGTCGAGGTCGCGGAAGCGCTCGAGCGGCACGGCATCGCGGCGGAGGCTTAGCGTGAGCCGCCCCAGGGCCGTTCACGCGGGTCGGCCGACGACGAGCAGCGGCGGCAGCGCGGCGACGTCGGGCTGCTCGTCGAGCCGCCACAGGTAATCGAGCGCAGTGCGGATCTGCGTCGGGCTCCAGTGTCGCCGGCAGTTCTTCGTGAACTTCGCGTCGTAGTCGTCGCGCCGCATCGGCCGCGTCGGCGAGCCGGGCAGGTCGTCCACCTGCTTCGCGCAGGTCGTGCCGTCTTCGCGCACGGCCGTCACCCGGTTCGGCGCCTGCGCCGGATAGCGGGCGGTCAGCGCCGGGTCTTCGTGCACCGTGATCCGCTCGATCAGCGCGCGCAGCGCCGGATCGCGCAGCGCGTCGTGCCGGTAGCTCTCGGTCGTGATGTCGCCGTCGAGCATCGCACGCGCGACGATGTACGGCAGGCTGTGATCGGCGGTCTCGTGGGTCGACGGCGCCCATTTTTCGCGGTCGCGGCCGGCCGTCACGTAGCCCACTTCGGTCGTGTGGATCTCGATGCGCCGGATGCGGCGCAGGTCGCCGACCTGCGCGGCGACGTCGAGCGCGGCCGGAATCGCGGTTTGCGTGAGCCCTTGCGCGGGATAGAACTTCACGAAGCACTTGCCGATCCGGAACGCGCCGCCGCGCCCGCCGAATTCGCGCGTGTCGACGGCGAACGGCCCGGACACCTGCGGAAAGAACCCCGCCATGCCTTCGAAAATCGGTGACGGGCCGGTCAACCCGGCGCGCGCGAGCTGCGTCGAGAACACCGCGTTGCGCGCCGCGTCCGCATCGGCGAGCGCCTTCCAGTTCGACAGTTGCTGGACGCGCGTCTGGTTCAGCGCGAGATGGCTGTTGATCGACAGGTTCACCGCCTGCACCAGCTGCGGCGCGGGCATGCGCATCAGCTTGCCGGCGGCGAGCGCGACGGCGGGCAGGCTGTAGCACGTGTGGTCCCAGCCGCGCGGGCTGATCGCGGCGGCGTCCATCAGCCGGCACGCGATCTCGTACGCGATCGCGATCGACAGGATCAGGTCGCGGCCGTTCGCATGCTGCGCTTCGGCGACGGCGAGGCACGCGGACATGTTGTCGCTCGGATGGCCGGTCTCCTTGCCGGCGTACGCGTCGTTGAAATCGTAGTAGCGCAGCGCGGTGCCGGTCGCGAACGCGGCGAGATCAGGGCTCGTGCGCTGGTTCGTGCCGACGATCGTCGATACGCCGCCCGGCGATGCGAGCGCCGCGTCGCGCGCGATCCGCACCGGGCGTTCGTCGTGCGCGGCGATCGCGCAGCCGAGCGCATCGATCAGGTGCGCCTTGATCGTCTCGATCGTTGCGGCGTCGAGGTCGCGATACTGCAGCCCGGCCGCGTAGTCGGCGAGCTGTTGCGCGAGATCCGGGCGGCCGGTGATGACGCCGGCGGCCGGCAGTGCGCCGGCGCGGGCATGGGCGAGCGGCAGCGCGAGCGCCGCGCCGGTCAGCGTGGCAAGGAAGTGGCGGCGGTTCATGGTGCGATGACTCCGAAGGTTCCTGAAACTGGGGGAGAGGCGAGCTCAGAACAGCTTGCGCAGGCCGAGTGCCGCGCCCGCGCTGCCGGCGCGGTCGGCGGCCAGCGAGTAGTGGAGGAAGTTGTAGTTGTAATTGTCGAAATCGAGCGC
This sequence comes from Burkholderia sp. FW306-1C-G01B, assembly GCF_058781685.1. NCBI lineage: Bacteria > Pseudomonadati > Pseudomonadota > Betaproteobacteria > Burkholderiales > Burkholderiaceae > Burkholderia > Burkholderia sp. FW306-1C-G01B. Next base: position 436,115 of record NZ_JBYSWZ010000003.1, read on the forward strand.
GGCGCGGCGCGCGTAGCCTCCCGCCAGATACAGCGTGACGGCTTTCGACAGGAAGTAGTTCAGCTGCAGCGTGATCTGCTGCGGGTTGGCCGGGTGCGGCGCGGGCGTCTGCGCGTTCGGCGGATTCAGTGCGCGGATGTCCTCGTAATAGAACGCGCCGATCGCCTGCAGGTAAGGGGTGATCATGTAGCGCACGCCGGCCCACCAGAACGTGTAGTGCGTCACGACCGACGGCGCGGCGACGCCGCTCTGGCCGTGCGTGACGCCGGCCAGCAGCTGCGCGCGGTCGACGGACACGATCGCGGCGGCGGCGTAGCGGCGGAAATGCGCGAAGCTGCCCGGCTGCGGCGTGTTGACGTTGTCGAACGCGGCGGCGAACGAGAAGGCGCCGCCGGCATAGTCGAAGCCGGCGCCGTAGGCGGCGTTCGACTGGAACGCGCCGGGCGTGCCGCCGAACGAATAGTGCGTTTCGAGCGTCAGCGAGCCGATCTTCGCCAGGTACTTGGCGACGTTGTTCTCGCGGAAGTTGACGCCGACGATCGCGCCGGCTGGCTCGTACAGCGTCGAGTACGCGCCCGTCGGCGAATAGCGCTCCATGACGTCGAACAGCGTCGAGTACTGGTGGCCGAGCCGCAGCGCGCCCCAGCGTTCGTGCTGCAGCCCGACCCACGCGGAGCGGTCGAAGCCGCCCGCGCCGGTGCCGGTGCCGTTGTTCAGGTTGATGCCGCTTTCGAGCCGGAACGCGGCCTGCCAGCCGCCGCCGAGTTCCTCGACGCCCTTCAGGCCCCAGCGCGAGCCGCTCTTGCCGCCCGACGCCATCCGCACGAGCGATGCCGACGACTTGTCGCCGGGCGCGGCCTGGTGGGTGAGGAATTCCGTATAGATGTCGGCCACGCCATACAGCGTGATCGTGCTCTGCGCGCAGGCGCCGGCCGATACGAGGCCCAGTCCGCACAGTGCGGACATCCGCTTGCCCATGGCTTGTCTCCTTCCAGGGTTTGTTATTTATTTGAATGCGGCGCCGCGCCGGTCGAGCGGTGCGGCGGTGCGGCGGGGCGCCGCTATCCGGGCCGGGCGGCGAACGGGCAGCGGCGCGGTGGAACGCACGCGTGCACCGCGCGACGCGCGCGTGCGCAGGGATGAACGGCGATGAAGGGCGGCGCGCGCATCACCGGGGCGCGCCGTCGGCACGCGCCTGCACGGCCGCGTGACGTGCGAGCACGCGCTTCGCGCGGGCGACGCCGGGCGCGTCGACCATCCTGCCGTCGACGCGCAGCGCGCCGCGCCCGTTCGCGCGCGCGTCGTCGTAGGCGGCCAGCACAGCGTGCGCGTCGCGCACCGCGTCGTCGTCGGGCCGGAACGCGCGGTTGAGCGCGCCGACCTGCCGTGGATGGATGCAGGTCGCGCCCGCATAGCCGAGCTCCGCGGACGCGCGCGCGAGGCGCTCGAACGCGTCGAGATCGCGCAGCTCGTCGAGGCCGCCGATGAGGCCGAGCGGCAGGATGCCGGCGGCGCGCGCGGCGATGATCAGCAGCTGCTTCGGCACGCGCAGCACGTCGGCGCCCGCGCCGCTTTCGCAGTTCAGCGCGAAGTCGCCGCCGCCCAGCATCATCGCGACGACGCGCGGCGATGCCCGCGCGATCCGGTCCATCGACTGGAACGCGCGCGGCGTCTCGACGATCGCGACGATCCGCGTGCCGCCGGGCGGCACGCCGGCTTCCTCCTCGAGCGTGGCCAGCAGTTCGTCGATCGCCTCGACGTGCGAGCCGCCGCGCACCTTCGGCAGCACGACGCCGTCCACGCCGGCCCGGACGGCCGCGCGCAGGTCGGGCACCAGCAGGTCGAGCGGACCGTTGGCGCGCACCAGCACGTCGCGGCCCGGCGCGCGCAGTGCCGGCACGGCGTCGGCCAGCCCGTCGCGGGCGGCCTCCTTGCACGCGGGCGGGACGCTGTCCTCGAGATCGAGGATCAGTGCATCGGCGTCGCTCGCGGCGGCCGATGCGACGAAGCGGGGGACGTGGGCGGGGACGTACAGCAGCGAACGCCAGACGGGTTGAGGCGACGAATTCATCGTTGATCTCGCAAAATGAAAGTCACTTTCATTTTTGTGATGGATGAGGGCATTCGTCAAGATTATCGTTAACGCCTAGTTTCAAAGGCGGTTGCAAGAAGATGAGCGACCGAAGCGGCGCGGATTCATGTTGATGTCATCGATGATCTGCGTATAATGAAAGTGACTTTCATTTTTTGATGCCGGCAGCCGCGATGCGGCACGACTCTGCCGGCACGCACGAGGTGGACATGAACAAGGTGGAGACAAGCAATCCGGCAGAGGGCGGCGTGGCCGCGGTCAACCGCGCGCTGACTGCGCTGCTGGCGTTCGGCAACGCGCCCGGCGGGCTGATGCTCGCGCAGGTCAGCGAGGAGACGGGGCTCAACATGAGCACGCTGTTGCGGATGTTCGAGTCGCTCGAGCAGTTCCGCTTCATCAAGCGCCTGCCGGACGGGCGCTACGTGCTGGGGCCCGCCGTGTTCCAGCTCGGGATGATGTATCGCGAGTCGTTCCAGCTGCGCGAGTACGTGATGCCGATCCTGTCGAAGCTGTCGGCGGAAACCGGCGAGACGGCCGCGTTCTACGTGCGCGAAGGCGACCAGCGCGTGTGCCTGTTCCGCATCCAGGCGCAGCGCTCGGTGCGCACGCATCTGCGCGAGGGCGACCGCTTCCCGCTCGACGTCGGCGCGGCCGGGCGCGTGCTGCTCGCGTTCAGCGGCACGCGCGGCGGCGACTACGAGAAGACGGCCGAGCAAGGCTACGCGGTGTCGATCGCCGAGCGCGACCCGGAAAGCGCGGCGATCGCGTGCCCGGCGTTCGGCGTCGGCCGCGTGCTGAGCGGCGCGATCTCGCTCGGCGTGCCGCGCTATCGCTTCAACAAGAAGGTGCTGGCCGACTACCTGCCGCGCGTGCAGGCGGCCGCCGCCGAGCTGACGCATGCGCTGGGCGGCGATCTGCCCGCCGCGGGCGCGGCGTTCCGCGCGGCCGACCAGCTTGGCGTGCTGCTCGAGTAGCGCCGTGCGCGACCGAGCGCGCGCACTTCGAAGTCCGCATCGAACGACGCACACACCAACCAGGAGACAAGCATGTTCGTTCCCGACCCGCAGGCCGCTCACGCGGCCGGCGCGCGCCGTCGCGCGTCCACCGGCCCGATCCATCCGAAACCGTTCGACGCCGGCGCGCAGGGGCCGCTCGCGGGCGTGCGCGTCGTCGACCTGTCGCGCCTGATGGCAGGCAACATGCTGAGCGTGCAGCTCGCCGATTTCGGCGCGGACGTCGTGAAGGTCGAGAGCGAGCGCGGCGATACGCTGCGCGCGGTCGGCGCGGGCGGGATCAGCACGAACTGGAAGGTGTACGGGCGCAACAAGCGCAGCGTATGCGTCGACCTGCGCGCGCCCGAGGGGATCGACATCGTCCGCCGGCTGGTGCGCGACGCGGACGTGTTCGTCGAGAGCTTCAAGCCCGGCGTTGCCGAGAAGATGGGGCTCGGCCCGGACGACCTGCTCGCGATCCGTCCCGAGCTGGTGATCGCGCGGATCTCCGGCTGGGGGCAGACAGGGCCGTACCGCCACAAGCCGGGCTTCGGCACGCTCGCGGAAGGGTATGCGGGGTTCGCGGCGATCAACGGCTTCGCCGATCGCGAGCCGGTGCTGCCGCCGATGTTCCTCGGCGACATGACGGCCGGGCTGTCCGGCGCGATCGCCGTGCTGGTCGCGCTGCATGCGCGCGACGCGCACGGCGCGGCGGGGCAGGTGATCGACGTGTCGCTGTTCGAGCCGCTGCTGTCGATCCTCGGGCCGGCCGCCGCGAACTACGTGATGACCGGCGAGATCAAGGCGCGCACCGGCAGCCGCTCGTCGAACACCGCGCCGCGCAACGCATATCGCACCCGCGACGGCAAGTGGCTGTGCCTGTCGAGCTCGACGCAGGCGATGGCCGAGCGGCTGTTCCGCGCGATCGGCCGCGCGGACCTGATCGACGATCCGCGCTATGCGACCAACGTGCAGCGCGTGCAGCACGCGGAGGCGCTCGATACGATCGTCGGCGAATTCATCGCCGCGCGCGATCTCGACGCCAATCTCGCGTTCTTCGAGGATGCCGGCGTGACGGTCGGGCCGATCCAGGACATCGCGCAGATCGTTGAGGATCACTACGTGATCGAGCGCGAGGCGCTCGTCGAGCTGCCGGACGACGACGTCGGCAGCCTGCCGATGCACAACATCACGCCGCGCCTGTCGGCCACGCCCGGCACGTTCCGCCGGCCGGCGCCCGCGCTCGGCGAGAACAATCGCGAGATTCTGCTGCCGCTGCTCGGCGAACGCGAATACGAGCGGCTCGCCGGGCTGGGCGTGATCCGCGCGCGCTAGGCGCGACGTGCGACGCGACCGCGAAGGACGGCCGCCGCACCCTGGACATTGCATGGAGGAGACACCATGAAGCCACGCTGGACCCATCGGCCGCCCGGCTCGAACTGGGGGGATTTCGGCCCGGACGATCAGAAAGGGCGCTTGAACTGGCTGACGGCCGACGCGGTGCTGCGCGGCGTCGCGGAGGTGCGCGAAGGCCGCGTGTTTTCGCTGAGCCTGCCGCTCGACGTGCCGCGCGGCGGCGGGCTGAACGCGCGGCGCCGGCCGCCGGCGATCATGCCGGCGCTGCTCGGCGACCAGCCGTACTTCGGCTATCGGGCGGACGAACAGGTTGCCAACGCAACCGACGTGGTCTGCGACGATTCGTTCTGCATGCACTCGCAGTTCTCGACGCAATGGGATGCGCTGTCGCACGTCGGCTCGCTGTTCGATCCGGCGGGCGACGGCGAGCGAGCCCGCGTGTTCTACAACGGCTACCGGATGGACGAGCACATCCAGGTGCCCGAAGCGGGCGCGCCGCGCGGCGGCGCGCGTGCGCTCGGCATCGAGGTGATGGCGCAAACCGGCGTGCAGGGGCGCGGCGTGCTGGTCGACCTGCGCCGCCACTTCGGCGACGAGCGGCGCAAGATCGGCTACGCGGAATGGATGGCGGTGCTGCGCGAGGACGACGTGATCGTCGAGCGCGGCGACATCGTGTGCGTGCATACGGGCTTCGCCGATCGCCTGCTCGACGCCGACGCGCGCGGCGAGCCCGGCGCGCCGGACGTGTGCTGCGTGCTCGACGGCAACGATCCGCGCCTGCTCGAATGGATCGACGCATCGGGGCTCGCCGCGCTCGCAGCGGACAACCACGCGGTCGAGGAGCGCCCGCGCCATGCGTCGGCGCGCGAGCGGCCCGGCGCGCTGATGCCGCTGCACGAGCTATGCCTGTTCAAGCTCGGCATTCATCTCGGCGAGCTGTGGCACCTGACGCCGCTCGCCGACTGGTTGCGCGCGCACCGGCGCAGCCGCTTCCTGCTGACCGCGCCGCCGCTGCACCTGCGCGGGCTCGTCGGGTCGCCGGTCAATCCGGTCGCCACCGTATGAACGCCGGCGCCGCGCGCACGCCGCGCCGGTGCCTTGTCCGCCGCTTCGCGCAGGCCGCGCGGGCGAATCATCGAGGAGTCGCCATGTCCCATTCCCATGCGGCGTCGATTGCCGCGCGCATCGACCGCCTGCCCGCGACGGCCAGCATCTGGATGCTCGTGCTGTTCCTGAGCGTCGGCGGTTTTTTCGAGGTCTACGACCTGTTCCAGATGACCTACCTGCCGCCGGGGCTGATCCGCGACGGCATCTTTCACGCGGGCTCGCACGGCGTGCTCGGCATGTCGGACCAGGGCGCGCTCGGCGCGGCGACGTTCGCCGGGCTGTTCGTCGGCGAGATGTTCGTGTCGCGCCTCGCGGACCGCTTCGGGCGGCGCGCGCTGTTCACCGGCGCGCTGCTGCTCTATACGGCGGCGAGCCTTGCGATGTGCGTGCAGACCCATGCGCTCGGCATTCTCGTGTGCCGCTTCATCGCGGGCTGCGGCATCGGCGCGGAGCTGATCACGATCGGCGCGTTCCTGACCGAGCTGGTGCCGAAGGCCGTGCGCGGCCGTGCGTTCGCGCTGTGCTTCGCGGTCGGCTATCTCGCGATGCCCGTGCTCGCGCTGGTGTCGTGGTTGTGGGTGCCGCACGATCCGCTGGGCATGTCCGGATGGCGCTGGGTCGTGCTGCTCGGCGGCAGCGGCGCGGCCGTCGTCTGGTGGCTGCAGTCGCGGCTGCCGGAGTCGCCGCGCTGGCTCGCCCGCACCGGCCGCGAGGCCGAGGCCGAAGCCGTGCTGCAGCGGCTCGAGCAGGCGGTCGAGCGGGAATCCGGCCGGCCGCTGCCCGCGGTCCGGATGCCGGCCGTCGCAACACCGGCCGCGCGGCGCGCGCCGTCGATGTGGGATGCGCGGCATCGCGGCCGCACGACGATGCTGATCGTGTTCAACGCATTCCTGAGCATCGGCTTCTTCGGCTTCAGCCAGTGGCTGCCGACGCTGCTCGCCGCGCAGGGCGCGACCGTCACGAAGAGCCTCTGGTATGCGTTCGTGATCGCGTTCGCGTATCCGGTGTCGCCGTTCGTCGCCGGCCTGCTCGCCGACCGGATCGAGCGCAAGTGGCTGATCGTCGCGTCGGCGTTTGGCGTCGCGCTGTTCGGCACCGCGTTCGCGATGTCGGCGCAGGCGCCGTTCGTGATCGCGTTCGGCCTGCTCGTCACGCTCTCCAACACGGTGCTCGCGAGCAACGGCACCGCGTATCAGTCGGAAGTGTTTCCGACCGAGATCCGCGGGCGCGCGCTCGGTTTCGTGCATTCGATCGGCCGCCTGACGGGAATCGCGAGCAGCTTCATCGTCGCGCTGCTGCTCGAACGCGCCGGGGTGTCCGCGGTGTTCGTGCTGATCGGCGGCAGCATGCTGATCGTGATGGTGTCGATAGGAGTGTTCGGGCCGTACACCAACAACCGGGCGCTGGACGAGATCACGGACAGCAGCGAGGATGGCGCCGAGAACGCGGCGGCGGTGCGCGGGCTCGCCGCATTGCCGACTCGGCGTGTCGATGGGCGGCATAAAGGAGCCGGGGATGGGGCGGTGTAATGGCGCCGGCAGCAACGGGGTAGGACGCGGATTCGAACGGCTTCAAGACGGCAGGCGCCGTCGCGCAGTCGATCGAGCGTCGTCGCGTCGCGACAAGATTGTCCGGTTTAAAAACTCATCGGGCCGCAAACCCGCGACCATCAGCCTTTCCCCGCATTTCCGAAAGGAAGTCATTGGTTATCGGTAACTACGATAATTTCTATTGCAGATACGTCTCTACTCGCAAAACCGGCCTTCGACTACTGTAGCCGTCACGTTACTACCGAGGCCATACATGTCCAAACTCAATCTCAAACTACTGGGTCCATGCCTGCTCGCCATTGCGATCGACGCGATGGGGTTCGGGCTCGTGTACCCGATCATGGCGGCGATCTTCTCCGATCCCCAATCCGGCATCATCGGCGCCGATACGAGTCCGCAACTCCGCAATTTCTACCTGGGGCTCGGGTACGGCGTCTATCCGTTCTGCATGTTCTTCGGCTCCTCGCTGATGGGTGAGCTGTCCGACGGCTACGGCCGGCGGAAGATCATGCTGCTGTGCGTGTTCGGGCTGGCTCTCAGCTACTTGCTGATGGCGCTCGGCGCGCTGCTGCCGAGTATCGCGCTGTTGCTGATCGGACGCGGCCTGAGCGGCCTGATGGCCGGTTGCCAAGGGATCGCGCAGGCCGCGATCACGGACATGAGCACGCCGGAAACCAAGGCGTACAACATGAGCATCATGTCGATCGCGTTCAGCGCGGGCGTCATCGTCGGCCCCGTGCTCGGCGGCGTCACGTCGGACCGCACGATCGCACCGTTCTTCAACTACGGCACGCCGTTCCTGCTGGTCGCCGCGCTGTCGGTCGTCTGCGGGCTCTGGACGTTCTGGTCATATCGCAACGCGGTCGCGCCGACCGGCAACACGCGTGTGGACCTGCTGATGCCGCTGCGGATCATCTACCAGGCCGGCACGCACCGCCGCATCGCGTTCCTGTCGATCGTGTTCTTCCTGATGCAGGTCGGCTACGGGCTGTATCTGCAGACGATCATGCTGGTGCTGCAGACGAAATTCCAGTACACGAGCTCGCAGCTCGGCCTGTTCAGCGGCCTGATCGGCATGTCCTTCGTGTTCGGGCTGATGGTGATCGTGCGGCTGATGCTGAAAATCTGGAACGTGGTCGACATCGCGAAGACGGGCCTGCTGATCGCGGGCGTCGGGCAAGTGCTGTCGGCGCTGTTTCCGCACGAAAACACGCTCTGGGTGCTCGGCATGGTGGTCGGCTGCTTCGACATGGTTGCATACACCACCATGTACACCGCGTATTCGGACGCGGTGACCGAGGACCGCCAGGGCTGGGCGCTCGGCGTCGCCGGCTCCGTGATGGCGATCGCCTGGGTCGTGACGGGCTTCCTCACCAACCTGTTGCCCGTGCTCGGCGAGCTCGGCCTGCTGATGGTCGGCGGCCTGAGTTTCGTCCTCAGCTTCGTGATGATGCTGGCGTATGGCCGAAAGTGGTCCGTGCCGACCGTGTCCGTCGGCTCGCGCGCCTACGACTGATGTGTCTTCTCCCGGCGCGCGCATCGCTGCCGATCGTTCCGGCGCGGCGCGCTACATGTCGAGCGCGCCGTTCGCAGCCCGCGCCATCGCCTTTGGCAGATACTCCTCGATGATCTTCACGACGACCTGTGTCTTCGAAGGGACGGGCCGCGTGACCGGCAGCAGCGCATGCAGGTCGAATCCCGGTACCGTGTAATCCGGCAGCAGCCTGACGAGCCGGCCGGATTCCAGGGCGTCGATGCAGACGTGTTCCTGAAGCACGCCGATACCCGCGCCGTTCAGCAGCAGCTCGTAGACCGGCCGCCAGTGGCTGGTGCTGATGACGACGTTGATCGGCGTCGGCCGCACCGATTTCGACGGGCTCATCAGGCGAAGCTGGCCGTCGTTGAAGAGCCCCGTGACGCGAATGAATGGGTGCCCGACGATGTCGGTCGGTTCCTCTGGCAGCCCGTGCTTTTCGATATAAAGCGGCGACGCGACCAGTACGCGTCGTACGTAACCCAACCGACGCGCGACGAAATTGCCATCGCCGATCTGGCCGAGCCGCAATGAAATATCGACGCCCTCGGTGACGGGGTCGGTGATTTCGTCATTCAGGACGAGATCGATATAGAGCTGCGGATTATGTTCGCGGATTACCGCGAGGATTTCCGGCAGCACGACTTCGCCAAACCCATGCGGCGCGGCAATGCGAATGCGCCCACGCACGATCTTGTTGCCGAGCGTGACGACGGCCCGCGCCTCGTCGGCCGCGTCGAGCACGATCTTGCTTCGCTGATAGAACAGAATGCCTTCATCGGTGCACGACACCGCACGCGTGTTCCGGAGCAGCAATTTGACGCCGAGAAACCGTTCGAGCCGATCGACGCGGTCGCTAACGGTAGGTTGGCCCAGGCCGAGATCTTTCGCGGCCCTCGATAAATTGCCGCGCTCGACAACCCGCACGAATATTCGCATGGCCGCCAGCAAATCCATAGTCCCTCGATAATCGGAAGAATTTAGTTATTCCGGAAGACGAAAAAACAGGTTCGTCCGTTGTTTTCCGACCGGCGGCGAGCGATAGAGCTCATTTTGAATGTTGCGATCTCGTTACGTGGGGCGGATGCGAAACTATACCCAATCCTGTCAACTTAAGCTGGGACTTTTGATGCATAGGAAATTCATAAATGCCGGAGGCGGTCGATCTGGCGCGTCGTGTGCGGCAATTGAGACGCTGAACAGCTGGGGCGCCACGTCACTACCTAACGACTTTCGCAAATCGGCAGCATTTCTGTTTGCAAAGCAACGATGTCAATTCGGCACCGGACATCGGCAACAGGAAGGGAACCGATGCGATCGGCTCAATGAATAAAAAGTGCTGGCCGGTGAACTGGCCAGCAAAATAGTCCTGGCGATCCGAGGTTGAAGTGTGCCAGAACCACAGGCCTTGAACGGCGTATGCCTGCAGACAGACGGGCATCTCAAACGATCTATCCCGAAAATCGGGGCCTTTCCGGCTCGAGCCCCCGCAACAATCTGTGATCGCAGTTTAGGCCAGGCTAGCGGATGCGGCGAGGTGTGCACTTACGCCCGGAAACGTGAAGGCATCGTCGGGCTTCGGTACGTCCCATTTTGCGATCATCGCGTCATTCGGAAGATAGTCAGGATCGGCCGACGCGACCCCGGCCCACACTCCTCGAGATACCTGCCTGCCATGGAGATAAAAGTGCAGCTCCCGGCCCGCGCGGTCGTAAGTACACCTGATTTTCTCCACCGATTGACCCAATCCTCTAATCTGTGCGACCTGATTGCGATCCAACTCGAACATGGCACTCACCACCCCATCGCAATCGCCAATGCCAATCATGTTGCTGTCATCAGTTAATGTCCACGGCGGATGCGGCGTGCCTAAGCGCAGCATAAAAAAATCTGCGGATTCTGAACCAACCATCATGTTTCTCCTGCAACAATACGTCGCTCTACTAACTGAAATTTAATAAATACGCATGCTCATTCAATCCTGTTCTCCTCGCCGTGCCTGGATGCTTGAGTGGACGTACCCCAGCGCCTTGCAACGGGCGGGCGCAACATTGAAACGCCCAGCACCCGTAGCTTCCGAAGCACCTACACGCTTGCCTGACGAGTCACGGTTTCTGCGGAGATGCTGTCCGAACCGGAAAGTCTCATCGCAACAGCAGTTGCCGCCGTGCTCCCGTAGACGTTGAGGGCGGTTCTCCCCATGTCGAAAAAGGCATCAACGCCCAAAAGCAGCAGCACCGCATCGGCCGGTAACCCTATCGACGTTAGAACGATGGTGATGGCTACGATCGCCCCGGAGGGCACATTGGCTGCTCCGTCGATGGTGACGATCGTCAAAATCAAAATCGAAATCGCCAGCGGCCAAGACCAGACAAGGTGATATGCGTCGGCCAGATAGCCGACCGCAAGGGCCGTGTAGAGGACCGCGCCGTCGCGATTGAAAATATATGCCAGAGGCAAAATCGTGGACGCCACGCCGTAGGGAACGCCCAATTCAACCAACTTCTTCAGGTGCAACGGGTATGTAATTTCAGACGAACGCGTCGTGAAACCAAGGATCAGTGGTTCCTTCACCTTCCTGAGAACTGCGAGAGGCGACTGGCCGGCGAGGCGAATGACGGTGGTGAGTACAACCGCCAGAACCGCCATGCCGAGATATGCCACGCCCAGAAGCTCGATAAGCGAGTGCGCACCGGTAAAGCCCTTAGCTGACAACAGCTGCGCGATCGCGGCGAAGATCGCGAGCGGCGACCATGCGATCACCCACTGGGTCATCTTGAATAGTCCCGACAGCAGCGCCTCGAAAACGGCAATCGCAGGCTCAGCACGCTCCGGGGCAGCCGCCAATGCAGCGCCGAAAATTACTCCGAAAACGAGCACTGGGAGAGAATTCCCTGCAGAGAGCGCAGCGACGATGTTTGCGGGGATCAAATCAACGAGAAATTTCGTCCAGTCGATGCTGGACACGAGAGCCGTGGGCATCGATCCAGAGTGAATCACGCTCGCACCGAGACCCGGTCGAAATACAAAGTTGAGCAGCAGGCCGAGCGATGCAGCCAAGCCAGTCATGGAAACGAAGAAGCCGATACTGGACAGTGCGACCTTTCCAAGCCGCTCGCGAAGTCTGCCCGCACGAAAGACACCGACCGTGACCGACAGGAAGATCAACGGCATGACGACCATCTTGATCGCGTGGCCAAACATCGTGCTTAAAAAGCCTAGCTTCGCGGCAAAGCCGGGAGCAAACACGCCGCAAGCGGCGCCTAGGACAAGTCCGCCAAGCATTTGCATCGGGAGGAAAGACCCCTTATTTTTCGTGTTCATGCTGCGCCTTTAGCAGTTTTATCCGTGCCGGAGTACCGTCAATGATGTGATTCCACATATGCTGACGCGCAAGCTCGCCGTTGTTCGCTTCGATTGCGTGAAAGATATGCAGGTGCTCGATCGTGCCGCGCCGAACGGTTTCAGCGTCGCCACGCGGGAGTTCGTTTAGGGCTAAGGTTTGGGCCCGCAATAGACCATACGCCGATGAGATTCGCGCGTTCCTTGCGGCGGCAAACAACTCTTGATGAAACACCCAACCGACACGTTGCTCGAGCATGATGTCCGCGACGTCTCGGTCAACCAACTCCTGCATTTTCTCTGCCGCCTCGCGAAGGCCTACCGTTACTCCCGACCTAGCTGCAAGAAACGCTGCTGTACTCTCTAGGGCCAGCCGCATTTCAAAAATTTCGCGGAGATCGCTCGTAGTCGGCGATGCGACATAGGTCCCACTCTTTTCGATCACGACGACCAACCCTTCTGACTCAAGCAAATGCAATGCGCTGCGCACGGGCATTTGGCCGAAGCCAAGTTCGTCCGAGAGGCCTCGGTGGGATACTTTCTGCCCAGGCGCAAGGCGGCCGTCAAAGATCCTCGATCGGATCTCGTCGTAGGCAAGCTCTGCATCTGTCGAGACTTTCGACGTCATCTGTGATCGCAGTTAGCGTATGATTGGAAAAGAGATGGCTGCCAGGAAATTATCCTTACCGGTAACGCCCCGCAACTGCTAATTTTGCTAGTGGGTATGCAGAAAGAGAACCGGAAGAAAATCTGCGTCACGACGAGAGCTGATCATTAAATGACTTCACAAGATGTGCGCTTTACCATCTGCGGCGTCCGTGCGGAAGAAACCTATCCCCTCAGGGCCGCCATCTTGATGGCAGGAGACGAGGAGCGGAGCGCTCTACACGGAGACCTTGCCCCGACGACAATGCACTTTGCCGTTCGTGACAACGACAATATTGTTGCTGTGGCGACAGTGTGTAAAGAAGGACAATCCGGCGTTTCGAACTCTGAAGCCTGGCGCCTTCGCGGCATGGCCGTCCATCCATCGGTACGTGGTCTGGGATTCGGACGCCTGCTGGTCAATCTATCCATTCGCTATGTCCGCGAACAGCGCGGAATTCTGCTCTGGTGCACGGCGCGTGAATCAGCATATCAATTCTATGAAATGCTCGGCTTTAATCGCAATCCGATACCGATTTCAATGCACGATCGCGACGACATGAGGTTCTATCTAATGCAGCGCCAGATCGAGTGCTGATCTTCGTCTGCTACCGACGTTCGGTCGCAATCGGGGGCCGATATCAGGCGATGCGACGATCGAAGCCGTGAGCAGTCGGCACTGATTGATCGCCAAGGATGCTGGAATCGACATGCAGTAGTGTGATCCTGATACTCCCGGGTCAATGAAGTTCGGTCGCGGCCACAGGAGACGGCGTGCATCGAAGTTGAGGCGCCATACCTCGTGGTGACCAGATGGAGGCAGGCTCCCGAGATTGCGGAGCCCATGATGATGTGGGCCGTCTGGTTGTGGTCGGCGAAGGTCTGATGAAGCGAGAAGGCTGTGCCACGGAGATGGGTGCGAGTACCGCAGCGTCCAGCCTTGCCCGGATCATGAGCACTCGATCGCCACGGCGTCTGTCGACCGACTGAGCCTGATCTCGCCCAGGTAGGCGCTGTCGCCCAATTCGCACTCGCGCCAAGCGTTGCCGAGGGCATGTCGGATTTTGACTCTGTAGGAACCGCTGCCCTTGGCCAGGCCGTCGAACCGGAAATCGCCGAAGCCGTCCGAGACGGTTTCGGCTACCTGCCGATTACCGACGTACAAGGCGACGGCCGCATCCGTAACACACTCGACCACGTCTCCCGCCTGGACACTGACACTTCCGCCGACGAAGCACGTTTCCCAACGCTCAAGGCCCCTGTACCACACGCGGGGCTTCGTGCCCAGGTTGGGTCGCAATACCTGGAGTCCCTCGCGCCGGGCCTTCTCGGCCATCGCCGTGTCATCGAGCTTGACCGTCTCGAAGACATCGGTGGGGCACGACTGCTGACAACGCGGGCGGGACCAACCCTGGTCAAGCAAATGAGCATCGAAGATCCAGATCTGGGGCAGTTGCAACTCCTCGTTCCAGACGATCGCCTTATAAGGGCAGGCCTTGACGATGTCCTTTCGGCCGCGCGCCTTGTCCGGATCGATGATGACGATGCCGTCGGCACGCTTGCGAATGGCGCTGCCGCCCACACGCATGCAGGGCGCGTCGTCGCAGTGGTTGCACATGACCGGCAGATAAGTAGTCTCGACCATATGCGAGGCGCCCTGGACGCGACGCAGGATGCGAATGGGGCTCTCGGCGTTGGCCGCGGCGGGCGCAGCGTAACCGGGGAAGTCGTTGCCGACGTGCTCGTCCCGCGCGGCGATCACGCAGTTCTGGCAGTTCTCGCAATGCCCGACTTTGATAATCAGGTTCCACTTGCTCATTTGAAATTCCTCACGCTGCGCGGCCGAGCATGAACGCCTCGGCACCGCGCCATTTCTCGACCTGCACCAGGCAGGAATTCGGGCTCATGCTGCTGGTGCCGGCGGTCTGCGGCCGGTCAGGGGTAAGCATGTTCATGCACCCGCCGATCTCGACTTGCTCGCCGTCGATTTCGATCAGCTGAAATTCGGCGCTCGCCTCGTAGGATTTCACCACTCCAGCGTTTACCAGGGGTGAGACATCGGCCGCACAGATCACTGCGCCTCGGTCGTTGTGAACTTTGACAAGATCGCGATGGGCAATGCGTCGAATGGCGGCGTCAGCCGGATTGAGCCTCAGCAGCCAGAACCGGTGCCCCGCGATCAGGGCACGATGATCGTCGACGCTGTTCACCGCAGAATTCTTGCCGTCGCAATGGGTATGAAAGCTGTAGCGGCTGTGGGTGGCGATCAATTGCAGCGGGTAGCGCCGAGACAGGTCCGAGCGCAGGCCCTCCCAGGAGGGGATATATCGGTTGAGCGGTGGCCGCTCGGGATTGTCCGCAGTGTGCCGCTTCAGCAACTCGGGCACGAACTCCAGCTTGCCGCTCGGCGTCTGCAGGCCCCTGCCGAACTTTTCCGGGAACTGCGACGGCAGCGGATGAGGTTCCGGCAGGTCCTTCCTCCTGTCTTCCGCATACCAGCGCATGTCCACGGGATGGCGAAGCTCGGGCTTTTCGGGCGGCACGACGAAGTAGCCCTTGCGGCAGAATTCGCGCCACGAAATGTGATCGGGCAGATCCGACGAGTCGAAGACGCGCTTGACCCAGTCAAGATCGCCGCAGCCTTCGGTGAAAACGCCACCCAGGCCCAACCGGGTCAGGATGGCGGTGAAAATGTCGTAGTCGGAGCGGGACTCGCCCAAAGGCTCGATGCACTTGTGCTGCAGCGTCAGCATGCGATGGTTGACCGTGCCATACCCATGGTGGGCGTAGCCGCCCGAATTCGCCCATTCTCCGATGTCCCAACGCTCCAGCGAAGTGCACGCGGGCAGGATGATGTCGGCGAACTGGGCTTCGCCTTCCATCCAGATCGACTGATTGACGACGAACTCGATGCTCGAGTGCCGGTAGGCCTGCGTCCACCGTCCGGAATTCGTCACGGTACTGAACGCGGATCCGCCGTAGCGATAGATCATGTGGATCGGCGAATAGCCGGGCATCGGGTAGGTGAACGGCGCAAACTGGGCTTCCTGGGACATGCCGTCCCAGAGATAACCGGTGGCTTGACCGTTGAGGATCGCATCGGGCATCTGCTGTCGCGGCACCATCTGCTTGACGGGATTCATGGTCAGGATGTGCGGCATGCGCTGGTAGTTGTCCACCGCATTGGCGGTCCACGCCAGATCGCCCGAGATGCCGCCGTCCGCGTAGCCAGGGAAGTAGAACTGGAGATCGTGCGGGACGCCGATTTCGAGGCAGCCGAAATTCACTCCCGGCTTGCCCCAGCCCTGCATGGACATCATCATGATCATGCAGCGCGCCCATTGCGCTCCGGTCGCCCCGCGGCCCGCGCCACCGAATCCCGCGCCGGTCATCCCGACGGCGAGATGAACTTTTTTCTTTCCCCATAGGCGCGCAAGCGCACGGGCGTCCTTGGCCGGCACGCCGGTCTCGCTCTCCTGCCACTCGGGAGTCTTGGGGGTACCGTCGGTTTCGCCCAGAAGGTAGGCTTTCCAATCGTCGAAACCGGTCGTGCGCGTCGCGACGTAATCCTTGTCGTACAGGTCCTCGACGGTCCATACATACATGATGGCGGTCGCCAGGGCGGCATCGGTTTGCGGCCGGATCGGGATCCAGCGGCCGCCCAGCAGCTGTGCGGTCGGATTGCAGTGCGGGTCGATGTGAACGAACTCGATCCCGAGTTCCTTGGCCCACAGGCGGCGCGGTGTTCCCTCGAATCCTGCGTAGGCCCCGTTGGTACTTTCGGGGTCGCAGGACCAGAAGACGATCATTTCGGCTTCCTTCAGACCATCCTCGAGGCCGCCGTAGCCGGAGGGCACGCCGACGCGCATCGAGTTGCCGAAATGATGCATGGCGCCCCAGTACCAGCCTTCCCAACTGTCCGGATTCGCGGCGACCCGGGTAAAGCCGATCAGGTTGGCGAAGCGCGTCAGCGCGCTGAGGTAGTAGCCCACGTTGCCCCACTGGTGGTGGGACGACATCGGGAAAGTGATGGAACCGGGGCCGTGAACGCGCTTCTGCCGATTGATCTCCTTGGCGACGATGTCCAGGGCCTCGTCCCAGCTGATACGCACATAGCCGGACTTGCCGCGGTTCTGGGGATTGCGCTCGCCATCGGGGTCGAAGTCGACCCGTTTCATCGGGTGGAGGATGCGCTTGTCGGAGTAGACCAGCGACTTGAGCGTCAACGCGTGGGGCGCGACCAATCCACGCCGTGGCGGGCTGAAGCGGCGTCCCCGTGCCTCGATCACCCAACTCGCCGCATCCGTATCGTCCAGCTCGATGGGGGTCACGCGGACGATGCGGCCATCCTTGACGTAGACGAACAGGGGCCCGCCATTGGTACAGGTGGTGTAGCGTCGGGTGCCGTCGCGCATGGGTGTGCCCATCGGCAGGCCGACGGTGCGCATCATGCTCAGGGTTTGCATGAGCCAGACCAACAGTTCGTCCTCGCCCTCGGTGACCACCTTGAAGTTCTTGGCGGCGTGGACGATTTCGCCCTGGTCGGGGCTGGGAGAGAGGAACTTCAGGGCAGTGGCGACATCCTTGAAGGCCATGCGCACGTCGGGCCGCGGATGCTTGCCGGCACGCGACCGAATACGGCCATTCTTGAACTCGATGGCGCGACCGATGCTTTGATCCATGAGCCCGATCCACGCGACGAGATTGCGCTCCTTTAGGCGATCACGATAGGCGGGGAAGCGGCGCGCCGTCAGGTCCAGAACCTTGGGCAATGCAAAAAGAATGGTCTTGAGAGCCTGTCGTTTCATCGTTCGATCCAGAGTGTTGCTTCTATGCGGGGGCACTGGCATCCGGGCACATCCGTTAGAACGTATAAGCGACGTTCAAGAAAACGCTGAGGGGGTTGAGTCGGAGCGTCGATCTGGAAACGATCTGCGTCCCGGTCGCGGTCTGTCCGTATAACGTGAGGTGGGTCTTCACCGGCATGTAGTTGACGGAGGTGCCGACGGACCAGTGTTTTGTAATCGCGTAACGCGCCCCCAGCTCGAACACAGGGTTCCACGATGAACTGAGTGTCGCGCGCGCCGAGCCGCCCGGCCCAAAGCTATCGGAGACAAACTGGCGATTGGTCGCCCGAACCTGAGTGAACCACGTATAGTTCACGCCGAGTCCTGCGTATGGCCGGAATTTCGATGCGGCCGAAAACAGGTGATATCGAAGTTCGATGGCGGGCGGCATCGGCCTTGTCGTGCCGAGGGTGCCATACTTCTGCAACGTCCCGTCGCCGATCAGATCTACTTTCAGTGGCAGTCCAAACAGCATGGCGACACCAACGTTGTCGGTGACGTAGTACTCGGTGGTGATTCCCATCGTATCCGTCGAGCTGGCATGCGCCCCGGTACCGGCCAGTTGCTGATTCACCGTCACGCCGCCAACACTTTGCACGGTCAGCGGTGTTGCGTCGCCCTGTGGCGATATGTGCAGCCATCCCACCGATGTGGTGATGCTTCCGGCCGTCTGTGCGTCTGCATTGCCGGCAAGTGCAGCCATGCAGATACAAACCGCCACGCCTGCAAAATGCATCGTTCGCGTGAAATTCATTTTTTGTCTCCTCTGTCTCGATCCGATTCACGAATAACAATTGATTTGGATACCTTATTGATCATGACGAGCCGCTTTCGGAGCTTGTGTTATCGCGGCTAGTCGCTCTCCACCGTCACTGCAGATCCGTCGCTGTCGGTCCGGGCGATCGTATCGGCCTCGCGGCGATCGAAATCGAAAACGCAAACGGAAATCGCCCCAGCACGAAGCGCGCCGCAGTCTCGAGCCCGGGATCGCTCAGCTCGACCAGGACCGACATTCCGCTTGAATCGTTGGTCGTGACGTCGACTGATGCGCCAGGGGCTCCGCCCTGGTCCAATGCCGCGCGCAGCGCGTCGCTCGTCTCGCGGCGCTTGAGTTCCGGTTTGAATATCTTGCCGACGCCAGTGAGCGGGATCGCTTCGACGATTCGGACGTGCTTGGGCAGGGCAGCGCGTTCAGCGATCTCCTGCTGCATGAACACTTCCAGATCGTGCTCGGTAGCGGTCATACCCGGCTTGAGCTGAACATACGCCACCGGCAACTCACCGGCATATGCATCGGGACGCCCGATTGCCGCGGCGATCTGGACCGCCGGGTGTCGATGCAGCGGTTCCTCGATCGTCGCCGGGTCGATATTGTGTCCGCCGCGGATGATCAAATCCTTCTTGCGGCCGGTCAGCCAAAAGTAACCGTCGACGTCGCAGCGGCCCAGGTCGCCGGTGTTGAGCCAGCGCTTGCCGTCGCCGAGATCGAGCCACAGGGCGTTGTTCTGGTCGGGACGCGTGTAGCCGGTGAAGACGTTCGGCCCGGAAATGACGAGCAGCCCCTCTTCGTTAGCCGCGCAATCGCGCAGATACCGTCCCGCATCGTCCACGACGACTGCTTTCATCGCCTGAAAGGGGATGCGCAGCCCGATCGATCCCAGCCGGCGCTCGCCGGTCGTCGGGTTGACGCTGCTCACGCACGTTCCTTCGGTCAGGCCGTAGCCTTCGAGAATCCGGATGCCCGTTTTTTCCTGGAACGCTTTGAGCACGCCGACCGGCATCGGTGCCGCCCCGCACAGGCCGTATTCGAGCGAATCGATGGCGTGATCGTTGACGGGAACGTCGAGCAGCGACGCATAAAGCGTCGGGACGCCACTGAAGAAATTGATGCGATGATGTTCGACGATTTCCCAGAAACGCTTGACGACGCCGTCCCCCCGGTAACCCTGCGGTGTGCCGAGCACGACATGGGCGCCGCGCGAGAAAGGCAGCAGGCCGGTCACCATCGCGGCATTGACGTGAAAGAGCGGCAATCCGCAGAAAGTCGTCTTGCCGGGACCGATGCTGTCGCCGAAGAACCGGCCGGCGCTCCATGCATTGGCTACTTCGTTGCCCTGGCTGCGCATCGCGATTTTCGGCAACCCGGTGGTGCCGCCGGTGCAGAAGAACGACGACATATCGCCGGGTTGAAAGCGACGCACGTTGTCGAGCGCCGCACCCGATTCCCGCACGATTGCCGTACCGAAGTCGTGAATCTGGATATGCGCGGGTACCGCGCCGCGCAAACCACCATCGCCGTGCAGCTTCATGCACGCGTCACGCTGGAGCGTTCGGGCTGCTGATTGCGCCGTGCCCCGCACGCGATCGGCCGGATTGACCAGCACGAGATGCCGCAGCGGCTCGACCTGGGGAAGGATCTCCGCGACTTTCTGCCAGAGATCGGTTCCGGGAAATGGCGCGAGCGTCACGAGTACGCAGGCACCGGCCGCTTTGAGCAGATTGCCTATCGCTTCACCTTCGAGCAGCGGATTGATCGCGCAGACGATGCCGGCCGCCTGCCCGCCCCAGATCACGAAATGCGTTTCGGGAAGATTGGGCAGGACAT
Source organism: Burkholderia sp. FW306-1C-G01B (assembly GCF_058781685.1). Classification (NCBI taxonomy): domain Bacteria; kingdom Pseudomonadati; phylum Pseudomonadota; class Betaproteobacteria; order Burkholderiales; family Burkholderiaceae; genus Burkholderia; species Burkholderia sp. FW306-1C-G01B. The sequence continues at coordinate 456,185 of NZ_JBYSWZ010000003.1, forward strand.
AGGCGATCACCGAACTCGAGCGCACGCCGATGCGTGTGAACATGTTCGCCGTACGCGTGATGTCGCGCACCAGCTCGCGATAGGTCCAGCACTCGGCGTCGCGGTGCGCATCGGCGGTCGCAAAAAAGGAGAGCGCGGGCGCGGACGGATCGATGGCCGCACCGGCGCAAATCATCTCGTACGTGCTGGCAGGGAGGTCCGGCGGAAAGCCCTGCGCTTCGATCGCCAGCACGTCGTCCTGGGTCGCGATGCCGTTCATGCTGCTTCGTCCTCGATCTCGTTACGTTGCACGCCCAGATCGATCGTTCCGTCGCGGCTCGCGATCCGGGCTTCGACGATGTCTCCGGCCTTCAGGTACTGCGGGCGCCCCGCCTGCACCTTCATGAACATCTTCCACTTGACGGATTCGGGAAACAGCGCGACGGCCCGCTGCTTGAGCGGCGACGGGATGCTGAGTGCGCAGCCGGCCGGCGTGCCGGTCGCGAGCAGGTCGCCGGCGCGAAGGTCGTGCACGCCCGACAACTCGGTCAACGTTTCTGCCGGACCATAGACGAGGTTCGATGTCGAGTCCTGCTGGCGCACCGCGCCGTTGACGGTCAACGTCAGGTCGAGCGCCTTCAGCTTCGGGAAGTCACGCCGCTCGAGCAGGCACAGATACGGGCCTACCGGGCCGAACGTCCGGAAACTCTTGCCCTTGTAGAACTGCATCTGCGGGATCTGGACATCGCGCGCGGAATAGTCGTTGACGATCACGGTGCCGGCGACGTAGTCGTGCAGATTCGCGTCCGTGATCTGGCAGTGAGACGTGATGTCGCGTTTGAGAACGAGGCCGAGCTCGATTTCGTAGTCGAGAAACCGGACGTGCCGCGGTTTCACGACCGGCGAGTCGGCGGCGACGATGCAACTCGTCGCCTTGGTGAAGATCATGTTGAACTTCTTCGCGTCCGGATCCATGCCGGATTCGATCATGTGCTGGCGATAGTTCGCGCCCTGGCAAACGAACTGCTGGTTGGCCGTGACGGGGGGCAGCCATTCCACGTCCGTCTCCGGAATCGTCGGTCCGTCGAGCGTGACGAGCCGTTCAACCGGGTTTGCCGCCAGAAAGCTCGCGGTCGTGTCGAAGTCGCCGGGAATCGGCGTGACGGCGCTATTGGCAACGACGCCCCATTGGGCGCGGCCGTTGTGCCGGAAGTGCAGGACGAGCAGTGACATGAATGGATCTCTCGTGAGTCGAACAGGCGGTCGGGGTCAGGCGAACAGCTTCGCCAGGGTCAGCAACTTGCTGAGCGTCAGATCGGGGCTGCGGCGCAGGTTGCGCAACAGCGCCGCGACGCTCGACGGCGTGAACCGGGGCTTCGTGAAGCTGCGCGGCATCGTCGGGCCCCACTGCGCCATCGCTTCGCGGCTGACCGCGTGCACGCCCGTCGGTTCGTCGGCCGTGAACAGGTCGCCGTCGCAATAGTGTTCGTGCTTGTCGCCCCACGGGTCCTGCCAGTAGTCGAAGATCTGGCTGCCGAGAATGTGTCGGCCGATGCCCCATGCATGGGTCCACCCGTTGTCGCGGAGCATGCGCTGGCCCATGCCGACTGCGTCGGCGTCGACCAGTTCGTACGCGCTATGGCTATAAGTCGGCACGAACCCTTGGGCGAGCGCGAGCGTATGGTGATCGGCCGGCTCGTCGCCCAGATCGAGCCGCATGAATGCAACCGCTGGGGAGCCGTCCGGCAGTACCTGGACATCGCTGGGGATGAACCCGAAGTGCTGCGTGTACCACGCGCAGGTTTCCTGGTAGTCGGCGAGTTCGAGCACGACGTGCCCGAGCCGGATGACCTCGGGTGCGCTCGCCGGCGGCCGCTGCGTGTCGTTGATTCGCACGGGCGTGTCGACCGAGTTGAACGGGAGCGGAGCGCGATGCGGCAGTGTGTCGGCCGGTGCCTGGCCCGCAATTGCGTCGACCCGAAAGCCGGAAGGATCGGTGAGACGCACCCGGTGGCCGCCGCCGGGCCAATCCGATGCCTCGACCTTCGACGCGCCGGGGACGCCGGCGAGCGCCTCCAGATCGGTCCGGCTGTCGACCCGCAAGCCAAAGCCGACGAAGCGAGCCTTCGGCGCGTGGCGAACGACATAACAGAAGTGTGCGGCGCCCGTTCCGCGCAGCAGCAATTGCGTGTCGTCCCGCAGCACGGTGCGAAGACCGAAGTCGTTGAGAAAGTGCTCGGCCTCGTCGAGGTCCGGACGATCGAAGATCAGATACGCGAGCGCCGATGCCTTCGTTGTGGGGTGGGGGTGTCGCGCCGGCTGTGGAGTAGTCAGTTTCATCGCGGATGACGATCAGGCAGGTCGAATGGCAATCGCGAAGGCAGGCGCCGTCGCATCGAGGGGCTGTCCGCGCGACGGCACGCATGCAAGCGCACCGTCGCATGACATGACTGGCCGGCCCATGAATGTCGCGGCGTCGCTCGTCGATTGCGCATGTAGGCGGCGCGCGTCGTCGTGGGGGCGGCGACTACCCGGAAAATCGTCCGCTACGGCGCCGGCCGGCCCGGATCCCGGGATCGGTACGCCGAGCGTCGAACGCAATCCGCGCTCGGGCGACGAGGGCGGGTTGTCGTGAATGGACGCGCTGGCGTCCGTGTGCAGATGTGTCTCCACCGTTTCTCCATTCGTCTGTCGATCGGTTCTCGAGGCCTTGTTTCGCTGCCTTTGGTGACATTAAAATCATAGATGATGATTTTGTCAATGTAGACATTTGAATCTATACTTGGGCACGAACAAGAATCGGAAACGTCATGCCGAACACACCGAATCGCCGGACCCCAAAGCGCTCCGCTCCGGACGCGCCCAAGCCCGTGGTCGCGGTCGCCGAAGAGCGCGAGCCGCGCGGCGCGCGCCGCAAGCGGGAGACCCGTGCCCGCCTGCTGGACGCCGCGCTCAGGCTGATGGCCGAGAAGGGCATGGAAGGCGTCGCCATCAATGAAATTACCGAGGCCGCCGACGTCGGCTTCGGCTCGTTCTACAACCACTTCGAATCGAAGGAGGCGATCTACGCCACCCTCGTGGAATCGGTATTCGATGAATTCGCGGATTCGCTCGACCGCGTGGCCAGCGGCTTGTCCGATCCGGCGGAAATCATTTCCGTGTCGGTGCGGCATACGCTGATGCGCGCGCGGCGCGAGCCGGTGTGGGGACACTTCCTGATACGCGAGGGTTTTTCGGCGCGCGTCCTGACGCGTGGCCTGGGTCAGCGCCTGCTGCGGGACATCGAGCGCGGCATTGCCGAGAAACGCTTCGTGGTCGCCGATCCGTTCATCGGCTTTCTTTCGGTCGGCGGTACGGTGCTGACCGCCATTGCCGCCGAACTCAACTTCGTCGCGCCGGGCGCGCCGGCGGCCGGTGTGCTGAAGGAACTCGGCTTCAGCGGAGAGCATTTTCCGGAACGCACGGCGGCAACGCTGCTGCATACGCTGGGGCTCAAGCGCGCGGAAGCCGAGAAGATCGCTAGCCGGCCGCTGCCGGTCGTGGAGGCGGCCGAGGCGGCCCAGTGACGCAACGGGGAGCCGCAGCTTCCGGCCAGCGCGCCCGTGGCGCGCCCGCGATATCAGTCCGCTGGTGGAATACCGCCAACGGCCACGCCGAACGAGCGCGAGCGTTGCGTTGGATCGCTTCGGGCTGCTGATCGTGCCAGATCGGTTCTGAACGTGATAAAGCGACGCGCGCGCGAATCGCGAACGGCGCGCGCGGTCGCATCGGCCGGCATCTCGACGCCCGACAGTTCTACCGTGGCGAGCGCCGGTGTGCTGAAACCGCTGCACAGGATGACCGGAAGGTCGTTGCGCCGCTGCGCGATGCGCGCCGCGAGCTGCAGGCCTGTCAGATCCGGCATCGTACGGTTGGTCACGAAGACGTCGAAGCGGGCCGGATCAGCGTCCAACGCAGCCCATGCGGCCTCGCTCGATGAAAATCCGACCGGTTCGAAGCCGAGATCGGCCAGCACGTCTTCCCCGAGCCGGACGAGCGCGTCCTCGTCGTCGATCAGCAGCACTACCTGCCCGCCACCGCGAGGCACCTGGATCGTCTCGGCTTGCCGGGCCGGGCGCACGTCCGCGGCGGGCAGATAAACGTCGAAACGCGCGCCTTCGCCGGGTATGGAGTGGACGTCGACGGCCCCGCCGTGTTCGGGGACGATGCCGTCGACGAGCGACAGGCCGAGACCGGTTCCCTCGCCGGCGGCGCGCGTCGTGAAGAACGGATTGAAGATTCTCTCGAGGATATCGGCCGGAATGCCGTTGCCGTCGTCCGCAACCGCGAGACGCACGAAACGGCCTGCGCTCACCGCGCCGTGCGACAGCGAGCGCGGCGTCTCGATGCAGACCAGGTCGAGTTCGACGTGCACTGTGCCGCCTGACGGCATTGCATGGATCGCGTTGCTGCACGGGTTCATCACGACCTGATGCAGATATTGTGCGGATACTCGTCGGGGAACGGTTGAAATTGTAGCCGGGGCGACGGTTCGAACGGGGCTGCCTGCTACGCCGGATCGTCGCGCCGGGCATACCGCGCGCCGACGCTCAGCAGCGCAACGCCGAGCGCGGCCGCCCACCCGGCCGCGGACGGCATCCGTTCGGCGGCGCCTGCCGCACCGCTTGCCGCGTCCGGCAGCGCAGCCGGTTCGGTGTGCAGGCAGTCGACGATGTGCCGAAACCCGGCATCGCGCAGCGCGTACAGATGGACCTCGACCCACAGCGGGAAACATTCCCAGCCGGCGGCAATGTCCGCATAGTCGGCTGCGGTGCAGGAGCCGCCGCTCTTCGGCGCCGCCAGCCGAACTTTCGTGATCATTCGATCATGGTCGCGGCGAAGGATCTCGACCAACAGTTCGCGTTTGTGTTCGAAGTGCGCATAGAACGCGCCGCGCGTGTACCCGGCGCCCTCGGCGATATGTTCGACGCTCGTATGGGCGAAGCCTTTCGCGATGAACAGCGCGCGAGCGGTAGCGACGAGTCGTTCGCGTGTGTCGAGCCTGCGTTGCTCTCGCGTGAGGCGGACGGGTTTCATCCTGGATAGTCCATGCAGGTGGAAATGATTGAAGCGGCGCGATACCGCGCCGCGCGAAACGTCGGATCGATGCGGGAACGGCGGTGCGGCGATTCGTTTTTCATCGGGACGATTCCGTCTGACGATGTCGCTCGATCGTGCAAGGGGATCGGCGCGAGGCCGGCCGCCCGACCCGACCGGGTGCGTCTTCGCGGTCCGATTCAATCGACGAGCGGATCCCGCGCGCCGCGCTCGACGGCGGATGGCGCGATCTGTCGGTCGGGTGTTCCCGCGCGGCATCCGGCGGGCGGCGGCGCGTGCGTCGCCGCCGCGCGAATGCCGCCAACGATTCCGAGCGCGAGCGTGTCGAGCGCATGGCGATGCGCGTCGACGAGCGCGTCGTAGCCCGCCGACGCACCGGCCCGAACGATGCTGCGGCACGTCAGTGCCCGTTGTCCTGCCCCGGCGCTGACACTCCAGGTCGCGTCGAGCAGCACGTGCGACGCCGGCCACGATTCGATTCGCTGGACGTCCACCGCGACCCGGTAGACGGGCGTGCCGTCCGGGTAAGCGACACGGTGAACGTCGATCGTGCCCAGCGCGGACGCGACGCGCGTCGACAGCCCGTCGCGTATTTCGTCACCGAGCGGCGCGGCCCAGCGTTCCTGCTCCAGGATGTCGGCCCGCTCGGGGCCACGCTGCACGACGAACCGGCTGCCGTCCGCTGGCGCCACGACGTGCACGGCCTGGATGTCGATCAGCCATGCGGGATGCGTGGTGGGGTCGCCGCCAGCACTGGCCGGCGCCGCCAGGGTATGGAAGCGCACGGGCGGCGACGCGCAGGCGCTCAGCACGGCCAGCGCGATGCACGTCGCGATGCGCGCCGTCATGCGAAGGAGGCGAAACGGGCGCGCGTTCATTGCCGATCTCCCTTCTTGCCGAACAGCAGGGCTTCGGGATGACGTTCCAGATAGTCGGTGAGCGCGTTCAACGACTGGAGCGTATGCGTGAGCGACTGCATCGCGTCATGCACGTCCGACTGCATCGGCGAATCCTGCCGCAACGTCGACTCGGCGGTGTTGAACGTGCGCTGCGCGGCGGCCAGCGTATCGCGCGCCTGCGGCACGACCTGCTCGTCGAGGTGGCCGAACAACTGGTTCGCATGCTCCAGTGCACCGTTCAGACTGTTGCCGATTCGGTCGAACGGAACCTGGTCGAGCTTGCGCGCGATATCGGCGATCTGCACCTGCAGTTCGTCGAGCGTGTTCGGGACGGTCGGAAGCTCGACCGGTGTGCGGTGCACGTTCACGCTCGCGCGCGGTGCCTTCGGGAACATGTCGAGCGCCACGTAGAGCTGGCCAGTCAGCAGGCTGCCGGTGCGCAACTGCCCGCGCAGACCCTGGAGCACCAGGTGTTCGAGCAGTTCATGGCCGCCGGCCGTATCGGGCGCGGGCAGCGCCGTATCGCTGTGCCGACTCAGTCGTGCCGGATACAGCGCCATCGTGACCTTCATGCTGAAACTGCGCGTGTGCTCGTCGTACTCGATGCCGATGTTCGTGACCTGGCCGAGAGCGATGCCTCGAAGATCGACCGGCGCGCCGACCGACAGCCCGCGCAGCGACTGGTCGAAGCGCATCACGACCATCAGCGGCGTGCCGTCGGGGTCGCGCATCGCGTCGGCTTCGTCGGACGCGAGCCGGAACGACGCGTTGTCGGCCGCCTGCGGCGCCTCCGGCTGCCCGGGCGGCGACTGAAACGCGAGACCGCCGACGACCACCGTCGCGAGCGACTGCGTGTTGAGTTTCAGGCCGCTCGAGTCGAGCCGCAGATCCACGCCGCTTGCGTGCCACCAGCGCGTGTTGGTGCCGACGTACTTGTCGTAGGGGGCCTTAACGAACGCCTGTACGTCGACGCCGGTACCGTCCTTGTCGAGCGAGAAACCGACAACCTGACCGACCTGCAGATGCCGGTAGAACACCGGCGAACCGATGTCGATCGATCCGAGCGAGTCGCCATGCAGCAGATAGCTGTGGCCCTGTTGGTCCGCGGTGACGGCGGGCGGCGTCTCGAGACCGGTGAAGTCGGTCTGCTCCTGCGGCGAGCGGCCGAGATCCGCGCCGATGTACGCGCCGGAGAGCAGTGTGCCGAGCCCGGAAATCCCGGTGGCGCCGACGCGCGGCCGCACGACCCAGAAGCGCGTACCGCGGTTCGCGAACCGTGCGGCGTCGCGCGTCAGTTGAATGCTGACGACTACGCGCTTGAAGTCGGGAGTAAGCGTAATGGTCTGGACGGAGCCGATATCGACATCCTTGTAGCGGACCTTGGTCTTGCCGGCTTCGAGGCCTTCGGCATTGGCGAACGTGACCGAGATCGTCGGGCCGGTCGCGGCGACGGTCCGGATCACGAGCGACAGCCCGATCAGCGCGCACACGAGCGGCACGATCCAGACGAGGGACGGAATCCAGCGGCTGCGCGGCCGGATCTCGGGTTGAGGAAAATCGAACGGAGGCATCGTTTTGGAATTCGAAATAATCGGCGGGCTTGCACCCATTCAGGACGGACGACGGGCGGCGGCCGGGCGCGCCGCGCCGTCCCAGATGAGCCGCGGATCGAACTGCATCGACGCGCACATGGTGAGCACGACCACGGCGCCGAACGCGAGCGCACCGGGGCCGGGTGTGATGTCGGCGAACGTGCCGAAATGCACGAGCGCGATCGTCAGCGCGACGACGAACACGTCCAGCATCGACCAGCGGCCCACGCGCTCGACCAACCGGTGGAGCCGCGCCCGTTCGAGCGGGCGCCATTGCGCGCCGCGATGCGCGGCCATTGCCTGCAACGCGAGGATCGCGAGCTTGAGCATCGGCACTAGCACGCTGGCGACGAACACGACGACGGCGAGCGCCCAGTCGCCCGACGTCCAGAAGTACGCGACGCCGCCGAGGATCGTGTCGTCCTCGGCCCGGCCGAGCGACGTCGCGTGCATGACGGGCAGCAGGTTCGCCGGGATGTAGAGCAGGGCGGCGGCAGCGACCAGCGCGCCGGTGCGAGCGACGCTGCGCGGGCGCCGCGCGTGCAGCGGCGAACCGCAACGCGTGCAGCGCTGGCCGCGCGCGGGCGCGGGCTGCACGCGCGCGCAATGGTGACAGGCGATCAATCCCGCGGCGCGGGCCGTCATGCCCGGCGATTCGCTGCCGCCGCGTGACTGGAGCGCGGCGGGTAGCGTCATGCCGGCTCCGGACGGCCTCGGGTGATCTGCGCCGGCCGGCTGCAGCGCGACGAGTTCGTCGCGCGCGTCCCACAGGCCGGCCGGCTCGATCGACGACAGGAAGCCGAGCATCACGGCGAGGCCGGCGAACGCGAACAGCGCGGGCCCGGCGATCACGTGCGCGAGGCTCGTCATCTTGACGATCGTGACCAGCACGCCGAGCATCAGCACTTCCACCATGCTCCACGGCCGCAATCGCTGAACGCCGTGCAGGACTGGAGCAAAGTGCCGCGGTACGCGGCCGGCGCGCAACGGCGCGAGCAGGTACAGCCATGCGGCCAGCTCCAGCAGCGGGAACAGCATCGTCGTGCAGAACACGAGCGTGGCCACCACCGGCTGACCGTTCGACCATAGCGCACGCACGGTGTCGCCCAGCGTCGCGTGCGACGCGATGCCGGCCGCGTCGAGCGCGACGATCGGAAAGGCCTGCGCGACGCAATACGTCAGTAGCGCGGCGAGCGTCGTTGCGCACATCCGGTCGAGCGTCGCGTGGCCGTGCGCCGCGCCGCTCACGCGAGCGCCGCATCGCGGGCAGTGTGGAACCAGCGCGCGCAGGCGCGGCGGACGCTGAAGCAGCAGATCGCATTCGTGGCAGGCGATCAGGTTGTCGGGTTTCATCGGGAATCCGTCATGCGGCGTAACGGAAGCTCGGCGCGCGCGACACGCCGCGCATCGGGCTTCGGAACTCGGAATTCGCCCGGGGCGGCCCGAAGGCGCGCGACCGGGCGCATCTGGACACGCACCGGCTATTGCCGAGCTGCGATCGTCGTGTGGGTGTCGGGCGGCAGTTCGCCCATGGCCTGCAGCAGCGCGGCCGTGTCCGTCATCCGGCGGCTCGCGGCACGGACCGCCTCCAGTTCCGCGCTCAGATACCGCTGCTCGCTCGCCTGTTGCGCGGACATCGGCACGGCGCCCAGCGTGCGGCGTTGCACCGTCTCGTCGAAAGCCGCGCCCGCCGCGCGCGCCGCGAGTTCGTTCGCCGCCAGCGCTTGCGCATCGTTGTCCAGCGCCGCGAGCGAATCGGCGACGTCGCCGAACGCAGACAGCACCGCCGCCTTGTACTGCAGCACCGCCGCGTCGTACAGATCGCGCGACGCGCGTCGGTGAGCCAGCAGCGCGCCGCCGTGGAACAGCGGCTGCGACAGCCCCGCGCCGACCGCCCACAGCCCGCCCGCGCCCGACAGCAGCGCGGGCCAGCTGAAGCCGCCGCGCCCCATCGTCGCGGTGAGCGACAGGCTCGGGAACAACTGCGCGGTCGCCTCGCCGACGTCCGCCGCCGCGGCCTTCACGGCGGCCTCGGCCGCGCGGATGTCGGGGCGCGCCTTCAGCAGGTCGGACGGCACGGCCACGGGCACGTGTTCCGGCAGCGACAGCCCGGCGAAAGCCGGGATCGGCGGCGGCGCGTCGGGCGTGCGGCCGAGCAGGATCGCGAGCGCGTGAACGGCGCTCGCGCGTTGCTGGCGCAGCGGCGGCAGCGACGCGGCAAGCGACGCGGCACCTTGCGTCGACGCCAGCGCCTGCACGTGGGACATCGCGCCGAGCGCGTAGCGCTGCTGGTCGTCGAGCGCTGACGCTTCGGCGACTGCGATCAGGCGCTCGGTCAGCATGATCTGGCGGTCGAGCGCCGCTGCGCCGATCGCGGTGCCAACGATGTTGGCCGCCAGCGCGCGCCGAGCCGCTTCGAGCTCGCAACCGCGCACGTCGACACGCGCGGCGCTCGCCGCATTCGCATACCGCGTGGCGCCGAACAGGTCGAAGGTGTAATGCGCCTGCAGCTGTCCGACGAATACGTTGTAGCGCAGGTTTTGCGTGCCGGCGCCGGAGATGTCCGGTGTGCGGGTGCGGGCAACCTGCGCGTTCGCATCGAGCGACGGCAGGGTCGATGCACCGATCTGCGCGCGCAGTTCCTGCTGCGCGGCGGCGAGCGTTTTCTCAGTCGCGGCGAGCGTCGGGTTCGCGCGCAGGCCTTCGTCGACCAGTGCGTCGAGCGCGCTGGAGCGATACAGGCGCCACCATTGCGGAACGGGTGCGGCGCCGACGTCGAATTGCTGCGCGACGCCCGCCGCTTCGACGGTGCGCGGCGCCTGGGGCGTTGCGCCGTAGTGCGCGGGCGACGGCATCGCGGGCGGCGTGCCGCTCGGTGCCATTGCACAGCCGCTCAAGTCCAGCGCCGCGCTCACGGCAAGCACCGATGTGAGAAGAGGGAATTTCATCAGCATGTCTCCGAGGACGCGACGTCCATTGCGCGCGGCTCGCTCTCGTCGCGGCGCACCTTGAAGCACGTCGCATACAGGGCCGGCAGGAAGAAGATGGTCAGTACCGTCGCGATCGTGATGCCGCCCATCAGCGCGGTCGCCATCGGCCCGAAGAAGCCGGAACGCAACAGCGGGATCAGCGCGAACACGGCGGCGGCAGCGGTCAGCATGATCGGCCGGAAGCGGCGCACGGTCGCGCCGACGATCGCGGCGAAGCGCGGCTGCCCGGCCGCGATGTCCTGGTCGATCTGATCGACCAGGATCACGGAGTTGCGCATGATGATCCCGAACATCGCGATCACGCCGAGCAATGCGACGAAGCCGAACGGCTTGCCGAACAGCAGCAACGCGGCGACCACGCCGATCAGGCCGAGCGGCGCCGTCAGCACGACGATGAAGGTGCGTGAGAAGCGCTTGAGCTGGATCATCAGCAGCGTCAGCACCGCGATGATCATGAGCGGCATCTGCGCATTGATCGACGTCTGGCCCTTCACGCTCTCCTCGGCCGCACCGCCGATCTCGATCCGGTAACCGGCCGGCAGCGTCGCGCGCACCGTCGCGAGCGCGCTGTCGATGTCGCGCGTCACGCCGATGCTCGGCGCTTCGCCGCGCACGTCGGCCTGCACGGTGACGGTCGGCTGGCGGTCGCGTTCCCAGATCACGCCGTACTCGAGCGTGTCGCGCACGTGGCCGATCGTGCCGAGCGGCACCGGGCCGTGCGGCGTCGGGATCGCCAGGCCGGCGAGCTTCGACGGGTCGATGCGTTCGCTCTTCGGCGCGCGCAGGTCGACGTCGATCAGCTTGTCGCGCTCGCGATACTGCGTAACCGTGTAGCCGGACAGCGTCATCGCGAGAAAACCCGACACGTCTTCCGACGTCACGCCGAGCTGGCGTGCCTTGAGCTGGTCGATCTCGAACGAGACCGACCGCTCGGCCGGTTCGTCCCAGTCGAACTGCACGTTGCGCGTGCGGGCGTCGGCGCGGACCTTGTCCGCCACTTTCTCGGCGATGCCGCGCACGGTCGCGATGTCGTCGCCGCTGACGCGGAACTTGATCGGGAAGCCGACGGGCGGCCCGTTTTCGAGCCGTGCGACGCGCGTGCGCACGGTCGGGAAGCGGCTTGCGAGCGTCGACTCGAGCCAGTGCGACAGGCGGTCGCGCGTCTCGACGTCCTTGGCCGTGATCACGAATTGCGCGAAGTTCGGCTGCTGAAGCTGTTGATCGAGCGGCAGATAGAAGCGCGGCGCACCGGTGCCGACGAAGTCGACGACATGATCGATTTCAGGCCGACCGTCGAGCGCCTTTTCGAGCCGCTTCGCCTCGCGCAGCGTCGCGTCGAACGACGCGCCTTCCGGCAAGCGCATGTCGACGAGCAGTTCGGGCCGCTCGGAATTCGGGAAGAACTGCTGCGGCACGCGCGTGAATGCGACCATCGCGATCGCGAACAGCACGGCGGTGACGCCGAGCACGACCCAGCGGCGCTCGATGCAGGCCGAGATCCACCCGGACAGCCGGCGGTAGAAGCCCGTGTCGTACACTTCGTCGCCATGCGCGTGACCGTCGCGATGCGCGTGCTCGGGCAGCATGTGGTAGCCGAGCAGCGGCACCAGCACGACGGCCGCGAACCACGACACGATCAGCGAGATCGCCGATACCTCGAAGATCGAGCGCGTGTATTCGCCGGTGCTTGATTTCGCGAGCGCGATCGGCAGGAAGCCCGACACGGTGACGAGCGTGCCCGTCAGCATCGGGAACGCCGTGCTCGTGTACGCGAATGCGGCGGCGCTCGCCCGGCTCCACCCCTGCTCGAGCTTCACCGCCATCATCTCGACCGCGATGATCGCATCGTCCACCAGCAGCCCGAGCGCGAGTACGAGCGTGCCGAGCGACACCTTGTCGAGACCGATACCGAACGCGTGCATGCACAGTGCCGTCACGGCGAGCACGATCGGAATCGTGATGACGACGACCATGCCGGTGCGCAGGCCGAGCGACACGAGGCTGACGACGAGCACGATCGCGACGGCTTCTCCGACCGCTTCGACGAAGTCGTCCACCGAGTGCTTCACGGCATGCGGCATGCTGGACACCGCGGCCAGCTTCAGACCGGCCGGCAAGCCGGCCTGCAGCTCGGCTGCCTTCGCGTCGAGCGCCTTGCCGAGATCGATCACGTCACCGCCTTTTTGCATCGTGACGCCGATGCCGAGCACCGCGTGACCGTTCGTCCGCATCTGCGTGGCCGGCGGATCGTCGTAGCCGCGCGTGACCTTCGCGACGTCGCCGAGCCGGAACGTCCGGCCGTTCACCGTGATCAGCATGTCGGCGAGCGCCTGCGTGTCCTTGAACGCGCCGCTCGGGCGCACGAATACGCGATCGTCCGCCGTCGTGATCGTGCCGACCGGCGCGACCGCGTTTTGTGCATCGATCGCCTGCGCGAGCTGCTGCGGCGTGATCGCGAGCCGCGTCAGCTGCGCATTCGAGATCTCGACGAACACGTGCTGGACGGGGTCGCCGAAGTAGTCGACCTTCGCGACACCCGGCACGCGCAACAGCACGGTGCGTAGCTTGTCCGCGTAATCGTGCAGTTGCGCGGGTGAGTAGCCGTCGCCTTCGAGCGCGTAGATGTTGGTATAGACGTCACCGAATTCGTCGTTGAAGAACGGGCCGGCGATTCCCTTCGGCAGCGTCGCGCGGATGTCACCGACCTTCTTGCGTACCTGGTACCAGGTCTCCGGCACCTGGTCGACCGGCGCCGAATCCTTCATCGCGAAGAAGATCATCGACTCGCCGGGGCGTGAATAGCTCTTGATGTTGTCGACGTAAGGCGCGGCCTGGAGCTGACGGCCGATCCGGTCAGTAACCTGTTCTTGCACTTCGCGCGCCGTGGCGCCCGGCCAGTAAGTCTGGATCACCATGGTGCGGAACGTGAACGGCGGATCCTCCGATTGCGCGAGGCGCGTATAGCCGATCACGCCGAAGATCGTCGCGAGGCCGATCAGGAAGATCACCAGTTGCTGATGCTTCAGCGCCCATGCGGAGAGATTGAAACGGTCATCGTCGTGCGACGCACCGGTTTGTGCGCCGCGCCCGCCGTCTGTCGAGTGCCGGTGTTCTGGAGCATTCATGACGCGAAGTCCTCCGCATGCAGCGGCGGCACGACGCGCACGTGCTGGCCGGCGCTGACCGTATGAACGCCTTGCATCACGACACGCTCGTCGTCCGCGAGGCCCGACGTGACGGTGATCGTGCGTTCGCCGTAGTGCCCGACCGACACCGGGCGCAGCTCCAGCGTGTCGCTGCCCTTGCGGACGACCCATACGGCCGGCGCGTCGCCGCGATGAAAGAGCGCGGTGGCCGGGAGCGTGACCGCGTGGTCCGCGGCGGTGTCGGCGGCGCCGTCGAACGTGATGCTGGCGGTCATCCCGGAGCGCACGTCCGGCCCCGGCGCGAGCAGCGTCAGCTTCACGCGCCAGGTGCGGCTCTGCGAATCGGCAGCCGCCGCGACTTCGCGCACACGTGTGTCGAGCACCTTGCCGGGCAGTGCCGTCAGGCTGACGTGCGCGGTGCGGCCGACCGCGAGATCGCGCAGGTCCCGCTCCGCGACGTCGCAGACGATGTCGAGGTCGCCGCTCCAGTCCAGATGAAACACCGCCTGGCCGGGCTGCACGTTCTGCCCGGTATCGGCATCCTCCGACGTGATGACGCCATCGTGATCCGCGACCAGCGTCGCGTAGCGCAGCTGATCGCTCGCGAGCGCCATTTGCGCGAGTGAGGAATCGCGTTGCGCGACCGCCGATGCATACGCGTCCTGCGTCGTCTCGAGCTGCGCGGGTGCGATCAGGTTGGCCTGAGCCTGGGCGCGGTCGCGATCCAGCTGCTGCTTCGCATAGGCAACGCGATGCTCGGCGGCATCGAGCTGGGCGCGCGCGTTCAGCAGCGTGTTGTGCAGATCCGCCGGATCGAGCATCGCGACGGTCTGGCCGGCCTTGACGGTGTCGCCGATCCGCACGCGCCGCTCGACGATCTTGCCGCCGACCCGAAACGACAGCGGCGTCGAATATCGCGCCTGAACCTGCGCGGGCAGCACGCGTTGCATCGCGCCGTCGGCCGCATGAACGGCCAGCGCGACCACCGGTTGCGGCTCGGGCGCAGCGGCCTCGTGCGAGTGGCAGGCCGTGAGAAGAATCGCACAGCACGCGAACGCGATCGGGGCTCGCCGTACCGGCGATGCGATGCGTGTCAGAAACGGGCGCGTTGATGTCCGCGCGTCAAGACCGGGTGATTTCACGATGTTTCCAAGACAAGTGAGGGTCAAACTAAAAAGGGTTCGGCGACCACGGCGGGTCGCCCCGGTTCATGCAGGCGCGCGCGAGCGTCTCCGCGACGGTGCGCCTCACGATCAGTCAGTACTCCGATGTTCGTGGTGCAGACCATTCCGCTTGCCGACATGGCGCGTTCGCGCCCTGCGATGGCCGTACGTGCGCCGACGCGGCCGTCCGCACGTCGCCGACGCTCGCCGGCGGGAGTCGGACGCATTGCCCGGACCGGAACCGGTTCTGCGATTTTCGAGATTAGACTCATAACTGATAACATTGTCAAGTATGAGCCAATAATCTAGAATTGCGCCATGCAGAAGAATCTTTCGGACAACCGAGGCGCGCTCATGGACGACACACCGGCCCGGCGCGGCAGCGCGAACGCGTCAGTGGCCGAAGCGGAACAGCGTCAGCCGCGCGGCGCACGGCGCAAGCAGGTGACGCGTATGCGCCTGCTGCAGGCGGCGTTCAGCCTGATGGCGGAAAAGGGCAGGGACAACGTGGCGATCAGCGAGATCACCGAGGCGGCGGATGTGGGGTTCGGCTCGTTTTACTACCACTTCGAATCGAAGGACGGCATCTTCGCCGCGCTGACGGAGTGGGTGTTCGACGATTTCGCGGACGGGCTCGAGCGGCTGGCGAGCGGATTGTCGGATCCGGCCGAGGTCGTTTCCGTCTGCGTGCGTCACACGCTGATGCGCGCGCGCCGCGAGCGGCTCTGGGGCCGGTTCCTGATGCGGGAGGGCTTTTCGGCGCGCGCGCTCGACCACGGGCTGGGCCAGCGTTTGCGGCGCGACAGCGAGCGCGGAATCGCGGCACGCCGCTTCGTGGTCGGCGATCCGTTCATGAGTGTGCTCGCGATGACGGGCACGATCCTCGCGGCGATCGCGGCCGAGTCCTACGCGGCCGACGCGGCCGCGGGCGGCGCCGCGAAGCGGGCCGGGGACGACAGCCGGCTCCCCGAGCGGGCCGCGGCGGTGGTATTGCAGGCGCTCGGCCTGACGTGCGCCGAAGCACTTGACGTGGCGAACCGACCGTTGCCGCCCGGCGACTTCGCCGCTGCGGAGAGCGATTGACCGGCGGTTGCCGCCGACGCAGGTCCGGCCGATCCATCTAGCAACGAAGCCGATACCACTTTCATGTCCGGTAGTGAGCGCACAGGCAGACTCAACTTAATCCGCAGTCGCGGGATGTCTGTCAAGTATGGAAGTCACGGTATTTGACATAATGAGAGTTATCGAATTCCATGGTCTAAGAGCAAAGTTGTAATGTCGCATCTGAGCAAAGTTGAAATGTCGTAGTTCGAGGGTTTCGGCGCATGCTGGCAGCGGTTCGAACTGCCGGAGCGCATCGTGGGCCAACCTGGACTAATCACCATGAGCATGCGGGAGCTGGATCGTCTGAAGGTCGTGGAAGCCGTGATCGAGCAGCGTCTGATGCCTTGGCGAGCCGCGGAGCGGCTTGGGATCAGTCGACGGCAGATTGAGCGGCTGGTCGCCCGATATCGCGCTGCTGGCCCGGTCGGGCTGATTTCGCGGACCTATCCGTGATTTCGTGGGCGGGGCATATCATGAGGTGTAAAGGTCATGGATATGCCAATGAAGAAGAAAAG
>NZ_JBYSWZ010000040.1:0-543 GCF_058781685.1 Burkholderia sp. FW306-1C-G01B
ACGGGCGCCACGATCGAATACTCGACCGATGGCGGTCATACTTGGAACACCAGTTTCAACGCGGTCGAAGGCGTGAATGACGGACAGGTTCGGCAGACCGATGTCGCAGGCAATACATCGGATCCGACCTCGTTCAGCTTCACGCTCGATACGTCGGCCGCCGCGCCGGGTGTTGCACTAACCGCCGACTCAGGCAGCAACGCTACCGACCACATCACCAATGTCGGTACGTTGAATCTTACGGGTGTTGAAACCGGCGCCACGATCGAATACTCGACCGACGGCGGCCATACCTGGAACACCAACTTCAACGCCGTCGAAGGCGTGTACGACGTACAGGTTCGGCAGACCGATATCGCAGGCAATACGTCGGATCCGACTTCTTTCAGCTTTACGCTCGATACCTCGGCCACTGCTCCCGGTGTCGCTCTGACTACCGATTCCGGCAGCAGTGCCACCGACCACGTCACCAATGTCGGTACGTTGAATCTTACGGGTGTTGAAACCGGCGCCACGATCGAATACTCGACCGACGGCGGCCAT
>NZ_JBYSWZ010000040.1:642-867 GCF_058781685.1 Burkholderia sp. FW306-1C-G01B
TACCTGGAACACCAACTTCAACGCCGTCGAAGGCGTGAACGACGTAGAGGTCCGGCAAACCGATGTCGCTGGCAATACTTCAGGCCCGACTTCATTCAGCTTCACGCTCGATACGTCGGCCGCCGCGCCCGGTGTTGCACTAACCGCCGACTCAGGCAGCAACGCTACCGACCACATCACCAACGTCGGTACACTCAACGTGTCTGGTGTGGAGACTGGCGCAGT
>NZ_JBYSWZ010000041.1:0-797 GCF_058781685.1 Burkholderia sp. FW306-1C-G01B
GGCAAATTCGGCGGCTCGCTTGCGAAGATTGCGGCGCCCGAGCTGGGCGCGACGGTGATCCGCGCGGTGCTGGAGCGTGCGGGCGTGAAGCCCGAGCAGGTCAGCGAAGTGATCATGGGCCAGGTGCTGACGGCCGGCTCGGGGCAGAACCCGGCGCGGCAGTCGCTGATCAAGGCCGGGCTGCCGGCGGCAGTGCCGGGGATGACGATCAACAAGGTGTGCGGCTCGGGCCTGAAGGCCGTGATGCTGGCGGCGAACGCGATCGTCGCGGGCGACGCGGAGATCGTGATCGCGGGCGGGCAGGAGAACATGAGCGCGTCGCCGCACGTGCTGCCGGGCTCGCGCGACGGGTTCCGGATGGGCGACGCGAAGCTGGTCGACACGATGATCGTCGACGGGCTGTGGGACGTGTACAACCAGTACCACATGGGCATCACGGCGGAGAACGTCGCGAAGGAATACGGCATTACGCGCGACGAGCAGGACGCGTTCGCGGCGCTGTCGCAGAACAAGGCTGAAGCCGCGCAGAAGGCCGGGCGCTTCGACGACGAGATCGTGCCGGTGTCGATTCCGCAACGCAAGGGCGAGCCGCTGCAGTTCGCGACCGACGAGTTCGTGCGTCACGGCGTGACGGCGGAATCGCTGGCGGGGCTGAAGCCGGCGTTCTCGAAGGACGGCACGGTGACGGCGGCGAACGCGTCGGGTCTGAACGACGGCGCGGCGGCGGTGCTGGTGATGTCGGCGCAGAAGGCGGCGGCGCTGGGCCTGACGCCGCTGGCGCGGATCAAGGCGTATGC
>NZ_JBYSWZ010000042.1:0-614 GCF_058781685.1 Burkholderia sp. FW306-1C-G01B
CTCAACACGCAGCGGGCGTGCCGCCTGATCAAACAGGCGCGCAGTACCCACTACTATCGCAGCGTCAAGGATCCGCAAACGGCGTTACGCCATCGCATGCGGGAATTGGCGCATACCCGCGTGCGCTACGGCTACCGACGTATTCATGTGCTGCTCAAACGTGAAGGCTGGCGGGTGAGCAGGAACCGGGTGTATCGACTCTATGCCGAAGAGCAGCTGCAACTGCGCTCGAAGTTGCCCAAGCGACGCAAGATGGTGGTGTCGCGTCGGCAGCGCCATTCGCCGACGCGTCCCAACGAAGTCTGGAGTCTGGACTTCGTGGCGGACCAACTGGCCGACGGCACACGCCTTCGAGCGCTGACCGTGGTGGATGTGTTCAGCCGTGAAGCGCTAGCCATTGAAGTTGGCCAGCACCTGCGTGCGGAGGACGTCGTGTCCGTGCTGAATCGATTGGTGGCTCAACGCCGCGCACCCCGCTTACTGTTTGCCGATAACGGCAGCGAATTCTCGGGTCGCCTGCTGGATATGTGGGCCTACCGTAAGCGGCCAGCCAACCCGTCTTGACGAGCGAGTTTAGGCGGTGCTCAAGAGAGGCTGCCAGTGATGCGGCAGCA
>NZ_JBYSWZ010000043.1:0-510 GCF_058781685.1 Burkholderia sp. FW306-1C-G01B
ACTGCGCCAGTCTCCACACCAGACACGTTGAGTGTACCGACGTTGGTGATGTGGTCGGTAGCGTTGCTGCCTGAGTCAGCGGTTAGTGCAACACCGGGCGCGGCGGCCGAGGTATCGAGCGTGAAGCTGAATGAAGTCGGATCCGACGTATTGCCTGCGATATCGGTCTGCCGAACCTGTACGTCGTTCACGCCTTCGACGGCGTTGAAGTTGGTGTTCCAGGTGTGGCCACCATCCGTCGAGTATTCGATCGTGGCGCCGGTTTCAACATCCGTAAGATTCAACGTACCAACATTGGTGACGTGGTCGGTGGCACTGCTGCCGGAATCGGTAGTCAGAGCGACACCGGGAGCAGAAGCCGCCGTATCGAGCGTAAAGCTGAACGAGGTCGGGTCAGACGTGTTGCCCGCGACATCGGTCTGCCGAACCTGTACGTCATTCACGCCTTCGACCGCGTTGAAACTGGTGTTCCAAGTATGACCGCCATCGGTCGAGTATTCGATCGTGGCG
>NZ_JBYSWZ010000044.1:0-503 GCF_058781685.1 Burkholderia sp. FW306-1C-G01B
TCGGTCGAGTATTCGACAACTGCGCCAGTCTCCACACCAGAAACGTTGAGTGTGCCGACGTTCGTGATGTGATCGGTGGCGTTGCTGCCGGAGTCGGCGGTCAGTGCAACACCCGGTGCAGCGGCCGAGGTATCGAGCGTGAAGTTGAACGAAGTCGAGGCGGACGTGTTGCCCGCGACATCGATCTGCCGAACCTGCACGTTGTTCAACCCTTCGACGGCACTGAAGCTCGTGTTCCAATGCGCGCCGTTGTCGACGCTGTACTGTACGGTTGCGCCGGTCTCGATGCCAGTGACGTTTAGCGTGCCGACATTGGTGATGTGGTCGGTGGCGCTGCTACCTGAATCGCTCGTGAGCGCGACACCGGGCGCGGCAGCCGACGTATCGAGCGTGAAGCTGAACGAGGTCGGGGCGGACGTGTTGCCCGCGACATCGGTTTGCCGAACCTGCACGTCGTTCACGCCTTCGACGGCGTTGAAACTGGTGTTCCAGGTATGACCACC